>JAJCZO010000265.1 GCA_029262355.1 Deltaproteobacteria bacterium
GGGTTCGTCGGTTTGGTCGTGCCACACGCGGCGCGAATGCTCGTCGGCGCTCCGCACCGTGCGCTCCTTCCCCTGTGCGTCGCAGGCGGAGCGAGTCTCGTCGTTCTCGCCGACGCCGGTGCCCGTACCGTCGTGGCGCCGGCCGAACTACCGGTAGGTGTCGTCACCGCGATCATCGGTGTTCCCATCTTCCTTTGGCTGCTGGTGAGGCGACGCGCATGGGCCTCGTAACGCAATCCCTTCAACTGGTCCGCGGCGGGCGGGTTCTGGTTGAGGAACTCGATCTCTCCTTTTCGTCCGGCTGCACGTGGGCGGTGCTCGGACCCAACGGCTCGGGGAAGTCCAGTCTGCTTTTCGCCCTGTCCGGTGAGCTCGCGCCCGCGGCCGGAGAGGTTCACCTGGACGGTAAGCCGATCCGCGCTTGGTCCCCGCGACGCCGCGCCGAGCGGATCGCGTGGCAAGGGGAGCTACCTTCGGCGGACTTCGGCTTCACCGTCGCCGAGCGCCTCGGCGCGGCCCCGGCACGGTCGCGAGCGCCTGAGGCGGCGTTGGAGAGGCTCGATCTCGGCGGGCTCGAGGATCGGAGACTCAATGAGCTCTCTTCGGGCGAGCGGCAGCGGGTCGAGTTGGCAGCCCTCTGGTTGCGGGATGCGCCCATCTGGCTCCTCGACGAGCCTACGGCACATCTCGATCTCTGCCACCAAGTCCGGTGGCTCGAGATTCTCCAGGAAGAGGCCGCCATCGGTCGGACGATCGTGATCGTACTTCATGACTTGAGCCAGGCGCACGCCGTGGCCGATCGAGCCGTGGTGCTCTTCGGCGATGGCCACACTCAATGCGGGGCGGCCGAGGCGCTGCTCGAACCCGGGCTCTTGCTGCGGCTCTACGGTGTCCGGGTTCAGCGGCTGTCAGGCGACAATGCCGTCGAGCTGCTCCCCGTCTACCCGGGCCGCATCTGCAGGAGGGAAACGACATGAATGAGACCACCCCTGAGGTTCACCGCGAACGTATGAAGCGCCGAAAAGCAAAGATGGACGAGCGAATTGCCGCTGCCGAAAGCGACCAGGGAGTGCTGCTCGTCCTGACCGGCCCCGGGAAGGGAAAGAGCAGCTCCGCGTTTGGAATGGTCGCGCGCGCCGCCGGCTACGGGATGCGAACGAGCGTTGTTTATTTTATCAAGTCCCGCGAGACGGGCGAGCAGCTCTTGTTCGAGAGGCTCCCCGAGGTAGAGGTCCACCTTATGGGGGCGGGCTTCACGTGGGAGACCCAAGACCGAGACCGGGATCGTGCGGCGGCGGCCCGCGCCTGGACCGTGGCATCCCGCCAGCTTGCGGATTCGGAGGTCCGGCTGGTAGTGCTCGACGAGCTCTGCATCGCGCTTCGGTCCAACATGCTCGAGCTCGAGCCCGTACTGGAGGCACTGCGGGCGCGGCCTTCCGACCAACACGTCGTGATCACCGGCCGAGGAGCACCGGAGCCGCTGATCGAGATCGCGGATACCGTGAGCGAGGTTGGCGTGGTCAAGCATGCCTTCCAGGCCGGCATCCGGGCCCAGCGAGGCATCGAGTGGTGAGCCTCTCGGGGGCTCACGAGATCGCAGGTGCGCTGCGCGACGTGCCTGGGCCTGATGTTGTCAGCCGAGACGCGGCCGCCGATCGACAGGCGCGGCTCACGAAGCCAGCAGGCGCGCTCGGGCGGCTCGAAGAACTCGCGATCTGGCTCGCGGGTTGGCAAGGTCGCGAAAGGCCCGGGCTCGACCGTGTCCACTGTCTGGTGTTCGCCGGGAACCACGGTGTCGCAGCCCGCGGCGTATCCGCCTATCCGACTGACGTGACTGCGCAGATGGTCGCGAACTTCCGCGCGGGGGGTGCGGCGATCAATCAGCTCTGTCGGCTCGCCGGTGCAGAGTTGAGCGTCATTCCGGTGGAGCTGGATCGCCCCACCCGCGATATTGTGGTCGAAGACGCGATGACGGAGGCGGAGTGTGCGATGGCGCTGCAAGCCGGCGTCGATGCGGTGCCCGAGGAGGCCGACCTCCTGCTGCTCGGAGAGATGGGCATCGGGAACACGACCACTGCGGCGGCGCTGTCGCTGGCCACGTTCGGTGGTGCGGCGAGCGCCTGGGTGGGCGCGGGGACAGGAGTCAGCGATGCGGGCATCGCGCACAAGGCCGACGTCATCAATGCTGCGGTCGAGCGAACGGGGCGCTCGCTCGGGTCAGCCTTCCACCTGCTGCGACGTCTGGGCGGACGCGAGCTCGCTGCGCTTGCGGGGGCGGTGGTTGCGGCCCGCCATCGCTCGATCCCGATAGTGCTCGATGGATTCGTCTCCACCGCGGCTGCGGCTACGCTGGTCGCCGACAACCCCGCCGCACTCGATCACGCACTGCTTTCTCACCTGTCGGCTGAGGCCGGACACCGGCGACTGGCCGAGTGCCTTCGCATGAAGCCAGTACTCGATCTCGACATGCGACTCGGCGAAGCCAGCGGCGCTGCCGTTTGTTTGCTCGTGCTGCGGGCCGCTGTGTCGACGCACGTCGGCATGTCGACATTCTCGGAGGCAGGGGTGTCGACCCGTGACGAGTAGACCCGCCGCGCTTCGATCCGAGGCGCCTCGCCTCGTCGCCGACGTCGCGGCGGCTTTGATGCTCCTGACGCGCATCCCGGTGCGTTGGGAGCGGTTCTCTGAATCTCCACCAGATCTCGCGCGCAGTGCGTGGGCGAATCCCGTGGTCGGCCTACTCGTCGGCGGCATCGGCGCTTGCACTCTGGTGTCGGCCGCGTGGCTCGGCCTTCCCGCGCTTCCGGCTTCGCTCTTGACGATCGTCGCCCAATGTCTTGCGACCGGAGCATTTCACGAGGATGGGCTCGCCGATGTCGCCGACGGATTCGGTGGCGGCGTGAACCGTCAGGCCAAGCTCGAGATCATGAAGGACAGTCGCATCGGTACGTTCGGAGGGCTCGCGGTCGTGTTTTCCGTGGGCCTGCGGGCGGCGGCCATAGCGGAGCTTCCCATGTCCAATGCTGCACTCGGGTTGGTCGCTGCCGGCACGGTGAGTCGCGCTGCGATCGTTGCGATGCTCTGGGGCCTGGAGAGTGCACGCCCTGAAGGACTCGGCGCGGCCCTCCGTCGTCCGGCGCGAGGCGAGCTTGTTGCCGCCGTAATCCTCGGTGTCGTCCCGGCGGTCATCAGCCTGGGTCCGTCGGTGGCGCTTCGCTCGACCGCGTCCGGCTTGGCCGCCGTCTGCCTTCTGAGCGTTGTCGCCCGGCGACAGATTGGTGGCTACACGGGCGACGTCCTTGGTGCGGGGCAGCAGGCTTGCGAAGTCGTCTTCCTGCTGGCGCTCGCCGCGTCGAGTTCGGCGTTATGAAAGAGGGGGGCGCGCTCTTCGTCGACTGGTACCTGGTCCGCCACGCGCCGGTCCGTGAGGTGAGCCAGGGCATCTATCGGTCTCTCGACGGTGCGGCCGACCTCTCCGACGGCGAGGCCGTTGAACGAGCCGCGGCGATGCTTCCCGCGGGCGCTCGTTGGTGGGTGAGCCCAATGAGACGTACCCGGCAGACGGCCGAGAGGCTCTGCGGGCTCGTTCCGGAGTCTCGGCCGTTCATGGTGGACCAGCGTCTGAGCGAGCAGAGCTTTGGCGAGTGGCACGGTCTTGAGTTCGAAGGGCTCTGGGAGCGGATCCGGGATCTGCCTCCGCACAACTGGTCCTACCTTGCGCCGGACACCGAGCCGCCTGGGGGAGAAAGCTATCGAGCGCTGTGGGTGCGCGTCGGCGAATTTTTGAGTGAGCTTTCGTCGAGCCCGGACTCCCGGCCGCGCGTTGTGGTGACGCACGCTGGTGTCATTCGGGCGATTGTCGGCCACGCGCTCGGTGTGTCGCCGAGCCGCGCGCTCGCGCTCTCGATCGAGCCCCTATCGGTGTCGCGGCTCACACAACGTCTTGCCACGCCGGATCCTGAGGGGTGCGATCGGGGTGGGGGCTGGCAGCTGCGTTACCTGAACCGGGCATAGGGAGCGCTGCCGACGTCGGCCTCGCCGATCTCGGCGCGGCGGGCGAGCTCCGCCTTGCTCCATCCACGTTCGCGGCGCATTTCCTCGAGCTTCATCATCTGGGATCCTCCTTGGCCTGGGTCAAGGTCTGGATCCAGAAGACCACGCCGTGCGAGCCCTCTATAAGTATTGATAATTCCTTCGAAACCCGGCGTGTGTTAAACTAAAATTGGTACCTTGCCCGAGTGATACCTGGCGCTTCGCCAGGGCGCGGGCTGCGCCTGGAGCGACAGGAAGGGCGAAGCGACCGCCGGGACGCCCCCCGCTCGCGCCCTCGGAAACACCCGGACGGTCTTCCTCCGTCCGCAGGGGGTTGGGGGCGGGGCGAAAGTGCGGGACGTCTCCGGGCGGAAGGGAAAGCCCCGGAAGGCGCTCCCCAGCAGCGGGGCCAGGTCGCGGGCCCGGGCCTTTGGTTAGAGCCGCCGTGTTGGCGGCAAGCAGACGACAAAGGAGGCAGATGGAGAAGAAGGAGACGAACGGAACCAATCAGTTGATCTACGTGGCCGGGCTTCGGCACGAACCGAGGGCGGTCACCAACGAGTTGCTCGACCGGATGGAAGCCGGAGGTTACCGGGTGGCCCTCATCGCGTTTATGAATCGCGTCGGGGAGGTGCAGGTCGCGAGCGCGGAGAGTGTCGAGGTGCGATCGTTCCTCCGGTTCCTCCACGCGGAGTGGCAACCGGATGCGGATGAGGACCAAGTTCGCCTGATGGGGAATTGATCGTGGCTGATCACAGAAACGGAAGGACGCACGGTGGTCACGACGGGGTGCGAAGCGAGCGCCGCGGTGATGCGACGCATCAGCAGGCCGTGGGCAGGCCTCCACGAGTCGCGATCTACGCCAGGGTCAGCACCGACGACCAGTCGGTCGACGCACAGCTTCACGACCTCCGTGAGTACTGCTGGTCCCGTGGTTGGGAACCCGTCGAGTTCATCGACGTCGGGATCTCCGGCGCGAAGGAGAGCCGACCTGGCTGGAACGCGGTCTGGGATTCGCTGCAGAAGGGACGGCTCGACATCCTGGTCGTGCACGCACTCGATCGTCTAGGACGTTCTCTCTCGCATCTCGTGAAGATCATCGACTTCATGAGCGAGCGGAACCTGACGCTCGTGTCGTATCGGGAGAACCTGGACCTCGGAACGGCCTCGGGAAGAATGGTCGCGAGCATCTTCGGAGTCATGGCCCAGTACGAGAGATCGATGATCTCGGAGCGGACCAAGGCCGGGTTGAGAGCTGCGAAGGCGAGAGGAAAGCAGGTCGGAAACCGAAAACGATGGTTCGACCACGAGAAGGCCGCAGAGCTACGGGCGAAAGGGTGGGGACAGATCCGGATTGCGAAGGAGCTCGGTGTGGGCGTTGGTCGAGTGGCGGGTGGGTTCGGTCGCTCGGGTAGCCCGGAGCACAGCGCAGAGGTTGCAGTCGACCTCACCTGACAGTCGTCCCCATCTCCCTCTTCGAAAGCTGCTCGGACTCCACCGCGGAGTTCCGACAGACCCTGCCAGATCACTATGGCGCTCCGCATACTGATGGTCTGGCCGCCCGATGCTCGGCCCTGCATTGCAGGACGTAGCTCGGAGAGCGGGCTTGGCGCGGAAGAATCGCTCCAGCCGGAAGCACTTGGAGCGGTCCAGGAGGTGACGAATGGGCTGAAGCACTCCGAGAAAAGGATCTCGTTGGAGATCCAGCGAGCCGCGCGGGCCGCAACGTGAGTGAACACCGAGCAGGCCTCGAAAGGTCATCGTGGGAGCCGACCCGCCATACTAACGGGGAAGGCCGCCGCCCTCGGGGAAGACGAGCGACGTCAGCACCCGAGGGTCCCACCGGGGTAGT
>JAJCZO010000266.1 GCA_029262355.1 Deltaproteobacteria bacterium
TCTCGTCGTCGACGACAACTCGCCCGACGGGACGGGTGACCTCGCCGACGAAATCGCGCGCCGTACGCCCCGCTTCAAAGTCCTCCACCGTGCCGGCAAGTTGGGCCTCGGATCGGCCTACCGCGAAGCCTTCGCACTCGCGCTCGAACAGGGGTACGACGCCGTCATATCGATGGATGGCGACTGGTCGCACGACCCTCAGTACCTTCCCGCGCTCGTCGCCGGGGCCGCGAACGCCGACCTGGTCATCGGCTCGCGCTACCTGAACGGGATCAGCGTCGTGAACTGGGATCTGTCCCGCCTCATCATGAGCGCGGTCGCCAATCAGTACGCCCGGCTCGTGACGGGCATGCCGTTCCGCGATTGCACCAGCGGGTTTCAATGCCTGACGCGGCGGGCACTGGAATCGGTCGGGCTACCCGCCATTCAGACCAGCGGGTACTCCTTCCTCATCGACCTGAAGTATCGCGTGGTCGATGCCGGCCTCGCTGGCATCGAGGTTCCCATCGTCTTCACCCAACGCCGGGCGGGTCAGTCGAAGATCTCGCGCGCCGAGATCGCACGATCGATGGTCACTCCCTGGAAGATGCGGCTCGGGCTTTGGGACAAGGGCTGATCAAGGCCCGATCGGCTGCGCTTCTTCGGCGCGGTGAGCTCTGTAGACATGCAGGAACGCTCGACGCTCGATCGTCGCCTCCGGCAGCCGATCGTGTGTGACTTCCAGCGTAGGTGCCGTCCACACGTAGGTCGATAAGCGTTCGAGACGCACGCCATCCGGCAATCTCGCCAACTCCCCGCGGGCCTCATCATCGCCGCCCGCTGGCCCGACGACCGCCCCCGCCACGACGTACAGCGGGGCGTCGAGACGCCCCAGCAAGAACTCCTCGAAGACGGCGTCGTAGCCCGGGTATCCCTCCCCGCGCATCACGACCGCGTGGCGCCCTTCCCCGAGCCAAAGCGCGGAGGCCAAGTGCAACCAATCCAGTGGCTGCACGAGCACGACGGTGCTTCCCTGCGGAATGTCCTCCGCAACATCGGCAACGAACTCGCGCCCGCCGGCCTGGAACGGCACCCCGACGACCGGTTGCAACCGCACGGCGCCGAGAAGCACGGCGAGTACGATCAGACTACGCGCCACGTACGCGCCAGGACGCCCCCACCTCGCAGCACCGAAGCCTCCGCGAACCGCCGCGAGAGCGAGCACCGGAAGAGCGACCGTGACCAGCCGACGGGACGCCCAGATGTGCTCCGGACTCACGCGCCCCCAGACCACCTGATCGATCGCCTCCAGCACGAGAGCGAGTTCCAGTCCGGGCAGGCCCGCCAGCGTCGGCAGGCCGATCGCAACCGCGCCCCACACGGGCCAGGGTACGTACCAGAAAATCGAGCCGAGCACGGAGAAGGACGACGGGAATCCCCTGGAGTACAGCTCCACCAGCCAAACCAGAGTGATCACGACGACCAGCGGACGAAACAACGATCCCGGGGTTCGGCGGTCGAGACGCCTACCCCACCAGAGCAAGAATCCCACCCCCAGCAGAACACAGATCGGCAGGACCGTGTTCAGCAAGAATTCGAGCACGTATCCATCGCCGCGAGCCAACCGGGCGACGACCAGTACGAATTGGAGATAGACCGACTGCGCACTCTTGTAGATGCGATTTCCGTAGTCCGTCGGAATCCACCACAGATGAAACAGCCCCTGAGCCCCCAACAGCAGAACGGGGCCAAGCGCTCCCGGCGGCAAGACCCAACGCGCGGGAGGAGCGAAGACCCGCACGAGGAGGAGCGCCGGGATGAAAATCCAAAACTGCTCCAAGCGTGCGAACGCGGCGACCCCCAGCAGGAGGCCCGCCACGGCCCCGACGATCCAGCCCGCCCGCCTCTCGGCCCGTGCCGAGGCACTCCCGAGATCGCGACCCATCGGATCGAGCCCGAACGCGTCCATCGAGAACCGCGCGGCGGCGGCCCCCGACCACACCAGAGCCTGCGCCAAGATCTCGGGCATCAAGAAGCGGCCGAACCAGTGCTCCGGAAGCCACGTCGCGAGCATCGCGAGAGCGGCCACGGCCCCCCAGCCCTTGCCCTCCTTCCAGGCGACCAAGCCGATCGCCCACCACGCGCTGAAGGCGAAGAGAACTCCGAGTCCGTGCGGCCCCGCTTGGCCGAAGAGCGACAAGGCGATCGCGACCCACACCGAGAGGAGGTGTGAGAAGCTCGGGTACGCCACCGTCTCGTCGAGATCCGGCACTACGACACCGCCCGGGATGCGAACGAAGGAGGTGCGCTTGTCGGTCAGGCTCCCGCCGCTGAAGAGAACCAGCCGCGCGGCGGGATCGGTCGACTCGAGCGCCGGGTCGGGAATCGCGAGGCTTCCCTTGGCCGCCAGCCACCGCCCTGCCGCACGGTGCACGCTCGCGTCCTGCGACAGCAGCGTGGTGTCGATCGCCGGCAGCAACGACGTACAGAGGACCAGCGCCAGCCCCGCGATCCAGCGCGAAGCGCGGGACGCACCGCAGGCCCCGCCCGCAAGCTTCGCGCGCACGACCCCGGCCAACGCGAGCCCCCCCCCGACAGATGCGACCGCAGAGAAATGGCCCGCTTCGGTGAGAGTCACACCCACCCATGAAGTACCGGCGAGCCACGCCGCCCAGCAGAGAAATCCGACGGGCATCCGTGGGACTCAGCCGCCGCGCGTTGCGCGTGCGGCCACCGTCACGACGTTCCCACGGTCCGGAACGTTGAAGGTGAAGGACCCAAGCCGCGAACCTGCCAGGCGTCGAAACGTGTTTCCCCACACCCCGTCGCCAAGCGATCGACCGAGCTGGAAGGAGAAATTTCGCAGGGACACCGCTCGCCCGAGGTGGCCCACCGCGACCGGGGGGCCGAAACCACTGGCTTCGAGAAGCGTCTCGAGGCTCGGCGCCGAGAAGTATGTGAGGTGCTGCGGCGGGTCGTAGTAGTACCAACGCCGTCCACAAACGCGCGCGAGCAAAGCCTGAAAGTCTCCGGTCTCGATTACGACGAGACCTCCTGGGCGAAGCCAGCGACGAATCCGCCGCAGGGCCACCCCCGGATCTACCACATGCTCGATCACGTCCATGAGAGTCACGACGTCGAAGCTCGCTGGCTCGATCGTCGCACCCTCGACGGTGCCGTGCACCATCTCGAGGCCCGACTCCGTGCGCGCCCACTCCACGCACCCGCCTGCTGGCTCGAGGCCCACCGCGTCGAAGCCCTCGCGCGAAGCCGCTTCCACCAGCAGACCGTAGGCGGCGCCCACGTCGAGGAGGCGGCCACCTCGCGCGTGAGGCGCGAGCCATCGCACGCGGCGAGCAAAATTCTCGACGATCAGATCACGGTCATCGAGATAGGCCGGATACCCGCCGAAGCTGTCTCCGTCGAAGTAGCCCTCATCGTAAACCAGCGCAGGAAGATCACCCACCACAAAGCGACAATGGCACGAGTCGCATTGCGCAAAAAGGAATCCGCGCTTCGAGAAAATCGGCCGTCCCGGTGCACCGCACGCCCGACAATGCGGCTCGGCGCGCGGCTGCAGGGCGGACTCGCGCGCGACCTCCACGAACTCAGCTCCGTCAGCGGTCGCCGGAGGCCCGCGGCAACTCTCCAGACTGCACCGCCGCCTGCGGCCGTCTCGCGACACTGATCACTGAGAGCCCGAACGGCAGGTTCAGCCTGCGTTCGAGTCGGTAGAGCGGGACGAGCCGGTCGGCCACTCGCGCCTGCATCCCCGGCACACTACTGCGCTTGAGAAGACGGCCGTTGATGAACCAGCCTAGCGTCGAAAGTGCGTTCACGAAGAACAGCTGGTCCGTCTCGAAACCCACCGAAGTCACGAGGCGCGAGAGTGCATCTTTTTCGTAGCGGCGGTAGTGGCCGATTGCCTGATCGATCTCACCGTAGAGGACGCCGTGCGCCGGGACGAGCAAGATGAGCTTGCCGCCGGGTTCGAGGAGTTCAAAGAGCCGCTCGAGAGCACCGTGGTCGTCCTCCACGTGCTCGAGGACGTTCAAGCAGATGATCGTGTCATACTTCTGCGCCGTGACGGCTTCCGGCGCTGGCTGTGCAAGGTCGTACAATGCCACGTCGACGTTCGCATTGTTGTCGAACCGCCGATTGAGCAAGTGCAGGTACTGTGCATCGATGTCGGTTGCCAGCGCCCGGTCACGATCGCGGACGAATTGCGTAATGGTTCCGGTTCCCGCACCGACCTCCAGAACCCGTTGTCCGACGTGTGGTCGGATCTGGTCGAAGAGGAACGAGTTGTAGCGGTCGAGCGCCGCCATCCGCCGAAGGGTTGCATGCAACGGGTCGCTCGACTCGCGATCGTCCGTGAGAGCGCACCGAAGCATCGTCCAAACCGCGGAAACCGCATCCTTCCAGCCGATCTTCTTTCCTTCGCTGTAGGACCGCCCACTGTACGAAATGGGCACCTCGTAGATTCGCGCCCGCAGTCGCGCCAGCTTCGCCGTCATCTCCGGCTCGATCCAGAACCTATTCGACTTCAGCACCATCGCGCGGACCATCTCTTTGCGCATGGCCTTGTAGCCGGTCTCCATGTCGGTGAGGTTCAGGTCGCAGAGCATGTTCGACAAGGTGGTGAGCGCCTTGTTGCCCAGCGAGTGCCAAAAGAACAGGACCCTGCGGGGATACCCGGCGAAACGACTGCCGTACACCGCGTCCGCGCGTCCGTCGAGGAGCGGCACGAGCAACTGAGGATAGTCATCCGGATCGTATTCGAGATCGGCATCCTGGGTGAGGAAGACGTCCCGATCGGCGACCTCGAAGCCGGTGCGCAGTGCCGCGCCCTTCCCCTGGTTGACACTGTGCCGGCGGAAGACAACCTCAGGCATCGGCCGCTCGCATACCTTCTGCAGCTCCGGCCACCCTTCGGCCTCACCTGCGCTGAGCACGTCGCCCGTTCCATCACTCGAGCAATCGTCGACGATGACGAGCTGATCGACCTCGGGGCGCCGCACGACCCTCTGCAGGATCTCCCAAATCGTCGCCCGCTCGTTGTAGACGGGAACGATCACGCTGAGCGTCAGGGCTTCGGGAGCACGTATCTCGGAAATTTCACTCATCGACAGAGCACCTTATGTTGCGTGCGGTCCAAGCCACGTCAAGAACCAGGGGCCTCGGGAGCCCGACGAGCGAACGCAACCAGATCGATCCATTGAGGCGGTTCGGAGTCGGCGATCGAGAAGTCCGCGGGGGTCAGATCCACCAGATCGCCGTCCTGCGCCTGCACCCGACTGCGCACCAACAACGCCAGACGCGCGAACACGAACTTGACGACGGCCTCGGGCAGCAGGTTTCGGATGCCGAGGGGATCGAGCCTCAGAATCTTCTGTGCCTGTGCGCCCCGTGCCTTCTCGAAAGCGTAGACCCGGTCCGTACCCGCGATGCCCTTCACGTCCACGGTGTCGAAGAATGGGCTCAGGGTGCTCGCCAGCTCGTCGGCTACGTACTCGTGAACGTGATAGGGGTTCTCCGACACGCTCGCGAGACGGTTCGGCGTCGTGAGGATCAGTGTGCCTCCGGGCCGCAGACAGGCCGCCGCGGCCTCGATGAACGGGCGCGGGTCGTCGAGATGCTCCAACACTTGGAAGTTCGTCACGACGTCGAACTCGCCGGGGTTGCTGCGCGCGAGCTCGAGAAGATCGATCCGCCGGAACTCGATGTTCTCGGTACCGGCGTTCCTCTCTCGGGCGAAGCCAACGGCCACTTCGTTGTAGTCTACGCCCACGACCTGAGCGGCGTGGCGGGCCATCAGTCCCGCGCCGTAGCCCTCACCACAGCCGGCCTCGAGAACCTTCTTACCGGCCACGAGAGGCCCGATGAGATGATAGGCGGCGAGATGCCGGGCCATGTCCGGCGCGAACCGCGCGTCTTCGGCGGCGAGACGCTCACCGGTGTACCCCTCGGGGACCGACCAGCGCTCCTCGGTCTTGGCGGAATCCGTCACGACGTACCTCCCGGACCGGCAGGCGGACGCTGTACGAGCGGGCGCCGGCCCAATTGCTCGTCGGCCCACGTCGCTGCGCGACGCACGGCCGGTTCGGGGTCCTCGCGCGCGATCGCCAGGGCCGTCTTGGCCTCGGGCACGCCGAGGTAGGGAATCATCCAGGCAACCGTCTCGCGCTCTTCCACAGTCCCGTCGCGCAGCGTCTCGAGCAAGGCGGCAGCCGCCTGCTCCCGCGCAACCACGTCGGGATCGAGCATCAGCGAAGGCACGTACTGCCCCGCCAGAGTTCCTGTATTGAGAGCATCTAGCATCGTTCGCAAGTGCTTCGGCTGTCCAAGCTCAACGAGCGAGAGAGCCGCGATCATACGCCACCAAGTGGTCTCGCGCTCGCTCTCGAAATGCTCGAGGCTCGCCGCCAGATCACGTCGCCCCGCGTGGGCGGTCGCGATCGCGGCCAGGGGGCCAATCCGTTGGCGCTCGACGAAATCGTCGACCAGCGCCACCAACTCGTCGCTCGGAAGCTCCCGGGGGAGGTCCCAAAGCGGCCCGACGGGTGGATCGTGGAGTCGGAACCGGTCGGCGAGCTTCCGCGCCAGGATGTAGTTGACCGAGCGGGCGGCCTCCCAGCGGATACGGCCATCGTTCTCGAGAAACACCTGCTGGAGGTACGGCAACGCACGAGTATCGGCATATTCGCCCAACGCCCGCACGAACAGAAGCCGCGACCTTCGGTCGGGCGCCACCACCGCCTCGACCGCGGGCAGGCCACCCGGCTCTCGCTCGGCAACCTGCTGGAAGGCACTCGCCCAAACCCCGCGAACGCCCCGATCCACGTCAGCAAGTCGGCCGCCCAGGCCGGTGAGATCCGTCGCGCTCCCCTGGATCGCCATCCGGCGGGCCGCCCGCACTTCGTCGCGAAAACGCCCCCGGGAGAATGCCATCGACAGACCAGATCCATCGCCGGTCATACGCGGCTCCGCCCAATCCGGCTTGGCCTCGGCGAGGTCCTTGCGGGCCAGCACGTCGTAGCGGCCGAAGCGGCGCACCAGGACGTAGTTCTGCAAGACGAAATCCCGAAGGATGAAGTAGTAGGCGGGCGCCGCAGAGAAGTATCCGAGGCGGTCATTCAGCGTCACGACGAGGGACGGAGCGACCTCGGCAATGTGCTCGACCATCTCCGCCTCGTCCGCGTGCGACGGACGACCGGCGAAGAAGTAATCGTGCGGGACCGGCGTGGACCGATCCGTCAGGAACGGCACGATGCCAAGTGCCGGAAACGTGACGATCGGCTCACCGACCTCGGTAGACGCTGCGACGAACCGTGCCGCAGCCGAGAGCGCACGCATGTCGTGATCCCGGTCGCGCTCGACCTCGATCGGCATCGAGTCAAAACGCAGTCGTGTCATTTGGCGTGGCGCGAGGTCATCCTCGAGCGCAAGTCGAGCATCCGCGAACGGCAGCGAGCGCGCGCCGAGACCGATGAGAACGGGCACGATCGCCGCGACGCGGATCGCGGCCCAGACGCGGCCGTGCGGAATGTCCGGGACCTCGGGGTCGCCCAGGTGTCGCCACCACCAGCGCTGGACTCGATAGAGTGCACCCGCACCGACGACCAATGCGGACGGCATCGAGATGACGACGTGCATGAAGTCGATGCGCGGGTACAACTGAAGGAAGAGAAAGACCGCGTACACCACCAGCGCGAGAACGACGCCCAACCGGATCGGCAGCGCGCCGTCAACCGACGCGTCGAAGACCCCAGGCTCGCGCATCCGCGCGAGAACCATGCACACACTGCCGGCCAGAAGGAGCGGAATGACGAAGTAGCTCACGTTCTCGAGTTGCAGCGCGATCGAGAGCACGAAGCCCTCCGGCGCGAGCCCGAACACCGCCAGTGCGCCGATGGCCGCGACGACCGCCACGGCCACCAGCACCACGAGCGTCTGCATCCGGATCCAACCCTGCGCGATCGCACGAGGCAGCACCCAGGCGGCGGCAAGGGAAGCGAGCACCGCCATCGTCCAGCCACTCACGTCCGGGTAGTAGAGGAGATAGATGCGCTCGACGCCCGCGCCCAAGAGCAGAACCTCGCGCCCAAAGCGCTCGAGGCCGAGAAGCGGAAGGAAGAACGCCATCCACGCACCGATCGCGAACACGAACCCCAGGAGAAGAGCTCCCACGTCCCGGAACCCATCGACCACCGGCCGCACGAAAGCCCCCGCCCCGCACGCGCGACTACGCACGTAGCCCGCACCCGCCACGAGGATCAGAATCGGGCCGCCCAAGAGGAGAAACTGCTCGGTGAACACGTCAAACGTGAGCACCGCGAAGACCGCACCGAAGGCTACGGCCAACACCGCCCCCTCCAGCCACGCGCCCAGGCGCCCGGCAAGGGGTGCCATCGTGAGCAGTCGAGTGAGCACCACGGCCCCGAGCGCCAGGACCCCGGTGTTCGGCTTGAAAGAGAACGCCAGACCCGCCAACGCACCGGCGATCCCCAACCACGAGCGCTTGCCCGTCTCGACCGCCTTCACCGACGCCAACTCGGTCAACAGCCAGGCGGTGACGCCGTACCAGGCGGGGTACGGTATATTGAAGGACGCGAACTGGCCCGCGAAGAACGGGAGGAACAGAGCGTACGTGAGCGCGGCACACGCCGACTCCGCCGCCGGTGCGACGCGGAGCGCAAGACGAAAAATCAATATCACTGCCGCGGTGTTCACGACGACCAGGAAGAGCCGCAGCGGCATCACCGAGACGCCGAACAGATCCATCAGCCCGGCGTTCAGGTAGAACATCGCGGGCGTGTAGCCGGTGTGGAAGTCGATGTAGGGCAGCTCCCCGCGGTACGTCCGCAGGATCTGGTAGAGAATCGTCCCCTCGTCGTCGAGATTCATCCCGTATCGAACGAAGCTCAGGTAGAGGCCGGCGGCAAACACGCCGAGCAGCGCGGTCGCGATAGGATGCCGCGGCACGGCGAAGGCGCGCTCAGCGCTCACGCGCCTTCCCCCGGGCTCGAGGACGCTAGGAAATCTCGCACCGGCGGAACGTCGCGCCGCTCGGCCACCGCGCGTGCGACATCGGCGAACGACGCGGCCACCTCGTCCCAGCGAAAACGCTCTACCCAACGCATGGCGCCGTCGGCGAGATGTCGGCGAAGACGCGGGTCCGCGAGAACGCGCACGATCCCTCCCGCGAGATCGGCTGCGTCGCCCTTCCTGACGAGAAGGCCCGTTTCGCCGGGCCGAACGGAATCACGGAGCCCCGGGACGTCCGTCGCCACCACGGGCGCCCCGCAGGCGTTCGCCTCGAGCACCGTCAAGCCCCAGCCTTCCTTGTGCGACGGCTGCGCCACGACGGTCGCACGACGCATCCAATCGATCTTGGTCTCCTCGGGCACGAACCCTTCGAAGGATACGCTCGCCCCCAGGCCCCCGCTACTCGCTCTCCGTCGCATCTCGCCCTCCGCGGTACCCGATCCAACGAGAACCAGCCGGGCATTGGGCCGTTCGGCGAGAACGCGAGGCCACGCCTCGAGCAGCACGTCGACCCCCTTGTAGTACTCGAGCCGGCCCACGAAGACCACGAGATCCCCTTCACAGTCGCCGGGCCCCGGGGAGTACTTGGTGTGATCGAGCCCGTTCGGGATCACCGACACCCGGTCCCCTGGCAGGCCGCGCCGCAGGAGGTCGGCTCGCGTGCTCGGGGAAACGACCACGAAGGGCCAACGCCGGTACACGACGGGCAAGAGCGCCTCGGTGAGGGCAACATAGGCCGCGATCGGGACCGCCGCCTGCCGGAAGGCGCTGAGGCCGAAGAGGTGATGCACCAGCGCCAAGTGCGGCACGCCGCGAAGGTAGAATGACGAGAAGAAGAGCAGCTTGCAGAGGTTCTCGACCACGAGGTCGTACTCTCCGGTCGCGATCTCTTCGCGCGCGCGGCCGGGCAACATCGCGTAGTAGGAGAACCCGCGTTCGCCGAAGCGCACATAGCGCACGCCATCACGAACCTCTTCTTCCGCACCACCTTCGAACCCGGCGCACAGGACGGTCATCTCGATGCCGTGCTGTGCGACCAATCGCCGCGCGATCTCGTCGAGATGAACCTCCACCCCACCGGCGAGCGGGTGCGTCAAGTCCCGCTCGTTGAGCATCAGGATTCGCACGGCGGGCTCAGAGCCGGCCGACGGCCCGGCGGAACTTCAACTCCCAGACGATCCACATGGCCTCGAGGCCAATGCGCTTGGACATTTTCGAGATCCCGACCTCTCGATCCATGAAGATGATGGGCACCTCGAGGATTCGCGCACCCTTGCACCAGGCGCGATACGTCATCTCGATCTGGAACGAGTAACCGTTCGAGCGGACCTGATCGAGATTGATCGCCTCCAGCATCTCGCGTCGCCAGCACTTGAAGCCGCCGGTCGTATCGCGCACCGGCAACCCGGTCAGCGTCCGAACGTAGAAATTCCCGAAGTAGCTCAGAAGGAGACGCTCGATGGGCCAACGCACGACGGTGATCCCATCGAGGTATCGCGAGCCGAGCACCACGTCGTGATCGGCAGTGCCCCCAAAGAGCTCGGGGAGAGAAGAGATCGGGTGCGAGAAGTCGGCATCCATCTGGACGATCAGCTCGCCCCCGAGCTCGAGGGCCTTCTTGAAGCCCGAGCGGTAGGCGGGGCCGATGCCCTCCTTCACGGCTCGGCGCACCACATGCACGCGCCCGCGCGACCGACCGATTTCCTCCGCGAGATCCGCCGTACCATCCGGCGATTGATCGTCCACGATGACGACCTCGAGACCCGGATCGAAATCGAGCAGCGCCGGCAACAACGTATCGATGTTGCCCCGCTCGTTGTACGTGGGGATTACGACGACTTTCTCGGGCACGGGGCTTACGATCCTGGGGGTCTTTTTGGAGGGCGGCGAGCCCACGCCGGCCGGAAAACGCAGGCAGGTGGGTCGATTGGCGAGACTCTCGGTGAACTCATTCCCCTAGCAGACGACGCCGGGCAAAGGGAACCTCAATCCGTAACCAAGGCCTGGCGCAGCTTATCGAGGTCGGAACGCCCCACCCAGCCCAAAGCCAGAACCAGGCCGGCAAAGACCACCACGAGCCCTGCAGCCTTGGCCAGGGCGGGGCCGGGAACCAGCGCAGCCACCGCCACGAGCCCCACCCCAAGGGCGACCATGGGTAGGACCGCGTGGACGCAGGGCCGGATCCAGACACCGGTCGCCGGCAAGAGGTACAGCGCCATGTGGTTTGCCACACTTGCCAACACCGCACCGCCCGCTGCACCGAGGAGGCCATAGTTCGAGACCAGAAAGAGCTGCAGCCCGATCTGGAAGAGGGCCGAAACGGCATTGAGTGCAAAGAGGATCCGCTGGCGCCCCAGCGCGACCAGCAGGTTGGTGTATAGCGTGCCCAGCGAGGCGAGAAGCGCAAACCAGGTCAGCAGGACCAACGCCGGTCCGGCGGCGCGGAACTCCGCGCCGAAGAGGATCGAGAGCACGTCCGGCGCCAATTCGCTCAGGACGAGAGCGACGCACAAGAGGAGCCCGGCCAGCACCTTCGCGAACACGCGAACGATCGCGCCGAGGGCGTCGTGGTTCGTTGCCGCGAGTCGCGCGAGAATGGGGAAAACCGCGAGCATCAGTCCATCCGCCAGGAGGTTCAGCGCTTCGGCCAAGCGCGTCGCCGACGAGAGGTACCCGACCTCGACCGGCCCCCGATACGACATCAAGAGCAGGGGCGCGATGCGCAGCCCCAACATGATGACGAAAATGTTCGCTCCGACGGGCCATGCCTCCGCACCCAGTACCGCCCACGTGCGGCGATCGAACGCGACCCGAAAACGGAACGTCGAGCGCGCAGCGACGGCCGCCAAGCCGAACCCGACCAGGTGTGCGACGGCGATCCCAAGGAACACACCGCGCAAGCCGGCGCCGGACCATAGCGCGCCACCGACCAAGGCAAACAGCAGAGCATTCGTCGCGGTCGCAATCCGCACAACGACATCGAGTCGAGCCTCGGCCCGGAACAACGCCCGAAAGCCTGGCTGAGCAGCGAACAGGAGTCCCGCGGCACCAACTGCGACGAGCGGTCGGAGTTCCGCCTGGCCCGGCGCGGCAACCGGCACCAGAGCAACGGCAATCGATGCGCTCGTGAGCGCGAGAACGATCCGCATGCCGAGCGCGTTGGCCATCCAGCGCCCGCGGCTCTCCGGTGATTGGGAAAGGCGCCGCAGCAACGTCGTTTCGAGGCCGAGATCCGCGAGGACCTGAAACAACGTGAGGTAGGCGATCACAAACGAGTACCGGCCATAGTCGTCCGGACTCAGCGTCCGCGCGAGGGCGACGACCAGAACGAGCGCCGACGCCTTCTCGATCACGAGAGCAACGAGTCCGAGCGCACCGCCCCTCGCCAGTGGCCGGATGGACATCAGTCGAGCCCCAGATCGCCGCGAGGGATCGGGCGGCCCAGCAGCGCGTCCCTCACGCCGAGCATCTTGAGAAACACGCCATCCTGTTCACCGGTGAACGACCGGCGCAGGAGCTGCAGGGGCAACGTCGCCACGAGGAAGGCCGCGAACTGGAGCCGCTGCGCGAGCGACCCGTGGCGGCGAACGAAGCGTACCATGTTGCGCGCCGCGAGATACTGCTTGCGGCTCACGTAGCGCCCTCCGCCCGAGCTCCCCTCTCCACGGTGCGTCACCGAGGCAGCCGGCGCATACACGACGCGCAATCCGAGCTCACGTGCCCGCGCGCACCAGTCGACTTCCTCGTGATACGCGAAGTACTCCTCGTCGAAGAGCCCGACCTGTTCGAGACCCGCACGGGTGAGGAGCAGCGCGCAGCCCGAGACCCAGGGCACATCCCGGCGGACGACGTAATCGGGCCCGTCGAGCGCGCCCTCGCCCACCAACCGAACGAGACTCTGCCGATACGTGAGCTCTCCCCACGCCATCCACAGCCGAGCGGGATCGTCGTGACGCAGGATCCGGGCGCCCACCGCAGCGATGCGATCGTCGCTCTGCGCAACCGCGACGAGCTCACGCAGCGCGTCGGGCCGAAGCTCCGCGTCGTTGTTCAACACCAGCACGTGCATCGCCCCAGCCTCTCGCGCGATCCGCAACCCCACGTTGTTCCCCCCGGCGTATCCGAGATTCATGTCGTTGCGCACGACGTCGATCGTCGGGTACCGGTCGCGAGCCTGTGGGATCACCGACTCGCGGGAAGCGTTGTCCACCAGGATCACGCGCGGACGGACGGCCTCAGACGCGAACACGGCGTCGAGGCAGGCCAGGGTCTCTTCGCCTCCGTTCCAGTCCAGGACGACGACCGCGACGCTCGGTGGGGACTCCATGCGGGATCTCAGTCCGACCGACGCGTGCGCACCGCGCAGCCATCGACTTCGGCCGCCGGAGCATACGCGCGCTCGACCGCGAGGCCAAGCTGAGAGAAATAGCTCGTCGCCCCCCGAAACGCCTCGACCTGGGGCGGACACGTGATCACGAGGTGCGGCGCGACCTCCTCGAGTCGCCGCACGGCGCGATCCTCCCCCACGCGATCCGGCCGACCCGGGACGAAATAGAGATAGTGGTACGGCTGCGCGCGCCCGCTGAGGAAACCAAGCGCCGCGAGATCGGGAAAGGCGAAGATCGCTTCGGCCGGCTCGGTGCGACGCTCGATCTCGGAGAGGAGGTCCGCAGCGCGCGCGTAGCGCGTGGCCTGAGGCTCGACCACGACGACCGGGGCACGCGGCCCGAGCGCGAGTGCGACCGTCGGCTGGGTCAACCGGGCGCCCCACGTCGGAGCGACGCGCCCCACCGCCAACACCAGCACCGCTACGAAGGCCACCCGGGGAAGCCACGCGCTCGCCCCCTCCCCCACCGCCATCCGCCACCGGCGACGGTAGCGTCGCCAGAGCAGCGCGGCCCCCAGCGCCAACGGCGGCCCGCCCATCGCGACGTGAACCGAATCCGGCCGCGGAAACAGCTGCAGCCCGTAGATGGACAGGAAGATCAGCGCCGCCCGCTCTCGCGGCCACGTCCTGAGAGCTTCGCGGTCGATGAGCCCGAGGGTCACGACGATCGGCCCGAGCCACAGGAGCGCGTTCTCGGCGGCCAACCGCGGACCGATCGGGTACGCGAGAACGGTCGCAGCGACCAACGACGCAACGGCGATTGCCGGCAGAACGGCCGCCCGCGTGCGCGCCACGTGCGCCGCAACACCACCGACGGCGAGAGCCAGCGTCGACCAGGCCGGGTATTCGAACGGCAGCAAGTAGGCGTCGACGACGCCTCCATCGAGCAACAGCACATCTGCCATCAGGCCCGCGATGCCGATCTCCGACAACAGCGGCAGCACCCAGGGCGCAACGACCATCACAAAGCCGACCGCGAGAGCGAGCAGCTGGCGAATCGCCGGATCCCCATCGTCGAACGAGGGACCCGCGCGAGCCGCCGCCAACGCGACGGGCAAGAAGAGTGGGATCAAGTAGCCCTGATTCCATCCTGGCGCGAGCAGAATCGCGGTCGCGACGACCGCCGAGATGCGCAGCACGGCGGACAGCACGCGATCGGCTCTCCGGTTGGGCGACCACGCCGGCGAAAGAGCCAGAGCAGCGCCGGCGAGCACGAGAAGGCCCGCGTTCGGCTTGGCCGAGAAGGCCAGGCCCGCAACGGCGCCGCTCGCGAACAGCACGAGATCCCGACGCCGAATCCGACGCCCCGAAACCCTGGACACCATCACCTGTACGGCAAGCGCGACCGGAGCGACGAGCCAACCCGGATAGGGGATGTTGAACGGAGCGCCCGTGGCGAGCGATGCCGGCAACAAAAAGGCGACGTACAAGATCGCGATGGCGCTCGCGAGCTGCGCCCCCCCCCACGCGCGCACGGTTGCCCACAAGCCGCCGACGATCACGCTCTGCAACAGGACGCCGAAGGTCCGAATCCCTACGATCGTCCCGTCGCCCGCGTCGAGCAGCCACGAGTGGACTGCGAAGTACCCCGGCGTATAGCCGGTCTCGAAGTCGATGTACGGCCGCTCGCCGGCCAGCACTCGCTCGATCTGCGCAAGCTGGGTCCCCTCGTCGACGAGATCGAATCCGTAGAGACGAAAGGGCCACAGGAACAACGCGCACAACGCCGCGACCGCCAAGGCCTCGAGCGCGAGGCGATGCGCCGGAGCCTCCCAAGGCTCAATCGGTCTGAGCCGCACGATAAACCTCTGCCGACGCGAGCGCCGCGCGCTCCCACGACATGCTTGCGGCCCGCGCCCGCGCGGCCTGGGACTTCATTGCTCGAAATTCTTCGTCGCGAAGCAGCCGGCCAAGGGCGTCGGCCACCTCGTCGACATCGGGAGCCGATACGAGCACGCCTCCCTCCCCTACCACCTCCGGCACGGAGGTCACCGCTACCCCGACGACCGGTGTTCCACACGCCATCGCCTCGGCGAAGGTCAGCCCGAAGCCTTCGTAGCTCGACGGACTGACCATCACGTCTGCCGCGCCAAGAAGATCGACGAGGGCATCGGCTTCGATCTCGCCCAGTACCCGCACGAACGGCGGCGGGGACTCGATCCAGGAAGGCTCGAACCCGGGCCGCCGACGCCCCGCGATCGCGAACGTCACGGGCAGGCCCTGATCCACCAGGCGGCGTACCGCCTCGATCGCCACGTCGATGCGCTTTCGAGGCTGCGAGGTACCCACGTACGCGAGAAGGAAAGATCCCTCCTCCACACCGTACCCCCGCCGGACCGCTGCGCGCCGGTCGGGGTCATCGATGGGACGAAAGCTCGCGCCGATCCCGTGGGATACCACTGTAATTCGATCACGCGGAATCCCGAGACGGTTCACGACGTCAGAAGCGGCGTGTTCCGAAACACAGATGATCCTGTCGGCGGCGCGCGAACAGTGGCGAAGGTGCACGTACAGTTGCATCCGCTGAGCCCACGAGAACGTCATGGGCTCGGCGTAAACAGCAAGATCGTGAATCGTAACGACCTGGCGGAGTCCGCGCGGTGCACCGAGAAGAGGCAGAGCGTGCTTCGTTCCGTGGTAGACGTCGAAGCCGCCGCCCCGCAGCACACGCGGCACCGAAACGTTATCCCACCACGGCTGCGCCCACGGAGACGGCAGGGGCATCTCGACCGTTGCGACGTCTATGTCGGAGAACGCGTTCGGACAGTCGGTCAGCACCGTCAAGTCCATGTCCTCGTCATCCAACGCCCGCAGGGCGCGAACCAACTCGGTCACATACGTGGCGGGCCCACCGGTCACCCCCGCGACGGCGCCAATGGCCACCCGGAGCGCGGTCACGATGACACCTGCCCGTCGGCGCGGTCGCTACCAAGCACCTCCGCCAGCCGCGCAGCACGAACGTCAGCGCCGGCCGCCCGCGCCACGTCGGCGCGTGCGGCCCTGCCGAGCGCGTCACGCCGCTCCGGGGCCCCGGCGAGAGAACGCAGCGCGGCGGCGAGCGCCTCCGGATTCGCCTCGACGGTCACGATCGATTCGCCCGGACGAAATACTTCTCGAATCGCTGGCGTGTCCGCCGTAACGATCGCGCGCCCGACCTGTGCCGCTTGGTAGATCTTGTTCGGCACGACCATCCGAGCCTTGACGCTGGAGCCGAAGATCCCCAACACGACATCCGCACTCTGAATCCGCCCCGGCAGATCCTCGTAGGGAACCCAGTCCAGGGAGGTCACGTGCGCGAGGTCGTGCACCAGTGGGTCGATCCGAGCCCGCTCGGGCCCACTCCCGATGAGCTCGAACTCGATCCCGTCATCGGCACCGATGAGTCGTGCCGCGTGCGCAACGACGTCGTAGCCATGGAGTGGCAAGTAGGAGCCGTACCCGAGGACCCGCAAACGAACGCCGGCCTCGGCGGAAGGGAGGACCGCCCGCGCCGACGAGGCGAACACGTCTTCGGCGCCCAGGTACTGCACGACGATCCGGTCTGGGGCGAGGCCCAGGCGCGTCGTGAGGTACTCCCCATGCGCCCGAGTATCGACCAGAACGACATCCGCCGCCCCGAGGCTCATTCGATCTATCGCGGCGAGGAGCCGCGCCATGACCGAGCCGGGGGCGTACTGGGCGCGATCATCCACTAGAGTTTCGGTGATGGTCACCAGCGGAGCGAAGACCACGCGACGCCCCCGGGCGAGCAGACGCGCCAGCAGTACATCCAGTTGACCGTTGAAGCCGGCCACGATGGTCGATGCGCCGGACGCGGCCCCGCCGAACCGAGCGCCGAGGCGAACCATCGCCAGGCTCCATCGCCCCGCCAATCGCGCAAGCGCTGCCGGCGCGAAGTACGAGGCATGCTTGTCCCGCGTCTCCTCCCAAAGTGGCTCGTGACACAGCCGCAACTCGACTCCGGCCCGCCGGAGATCGTCTGCGAGAAGTGCGTTGGCGGCGTGCTTGGCGTTGTACGTGCCGAAGAAGACGGCGATCACCGCGTCGTGGCGCCCCTACCGACGCGAGGCGGCGCCGGCTCCGTCTGGTCATCGTCGTCCCCACCGTGGTAGCCCGGCTCGAGGTCGGGTTTCTCGCCCAAACGGAGCTCGATCTTGCGCATGCGCAGGAGCGTGTCTTCGGTGAGGGACCGACTCGATGCGATGAGGTCGGCGATCAAACCCATCAAGACCGTCTGCACTCCGATGATCGTCAGCGCAGCGGCGAGGATCAACGACTGGATCAAGCCCTGCGGTCCGTAGAGAAAGTTGTAGAGGACGAACCGGACTCCGAGCACGAGGCCGCCGAGCACCATCAGGCCACCCAGGGTCCAGAACACGCGGATCGGCTCGTACAACGAATAGATACGCACGAGCGTGACGAACGAGCGCCTCAGGTAGTTCGGGATGCTGCGAAACAGCCGCGACGGGCGCGTCTTGCGGGTTCGCACCGGGACATGCGTTACCGCAAGCTGCTTCTTGCCGGCCTGAACGAGGGTCTCGAGCGTATAGGTGAAGTCGGAGATCACGTTGAGGCGCAGCGCGGCCCGTCGGTCGAACGCCCGAAACCCACTCGCAGCGTCGGGCACGTTCGTGTTCGAGAGGCCCCGAACGACCCAGCTTCCGTAAAACTGCAGGATCCGCTTCGCGGGCGAGAAGTGCTCCAAGTCGGCCGGGCCGCGATCCCCGACCACCATGTCTGCTTTTCCATCCAGAATCGGCCGAACCAGGGCTGGGATATCCTTCGCCTCGTATTGATTGTCGGCGTCGGTGTTGACGATTATATCCGCTCCAAGCTTGAGAGCAGCATCCACACCCGCCGAGAAGGCACGCGCCAAGCCCTGGTTCTGCGGAAACCGCACGATGTGGTCGACGCCCAGCCTCCGGGCCACATCCACCGTTCCATCGCCGGAGCCGTCGTCAATGACTAGAAACTCGATCTCGTCCACGCCAGGGAAACTCCGCGGCAGAGCAGCGACCGTCTCGGGCAGCGTATCCGCCTCGTTCAGGCAGGGGATCTGGATGATGAGCTTGGGCATGAGGCTCCGTCTGGAAAAGCGCGTTCCGTTGCTCGCATGGCGGCCGAGACAATGTCAACGCGACTTCGCAAGTCGTGTAGCAAGACGCCACCTCACCTGCTCGCTCACCTGCTCCCTCATCTTGGGCCTTGCGGCCGCACCACTCGCGGCGGCCGAAGCGGAGCCGACCGCCAACGCCGGGCTCGGGCCCCGAGCGCAGGTCCTATTCCTTCGGGTCGACTTTCCGGACGCGGAATCGACGCGCCGCCCGGAAGACTTCACGAACGAGAGTGGCAGCGGCCTCGTCGACCGCCTGGCGGCCTACTACTCCGAAGTGTCGCTCGGCCGCTTCGGGCTGGCACCGGTGTTCAGCGAGAAGGTCTATCGCCTCCCTCGCCGCAAGCGGGCGTACGTGAGCAAGCCCACATTGATGATCGCCGATGCCCTGGCGCTCGCCGCCAAACCGAACCCCGAAGGCGAGCGCAGCTTGCTCGAACGCCTCGACCCGGCGGTAGTCTTCGTGTTCTTCGCGGGCCCCGGGGCGGAATCCGACATCAAACGACAGAACCCGGGGCTTCCGTGGTCGAACGCCGTGAGTGGCGCGCTGCCCTCCCCGATCCCGCGCTGGACGGGCCCACGCGGTGTGATCGTGGGCGACCAGCCCTTGCACGACCTCGCGCCGTTCGGAGTCATGGCCCACGAGTTCGGGCACATTCTCGGCCTCCCCGAGCTCTACGCGCCCGGCAAGACACACGAAGGAATCGGCATCTGGGGCTTGATGGGACAAGGAACGTGGGTGGGGATGGGCAACCAGCCCCCGCATCTGTCGGCGTGGTCCAAGCTGCGACTCGGCTGGGTCGACCCCATCGTGGTCGAGTCGTCGCAATCCGTGACACTGCGGGCGGTCGAGGAGCACGGCGAGATCGTGAAGATCCATGCCAAGAGCAGCAAGGATCCGCACGAGTACTTCCTCATCGAGAACCGCCGCCACGTGGGCTCGGACCGTCGCGTGCCCGGCGAAGGGCTGCTCGTGTGGCACGTGGACGACTCGTTGACGAGCTTCCGACGCTCGCAGGACAATGCGGGGCACAAGCGCGTCGATCTCCTGACGGCCGACTCCTGGCCGTCCCATCTCGACCTCGGGCACAGCCGCGGCGGCAACCGCGGGGACGCCGGGGATGTCTACAGGGACAGCGCCGAGGCGCTCGGCCCCGACACGACGCCGAGCACCCGCGCCCACGACGGAACCCCCGGGCGCTTCTCGATCAAGAACGTCTCGCCGGCCGGACCGTCGATGACCTTCGACATCGTGATCGAAGACGAACCGACGCCGGCGCCGTCAAAGGCGCCAGAGTAGATCGCTCAGCACTTCAGCGCCGACCCCTTCCGCTTGCGCGGCGCAGGCGCCCCCGCCTTGCCCAGCCTCTTCACCGAGCGCTCGATGTCGTCGAGCAGATTCGAAGCGAGATCGCGACTCAACCCCTCGCGACAGACGACCCGCAGAACGGAAATGTCCTCGACGTCCGGCGGCATCGTGTACGCGGGCACCAGCCATCCCTTCTCGCGAAGCTTGTCCGACAGGTCGTAGACCGTCCACGCACGCGTCTTCTTCATGCGAAAGGCAAACACCGGAATGTCGGTGCCATCGCTGAGAAGATCGAACGGACCCATCTTCGCGATCTCCGACGACAAGTACGTCGCGACGTCCTGCGACGCCTGTTGGACGCGCCGATATCCGTCCGAGCCAAGCCGTAGAAAGTTGTAGTACTGCGCGATGATCTGATTGCCCGGCCGGGAGAAGTTCAGAGTGAACGTCGGGAAATCACCGCCCAGGTAGTTCACGTGAAACACGAGATCGTCGGGCAACTCGTCCTGATCGCGCCAAACCACCCAACCGACGCCGGGATAGACGAGGCCGTACTTGTGACCGGACACGTTGATCGACTTCACGAGCGGCAAGCGAAAATCCCACGTGAGCTTCGGCTGAAGGAATGGAGCGATGAATCCGCCGCTCGCCGCGTCGACATGCATCGGCACCTCGAGCCCCGTGCGCTTCTTCAGGTCGACCAGCGCGTCGTGCACGTCCTGGATCGGCTCATACTCGCCGGTGTACGTGACCCCCAGGATTCCCACGACGCCGATCGTGTTCTCATCGACGCGGCTCAGGACCTCTTCGGCGTTGATCGTGTACCGGCCCGGCGCCATCTTGACGTAGCGCGGCTCGACCTCCCAGTAGCGGCAGAACTTCTCCCATACGACCTGAACGTTGTTGCCAAGTACGAGGTTGGGGCGATCCGACGCCTGCTTCGCCGCCTTCCGCCGAGCCTTCCACTTCCACTTCAGAGCCATGCCCGCGAGCATGACCGCCTCGCTCGAGCCGAGCGCCGACGCCCCGACGCCATTCTCGGGCGCGTGGAACAGCTTCGACACCATGTTCACACAACGCTCTTCGATTCGTGCGGCGGCCGGATACTCGTCCTTGTCGATGATGTTCTTGTCGAAGCACTCCGTCATGAGCCGCTCGGCCTGCGGCTCCATCCACGTCGTGACGAACGTCGCCAGGTTCAGACGAGCGTTGCCGTCGAGCATGAGCTCATCGTGAATGAGGTCATATGCCTCATCCGCTCCCATGCCCGCCTTGGGCAGATGATCCTTCGCGATCGTCCCGGCGAGCTCACGCCGCGCATAGGCCGGCACCAGCCGGTCCGCCTCACGCGCCGAGCGCGCCCGCTTCACCCCGTATAACATCCCGCTTCCCCTCCCCGGCGACCCCAACGCCACCCGCGACACGAGTATCACGAGGAGGAGCAGCGCGGCGAACGCGTGCGGCGTTTCAGCGCGTCAACGGACGGTACCTGATGCGGTGCGGCTGGTCGGCCTCGGCGCCAAGTCTGCGCTTTCGGTCCGCCTCGTAGTCCTGGTAATTGCCCATGAACCACTCGACGCGGCTATCGCCTTCGAACGCGAGGATGTGCGTCGCGATTCGGTCCAGGAACCAACGATCGTGACTGATCACGACCGCGCAGCCCGCGAACTCGAGCAGGGCCTCCTCGAGCGCACGCAGGGTGTCGACATCGAGGTCGTTGGTCGGCTCATCCAACAGCAGGACGTTGCCACCACGCTGAAGGAGCTTCGCAAGGTGCACCCGGTTGCGCTCGCCGCCCGAGAGGTCGCCGACGCGCTTCTGCTGATCGGTTCCCTTGAAATTGAACTGACCGACGTAGGCCCGAGACGCCATCTCGCGCCCGCCGACCATGAGCCGATCCTCACCGTTCGAGATCTCCTCCCAAACGCTCTTGTCGGCATTGAGCGCGTCGCGCGCCTGATCCACGTACGCCAGATCCACAGACTCGCCGATGGTGAGGGTTCCTTGATCGGGCGTCTCGTCGCCCGTGAGCATCTTGAACAGAGTGCTCTTGCCGGCGCCATTCGGGCCGATCACCCCAACGATGCCTCCCGGAGGCAAGGAGAACGTGAGGTCGTCCACCAGGAGCTTGTCGCCGAACGCCTTGGAGAGCCCCTTCGCCTCGATGACCTGATTTCCAAGTCGGCGGCCCGTCGGGATGTAGATCTCGCCCTTGCTCTCCTTCTGCATGCCCGCATCGGCCACGAGCTTGTCGTAGGCCTGAAGGCGGGCCTTCCCCTTCGCCTGCCGCGCCCGGGGCGCCATCCGGACCCAATCGAGCTCACGTGCGAGACTGCGCTGACGCGCCGACTCTTGCTTCTCCTGAAGCGCGAGGCGCTGCTGCTTCTGGTCGAGCCACGACGAGTAGTTGCCTTCCCAGGGGATACCGGCCCCTCGGTCGAGCTCGAGAATCCAGCCCGCGACATTGTCGAGAAAATACCGATCGTGCGTGACGGCAACGACGGTCCCAGGATACTCCGCGAGAAACCGCTCGAGCCACCCCACCGACTCGGCATCGAGATGGTTCGTCGGCTCGTCGAGCAGGAGCATGTCGGGCGATTGCAGGAGGAGCCGACATAGGGCAATGCGGCGCTTCTCGCCTCCCGACAAGTGCTCCGTTCCCTGATCACCGTCGGGTACGCGCAGCGCGTCCATGGCCATTTCGACCTTGCTGTCGAGTTCCCAGGCGCCGACGTTCTCGATCTTCTCCTGAAGCGCTCCCTGCTCGTCGAGGAGCTTCTGCATCTCGTCGTCGTCGGTGACCTCGCCAAACCGCATCGAGATCTCCTCGAAGCGGGTCAGGAGTGCCTTCGTTTCACTGACGCCCTCCTCGACCACTTCCCGGACCGTCTTGGTCGGATCGACCTCCGGCTCCTGCGGAAGATACCCGATGCGGGTCCCCTCGGCCGGCCGCGCCTCACCGGAGAACTCGGTGTCGGCGCCCGCCATGATCCGCAGGACCGTGCTCTTGCCCGAGCCGTTCAAGCCCAAGACGCCAATCTTCGCGCCGTAAAAGAAGGACAGCGAAACGCCGTCCACGATGGTCTTGTTCGGGGGGACGACCTTCTTCAGGTCGTGCATCGTGAAGATGAAACTCTGTGCCACCGGTCCTCCAGGTCACGCTCGCAAGACCACAAACCCTTTGTGATCGGGCCGAGTTGGGATAGAATCAGAACGTATCAGACGGGCGTTGCACGCGCCCGGGATCGTGAGGACGATTCGGATGGAGCCGCAGATCAGATGCGACGAACCGCGACACGGATCCGCCCGATCTGCGGCCGCAGTCCTGAATCGGGTGTTCCGCACGACCGAGCCCGGCATCCAGTATCGGTTGTGGGACGGCTCTACCGGGTGCGTAGGGAATCCTGACGGGTCGTTCACGATCGTCATCCGAGACCCCGACACCTTCGTCGAGACCTTTTCCGGTGCCAACACGAAGGCACTCGCCGAAGCCTTCGTCGACAACCGTATCGACGTCGAGGGCGATCTCTTCGCCTGCCTTCGCGTCGGACACCAGGTCGACGACGCGCACCTCGGGTGGAGGGACAAGATCACGATCTGGCGCGCCCTGCGGCGGGTGTCGCGGTGAGCGATGCGATCATCGTCGGTGGGGGCCCCGGAGGCTCGACCGCGGCGTGGCTTCTCGCGCGCGCGGGCCGGAGCGTCACCGTGCTCGACTCGGCACGATTTCCGCGGCTCAAGCTGTGCGCCGGATGGGTCACTCCGGCGGTGTGGCGCGCCCTCGAGATGGATCCAGCGACCTATCCACACACCCTTCAACCCTTCCGCTCCGCATCCCTCGAACTCGACGGCGACCGTTACGAGACCCGTTGGCCCGAAACCGCCAGCTACGGAATCATCCGCACCGAGTTCGACGAACACCTACTGCGCCGCGCGCAGACGACCGGCGCCGAAGTCCGCGAACAGACGCGTGTGCAAGCGATCGAGCGAACCGACACGGGGGTCGCCGTGACGACCGCCGATGGGGAGACCTTCCGCGCACCCCTCGTGATCGGCGCTGGGGGGCACAACTGCCCGGTCGCGCGCACCTTCGGCAACGTATCACGCAAAGAGACCGTCGTGGTCACTCGAGAGAGCGAAACGCGCCTCGGTGCCGATCAGCTTCGCTCCCTGACGGAGCATCACGGCACACCGGAGCTCTTCGCCGAGGCGGATTTCAAGGGGTACGGCTGGTACTTCACGAAGGGCGACTTCTTGAATCTCGGAATCGGCTGCCTTGGCTCCGGACGAGATCTACACCGCCGCTGCCGCGACCTCCTCGAACGTCTACGTTTGGACGGACGTCTCCCCGCGCACATCGAGCTCGAACCATTTCGCGGTCACGCCTACGCGGTCCAGACCCAGGAGCCCCGCCACGTCGCAGGCGATGGCTTCTTTCTGATCGGCGACGCGGCGGGCCTGGCTCGCGGGGTGAGCGGCGAAGGCATCGGCCCCGCCGTCGAGAGCGCCCACCTCGCCACAGCCGCCATCCTCTGCGCCGAAACCGACGGGGCATCCGCGTACCTGAGCCAGCTCGCCGCACGGCTTGGCCATGGGAAGAACGGCGCGCTAGAGCGCGTCGCCGGGCGAATGCCCCACTGGATGACCGACGGGATTGCTCGCACCGTATGTCGGACCCCGGTTTTGCGCCGCAAGCTCATCTTTGAAGGCGCATTCGGGATGGGATGAAGACGCGAGCGGAGAGGAATTGAGATGGCTCGAGATCGGCGCAGGTTCGACCAAGATGCGATCGAGTATCACTACGATCTCTCGAACGAGTTCTATCAGCTTTTCCTCGATCCGCTGATGCTCTACACGTGCGCGTATTACCGAACGGCGGACGGCTCACTGGAGCAGGCGCAGCAGGACAAGCTCGATCTCGTCTGTCGGAAGTTGCGACTCCAACCCGGCGAGCGCTTGCTCGACATCGGCTGTGGTTGGGGCAGTCTCGCGGTGTGGGCCGCAAAGCACTACGGCGTCGAGGTGCTCGGCGTGACGCTCTCCTCGGAACAAGCGGGCTACGCACAGGAGTGGATCGCCCGCGAGGGTCTCTCAGAGGTCTGCCGCGTCGACCACCGCGACTATCGGGAGGTATCCTCCGAGACTCCGTTCGACAAGATTTCGGCCATCGGCATCATCGAACACGTCGGTGCCGCCAACTACCCGGCCTATTTCTCCGAAGTGCACGACCTCTTGAACCCGGGCGGGCTCTTTCTGAACCACGGCATCACATGCCACCGCCGGTGGAAGCGGAACCCCCAGTGGGACTTCCTCGTCGAGAACGTGTTCCCCAACGGGGACCTCACCCACGTGAGCTACGTGACCGAACGGATGGAGGAGCAGAACTTCGAGGTGCTCGACGTCGAGAATCTCCGTGGCCACTATTCCCGCACCTGCTTCCACTGGGCGGAACGCCTGCGCGCGAACGAACAGGCTGCAATCGGGCTCGTGGGACAACGCACGTACCGCGTGTGGCTCCTCTACCTCGCATCCTCCTCGGTCAACTTCGCCGACGGCTCGATCAATCTCTACCAAGTGCTCGCGAGCCGGCCCGACCCGATGGCCCGGGCAATGCCGACGACCCGCGAGGACATCTACGTGAGGGATCGCGCCGCCCCGCTCGCCCGCGCTCTGGGCTGAGCCATCGGCGAACCAAGGCACCGTCGGCGAGATCATCAGGGACGCTCGCGAGCCTTCGCAACGCGGCGTCGGAGCGAAGGGGCGCGCCCGCCGACCGCAGGAGCTAGTGCACCGCCGTCGACATAGGGTTAACGGATTGCCGTCTATCGGCGTTCGTCGCAAGGAACGGCGACGCAGGAATATAGGCAATCTTCCGAGGAGACGAGACGCGGCGACGGACGTCGAGGGGCGGCAAGGCGTTA
>JAJCZO010000267.1 GCA_029262355.1 Deltaproteobacteria bacterium
TAACGCCTTGCCGCCCCTCGACGTCCGTCGCCGCGTCTCGTCTCCTCGGAAGATTGCCTATATTCCTGCGTCGCCGTTCCTTGCGACGAACGCCGATAGACGGCAATCCGTTAACCCTATGTCGACGGCGGTGCACTAGCATGTGTGCCATTTGCCCTTGTAGGCCGGGGCGTACCTGGCCTCGCTGAGCATCGTTCCCAGGGTGGGAACATCGTGGCTCATGTCCTTCATCCACGGGAAATCCATGTTGTCGAAGAGCTTTGTGAACTGGAGGTGTTGGCCCGTGCAGATCACCGAGCGCGACGATGCACAGACCGTCGCGTTGATCTGGTGGTTCGCGAAAGCCACCCCGCGTCGTCGAAGTCGCTCGCGCCCCGGCAGGCCCGTAGCCGGACGGATACTCCACGGGATCGAGGAACCGTCCTGCTCGGTGAGGAGCGTTGGGGAACGGTCCTTTGCGGGCTAGCCGACCTCCGCCGAGGCCGGGCCAGCCCCCAAGCCCTCCGAAACTTCAGCCACCCGCCCGGCTCGGAGCACCATGGCGGTCGAGGGGAGCAAGTCTCGGCCGCAGATCGAGCGACCTCCCCCTGTTTCCCTGCTCACCAGAGTCTCCTTCGTCGCGCACTGACCGATCATCGACCGCGCAGCCTACTCCTTCGGCAGGGGTGGCGGGACGAAGCCCTTCCAGACGCCACTCATGATGTCGTCGGACATCTTCGCGTGCCCGCTGCGAGGCGCAGTCTTGTAGGCCTCCGTGGTGGGCGGCGGCGTCACTCGGTCGGGGAAGGCTGCCTCTCGCACCGTGATGGAATCCCGCGTCACGTTCCACACCGTCCGATCGCTCGCGATGGTCAAAGGGCCGTCGTAGGTCTTGCGAATCCCTTCGAGCATTGCCTGGTGTATCTCTGGCAGCAGGACGGTGTGATACGCGACGGCCAAGCGCGGCTTGACCGCCGACATGACCTTGCCGAAGCCCTCGGGCGGCGTGTGGATATACGATGTGACGAAGGTGGCCTCGCGCAGCTTCCCGTCGTTGAAGGCTGCCAGCCCGGCGGGCGTAGGAAAGCACTCGTGGATGACGAAGTCGGCGTCCTTGGCGTACTCGATGAACCACTTGTTGGGTCGGGTGTCTCCGCCGAAGACGAAGCTCAACCCGTTCCACTCCAGCCGGTAGCTCACCGATCCGTCGAGACTGTGGATGGCAGGCCAGCTCCTGATGGTGCCCCCGTTCTCCTCGTAGACCACGTCGTTCTCGCCCATGTAGTCGAACTCGTGGGGAATGACCTTCCCCCCCGCATCCGGGAGTATGCCCGTACGACCCTTCAAGTCCCAGGCGAGGGCTCGCGTCACAGCCTCGATCGGCGCGCGATGAGGCGCTGCGCCGCGGGCGTCACCTGCTACCGAGGATTCGGAAGGCACGCCACGCGCTACCGCAACGGCCGGGTCAGAAGCGAAAGCCGACGCCGAGGATCGGTCCGCCGGTCTGCATGGTCATCGAGGTCGTGGTGTCGTCGTCTTCCTGCGTGTAGTCGGTGTAGTAGGCCTTGTAGCCGGCCCGGATCGCGACCTTCGAAGAGAAAAGCTCCCAGGGGGTTTCCCAGTTGACCGCGCTCAGCAAGTTCCACGAGAGATCGGAGCCCGCGCCGAAGCCAGCGGCGTCGCCGCGAAACGCGATCCCAAGCGTCCCCACCGCGGGCGAGCCGTAAAACGGCACGTGAAAGCGCCCCCCGACCACCGGATCCACGAACTCCACCAGCGATTTCGCATCCCGGGGACGGGCCTCGCGGCCGATCTCCGTGCTGATCCTCGTCCAGCGAGCCCCGGCCAAGGCGTCGACCCAGATGGGCGGCCCGATGGTGGTCGGATACTCGAAGAGCCGATAGGTCGCGCCCCACTCGACGAAGTACTCGAGCAGCTTGACCCTGGTGTCCACGCCTCCAGGCCCGGTCGCTTGGGTGGTGTTCACGCCCATGAAGATGAAGTCCACGAACAACGAGAGGTCGTCGTTCTGCGCTTCCACGTGGGCCATGGCGCCGCCGGCCTCGAGACTACCGACTAGGTCCAAGAGGTCGCCGATCGAGACGTCAACCGTTGCGCTCTGATCGCCGACCGCGACGGTCGCCCTGGTGGCGGGAAGCCAGACGTAAGGAAGCACCTCGAACTGCCAGCCGCTCTCCTCGGGCTCGGCGCCGGGCGCCTGGGGTGCGGCGAGGTCCTCCACCGCAGCGGCCGGCCCGATCGCAACAATGGTGGCCACCGCGGCCAGACACAGCCCAATCGTGATCTTGGTCCGCCTCATGTCGTCTCTCCCCTACGGCCAGTCGTCGGGCTTCGGCCAGCGCGCTCTCGAACTCGTACTGCAAGCGAGTTCAGAACGCGATCTGCAGGCGAGCCTGGGCGCTTCCTCGCGGGCAGGCATAGGTCGGTCGAGGAGATCCCCCTCCGTGGCGGTCTCCATCACGAATATCGACTTGCCGCGCAGCCCGGATGAGGGAAGTAGCCGGTACGCCCCTGCGTCCGCCTATTTCGCCACCCCGTCCAGGCGTCTACTCGAGCCTTACGGCTCCGAGCGTAAGCCATCGTCGTCGAGGGAGATCAAGCGGACGCCGCCCTTGCCATCGCCGGTGATCCCACACCGACCGGCGAGGAGGTCGAGAAGTTTGCGTCCGGCAATCTCGTGGCGCCAGCCGGATGCGAGCTTGCCCGTCGTGCGCCCCGCAGCCAACGAGTGCACATCGGCGCGGCTGCCGAGCATCGACGGCTCGATGCCGCGGTCCTCGGCGATTCGCGCTACGAGTGCCTGCCCCAAGGCGATGGTTGGGCCGAGGTCTTCGAGCGGCGGCTCGCCGCGGGTCGGAAGCTGCAGCTGATCCGACTCGAGTGCGCGACCGCGTTCGACGGCCTCGAGGATCTCTTTCTCCGCACCACCCTTCAGCGACCGGCCGTCGAGGCCACGGATACGCGTGAGGTCTTCGTGCGAGCGCGGCGCGCGCTGCACGATCGACGACAATGCTAGCTCGGAGAGAATGAACCGCGGGGGGATGTCACGGCGAGCGGCCGCCCGCTCGCGCCACGCGGCGACCTCTTGAGCGACGCCCCGGGTCGATCCGCGAAAGCTGCGGCTTCCCTTGATCCGCCACCACGCCACGTCGGGATCGAGAGCGCCTACCGGACGGGTCCGCAGACGCTCGCATTCCAGTTCGATCCACTCCAAGGTGCCGGCTTTTTCGGTGCGCTCACGAAGTTCGTCGGCCATCGGAAGCAGGTGAACGACGTCGGACGCCGCGTACGCAACCTGCCCCTCATCGAGGGGCCGTCGCGTCCAATCGGTGAGGCGGTCCCCCTTCGGAAGCCGCGCGCCGACCAGAGCACCGACCAACTTGGCCAGAGACGCGAAGCCGAGCCCGCAGAAGGCAGCGGCGATCTGCGTGTCGAACATCCGAGCCGGGATGCTGCCCACCGCGTGATCCAGCACTTCGAGATCCTGCTCGGCCGCGTGCACGATCGCCAGACCGGGCCCTTCGAGTACGCGCTTCAGCGGCGTGATGTCGATCGCCAGAGGATCGACGACCGCCACGCCCTCATCCCACGAAAGCTGGATCAGAGCGAGATTCGGATAGTAGCTGCGCTCGCGCTGGAACTCGGTGTCGAAGCCGTAGACGGGCTTCTGTTCGAGGATGTCGACGAGGGCTGCGAACTCCTCATCGGTGTCGATCCACTGCGGTTCGCCCAAGGTGTCGGTCATGTCTGTGCAGGTCGTGAGAGCAGGGTTAAAGGCGGCGGCCAGATTTGAACTGGCGAATAAAGGTTTTGCAGACCTTCCCCTTAACCACTTGGGTACGCCGCCAAAGCCCCGTTCTGCGCGGGTGAGCTAACCATTTCCCTGGCACCCACGCCAGTGGGCGCTCTAACTTGGGCGTCGCGGCGTCGGGGAGCCCTTCTTGCGGGCGTCCTCGAGGTGCGAACGAGCCACCGCGGCCCACTCGCTGCCAGGCTCGAGTTCGAGGAACTTCTGCCAGTGCTGGAGCGCCATCCCCCAGCTGCCGAGCTTCTCTGCCACGAGCGCGAGGTTGAAATGGGCGTCGGCATAGCCGGGCCAAAGGACGATCGCGCGGCGGTACGCGCGCATCGCGCCCAAGAGGTCTCCGGTCTCGTCGCAGGCATTGCCGAGGTTGAAGTGCGTCCGCGGATTGTCTCCATCGGCGCTCGTCCCGCGGGTGTAGACCTCACGCGCCTGCTCGAACTCTCCCATCTCGTAGTAGACGTTGCCCAGGTTGATCAGGGAGGGCACGTGGATCGGGTCAATCTCTAGCGCGCGCTTGTACGCGGCGATCGCAGCTGGAAAGCCTGAGCGATCGCGGTCCGCGCAGAAGCCGACGTCGAACCACGCGTCCGCCGTCTCTTTGTCCATGGTGAGGTCGACCCGCTTGGGACGCGGCTTGACCGCCGCCATCGGGAAGCGAAGCTCGAGTTGCCCACCCGCGCGCGGGAGAAGTCGGTTGATCGCCTGCGCGAGAGTCAGCCCGGCCGCGAGCATCTCATCGACCTCGCGCAATACGCGCAGATCGCGGAAGCCGTAGCCCACACCGTTGGAGAGGGCGACCGGCTGCAGAAGTCCGTGGCGCGCGAGCCGCTGCCGCCTGGCCCAGGTGACCCGCGGATACAGCCGAGCCGCGTGCGTCGAGGCCACGAGATCGCGGAGCGCCTCGCGGTCGGGGACAGTGAGTGTCCGCGCCCCCGCGCCGAGCAGACTCAAGAACTGCGCCTCGTCGAGAGTTCGCGCCGTCTTGTTGGAACGAGCCGTAGCGCCCACTCCAACCACGAGAAAGTCGGCGCTACTCGCCCGGCAGACCTGCCCTCCTGCTCCGGCGACGAGACGTCGCGCCTCGTTGCGGTCGCACGATAGAAGTCGGCCGGCAAAGGCAACGCGCTTGCCGCGCAGACGCGAGCCGCCCTCGGGCACCTTCGCGCTCGTTGGCGCCGTAGCCGGCGTGTTCGCGTGCCCGCGTGGCCGAACGTTCGTCATCGGCAGCTGCGAACGTCCCTCTCGTCCCTTCGTCGTCGACGTAGTTGCCGCCCTCTGGCTGCACGGCTCTCGCGATTCCAGGCGAATGTCAAGGATATCGCGCGAGTTTCAAAGAACGACAGTCAGTTGCCGGCGGCGGCCGCGGTGCTTCGGCGCGTGAGCGCCTGCACCTGTCGCAGGGCATCCTGAATCGTCTCGGCCTGTGCCCGCACGCCGAGTTCCGGAACCTCGGCCGCGTAGCAACTCTCGTCCTCGCACCAATCGATCGTAATGCGATGCTTGAACGGTTCCGCCTCCGGTGCGGACGCCTCTGCGTTCGGAGCCTTGTGTGCGCCGCCCCCGGCCCGACCCTTTGCGTGGCTGACCACCAGGCGGCGACCGCTCAACATCGTGTCGTTCAATCCGGCGATCGCGGCGTCCGCATCCGACTCGCCGGGCACCTCGATGAAGGCGAACCCCCGACTCCGACCCGTTTCGCGGTCGGTGATGATCCGGATTCCGTTGACCGGGCAATGTGCTTCGAACAACGAACGGAGCTCTGATTCGGTCGTGGTGAAGGGGAAGTTGCTGACGAAGAGCGTGCTGGGCGCCATGGCGTTCGCGTATCACGGTGCAAACGACGCAGGCCAGTACGAAAGTGAGCCGGCTTTGGGCGAATTCGCGGCTGGCGCCGGTGCGGCGCCGCCCTTGGCGAAGGAAAGGAAAAGAGCGGGTGACCGGGGTCGAACCGGCGACCTCAACCTTGGCAAGGTTGCGCTCTAGCCAACTGAGCTACACCCGCATCTCCGAAGGGCCACTACCTAATGGACTCCCTCGCCAGGAGCAACCTGCGGCCGGAATACGGAGAGGGTGGGATTCGAACCCACGGTACCGGTTTCCCGGTACACGCGATTTCCAGTCGCGCCCATTCGACCACTCTGGCACCTCTCCACAATGCGAGATGACGCCGCCCCGGCGCGTCTGGCGCGCCGGGGCGACGGATCTCACAAACCATCCAACCGATAGGGAGCGGAGAGGGTGGGATTCGAACCCACGAGACCCTTTTGGGGCCTACACGATTTCGAGTCGTGCGCCTTCAACCGTGCTCGGCCACCTCTCCCGGTCGCGGTGATCTACCGCGCGCTCTGAGCCGTCGCAACTACATGCGTCCTCTTGGACGCGCGGGCTCACCCTCCCCCACTGCCGCGACGGGCCCGGAAGAAGCTCCGCAGGACCTCGGCCGCTGGCTCGGCCAGGACTCCCCCCTGCACCGAGATCTGGTGGTTCACCCCCGGAATCGCGCGCAGATCGACGACCGAGCCGGCCGCTCCGCCCTTGGGGTCCGTCGCCCCATAGACGACCCGAGCCACGCGGGCGTGTAGCGCGGCGCCCAGGCACATCGAACATGGCTCGACGGTCGCATAAAGCGTGGTACCTGGAAGCCGGTAGGCACCCTCGCGGCGAGCCGCCTCCCGGAGCGCGACCACCTCGGCGTGGGCGGTGGGGTCGCACAGCGAGATCGGGGCATTGTGCCCCCGCGCCAGCTCGATCTCGCCGCGAACGACCACCGCCCCGATGGGGATCTCGTCCCGCCCTCGCGCGACCTCCGCCTCCTGCAGCGCAATCGCCATCCAGCGCTCATCGATCCAGACTTGGTCCTCCATCGCTGTGAATCCGTGGCACCGCTCGGGGCAGGATGCTAGGCCGGATGGGCCACTTTCGGCATCCAGGAGACTATTGATGACCACTCTGCACGAGGCGAAGACCGCCCCGCGGCACCCGCTTGCCGGCACCAAGATGACCGGAGCCGACATGGCTGTCCAGGTCTTGGCCGACGAGGGCGTGGACACCGTCTTCGGGTACAGCGGTGGCGCGATCCTGCCGACGTACGACGCCGTGTTCCGTCACAACGCGGACCACCCCGATCAGCAGGTTCGGCTCATCGTCCCTGCCACCGAGCAAGGCGCGGGCTTCATGGCCGCGGGCTATGCACGCGCGACGGGCAAGGTCGGCTGCTTCATCGTCACCTCAGGTCCCGGCGCGACCAACGCGGTCACGCCGATCCGAGATTGCCACGCCGATTCCGTTCCCGTCGTGCTGATTTGTGGACAGGTCCCGCGGGCCGCGATGGGCACCGACGCCTTTCAGGAAGCCCCGGTTTTCAACATCATGTCGGCCTGCGCCAAGCATGTGTTCCTGGTCACGGACGAAACGAAGATCGAAGAGACGATACGCAAGGCCTTCGATCTGGCGCGCACCGGTCGACCGGGCCCCGTCGTGGTCGACCTCCCGCGCGACGTGCAACTCGCCGAGGGCACGTTCAAGGGCGAGGGAGTGCTCCCACTGCGCGGCTACGACCAGCGCATCAGGACTCTGCTGCGCTCGACGCTGAAACCCGAATCCGGCGCCGAGTTCTTCCGACTTCTCGGGGAATCCGAACGGCCCCTGATCTACGCCGGTGGCGGCGTCATCAACGCGGGTGCCGCCGACGACCTGCGCGCGTTCGCCGAGCGATTCAAGATCCCGGTCGTAACGACACTGCTCGGAATCGGCGCGATGGATACGACCGACGATCTCTCGCTCCGCATGCTCGGTATGCACGGGACGGCATTTGCCAACTACGCGGTCGAGGACTGCGATTTCCTGATCGCGGTCGGCTCTCGTTTCGACGACCGGGTCGCCGGAAAGGTGAAGGAGTTCGCTCCGGGCGCACGCATCGCCCACCTGGACGTCGACGCGTCGGAGATCGGCAAGGTCAAGGGAGTCGACTGGGCCCACGTCAGCGACGCCCGGCGTGGCCTTGCAGAGCTTCTCCAGGCCGGAAAATCGTTCTCGAAGGACTTCAGCCCGTGGGTCGATAGCTGTCGTAGTCTGCGTGCAGCGCATCCCCTCAACTACAATCGAGACTCACCCCTCCTTCAGCAGGAGGAAGTGCTCGAGACCATGAACGAGATCACGAAGGGTGAGGCGATCGTCTCCACGGGCGTCGGTCAACACCAGATGTGGGCCGCGCAATACCTCGACTTCGTGCACCCGCGCAGCTTCCTGACCTCGGGTAGCATGGGCACTATGGGATTCGGCCTGCCGGCGGCCATCGGCGCTCAGGTCGCGCAGCCAGGCAAGCTCGTGATCGACGTCGACGGTGACGGCAGCATCCGCATGAACGTTGGCGAACTCGAAACTCTCACGACGTACGACATCCCCGTAAAGGTACTGCTGCTGAACAATAACGGCGACGGTATGGTCCGCCAGTGGCAGGATCTGTTCTATTCACAGCGCTACTCGGGCACCGACAAGGCGTTGCACAAGAAGGACTTCGTCAAGTCGGCCGAGGCAGACGGGTTCGGGTTTGCCCAGCGAGTCTCGGATCGCGCGAAGCTCCGCGACGCACTCCAGGCATTCGTCAGCTTCCCCGGGCCTGCATTCCTCGAGGTCGTCGTGGATCAGAATGCGCACGTGTACCCGATGATCGGGCCGGGCATGGGCTATCAGGACATGATCACCGGCAAGTACATCAAGGGCCGCGCCCGGAAGGACGTCATCGTCGACAAGAACGCCGGCTTCTGAACGCCGGCGTCGCCCGCCCGGCCCCACCTCCCCCATGGCATGGCCGGCTCTATGATCGCGGCCGAGCCGTGATATTTTGGTCGGCATGGATCTAGAGCCCCAGCCTGACGAAAACCCGGAAGAGACCCAGAAATGGGTCGAGTCCTTGGCGGAACTCATCGCCCGACAGGGCAAGTCGCGGGGACGCCACGTCCTCGGCACACTGATCGAACAGGCGCAACGCAGCGGTGTCATCACGCCGTTCACCGCCAACACGCCCTACGTCAATACAATTTCGGCGGCGGACCAACCGCTGTACCCCGGGGATCGGGATGTCGAGCGACGAATCCGCGCGATGGT
>JAJCZO010000268.1 GCA_029262355.1 Deltaproteobacteria bacterium
CTCGCCATAGATGCCGCCACGACCGTAGGCGATGCTGGCGGAGTGGATGGCCCTCTTGCCTTCGAGCCGTCGGCGTAGCTCGTCGGGCATCTCGGCCAGGGCTTTGTGCTGATTGGCGAACAAGGTTGCACCGCCTGTCGGCGGAATGGTGATGCCGAACAGGCAGGTGCCGGCGGGTGGATGCGCCTGAAAGCTCCAGTCCGTGTGCCACGCTTCGGCAAAGATCGATGCGGTCTCGTTCGCACTGCGGTGCACCGCAATGATGTGCTCGCGGCCCTCGATCGGCGCGATGAACGGGTCGGCGCCGAACCGGCCGAAGTAGAGCGTGAACCGCTCTAGGTCATCGTCGGTCATGGGTTGGTCGGGGAAGGCGAGCACGTGATGGTCGAGCCATGCGGCACGGATGGCGGAGACCTCGTCTTCCTGCAGCGGTCGTGTCAGGTCGACGCCCCGGACGTGGGCCCCGCAGGCTTGGTCTGTCTTCGTTACGTCGAGTGCCATCGTCGTCGACTCTCCTTATGCCATCTGAGGGCATCCACGGAAGCCTCGGGCTTTGCGGGCTGAATCCTTTATTTTCGCCGGCCCGGCGGGCATAGAGGCGACATGTGTCCGTCCGCAGGAGGCCCTTCGTGAGCTACCAGCCGATCGAGAACTACGGGATCATCGGCAACCTCGAGACGGTGGCCCTGGTCGGCCTCGACGGCTCGATCGATTTCCTCTCGTTCCCAGAGTTCGACTCGCCAACCATTTTCGCAGCGATGCTCGATTCCGAGAAGGGTGGACGATTCTGCATCACGCCCCATCTGGGCCACGCGAAGCGGACCCAGATGTACTTGCCGGATACGAACGTCTTGATGACGCGGTTTCTCGCGTCGACCGGCGTGGCCGAGATCATCGATTTCATGCCGATCGCGGATGGCGCGCACCACAGCGCAATCGTGCGACGCGTGCGGACCGTCCGTGGTGTCGTCCGGTTTCAGGTGGAGTGCGCACCACGATTCGACTACGGACGGTCCAAGCACACGGTGCACCGGCGCAAGGACGCAACTCTGTTTCGATCGACGGGTAAGGACAAGACCGCCGTCCGGCTCCGGAGTACCCAGAAGATGGGCGTGCTCGGTGGAGATGCCGTCGCCGACTTCGAGTTGCGCGCGGGGGAGCACGTCGACTTCTATCTCGAGGACGCGTCACCCGATCAGTCCGCCGGCAAGGACATTGGGCAATGGTGTGAGGAGTCCTTCGATGAGACGGTGCGCTTCTGGCATACGTGGTCCTCGCATTCGAACTACACGGGGCGATGGCGTGAGGTGGTGCAACGCTCGGCTCTCACGTTGAAGATGCTCACGTCGCGCAAGCACGGTTCTCTCGTGGCGGCGGCCACGTTCGGACTGCCGGAGGGAATCGGCGGCGAGCGAAACTGGGACTACCGCTTTACGTGGATCCGCGATTCTTCCTTCACGCTCTACGCGCTTCTGCGGCTCGGCTACACGGAGGAGGCGCGAGGCTTCATGAACTGGATCGAAGCTCGCTGCGATGAGCTTGCGCCCGACGGCTCGCTTCAGATCATGTACGGGATCGACGGGCGCCATGAGCTCCCCGAGAGCGTGCTCAGCCATCTCGAGGGGTACGAGGGGTCGACGCCGGTCCGAATTGGCAACGCAGCCTACGATCAGCTGCAGCTCGACATTTACGGGGAGCTGATGGACTCGGTCTATCTCTACGACAAGTACGGCTCGCCGATTTCGATCGATCTGTGGCGGAACCTCGTGCGGTTGATTGACTGGGTTTGTAAGAACTGGCGCCGAAAGGACGAGGGAATCTGGGAGGTGCGCGGTGGACAGCGGGAGTTTCTTTACTCGCGGTTGCTCTGCTGGGTCGCGGTCGATCGCGGATTGCGTCTGGCCGAGCGGCGGTCCCTCCCGGCACCGATCGTCCGGTGGCGTAAGGTGCGCAATGCGATCTACGAGGAGATCCTCACCAGCTTCTGGAGCGAGAAGAAGAAGGCTTTCGTACAGTACAAGGGGGCCGAGACGCTCGATGCTGCGTGTCTCCTCATGCCGATGGTGCGCTTCATTTCGCCGAATGACCCGAGGTGGCTTTCCACGTTGGACGCGATCGGCAACGAGCTCGTCGACGACTCTCTGGTGTATCGCTACCGGGTCGGGAACGCCGCGTCGGACGGACTCAAGGGAGAGGAGGGCACGTTCAACATGTGCTCCTTCTGGTACGTGGAGTGTCTTGCGCGCTCGGGGCAGCTGGACCGCGCCCGTCTACTCTTCGAGAAGATGCTGGGCTACGCGAATCACCTGGGCATCTTTTCCGAGGAGCTCGGCCCGTCGGGCGAGCATCTCGGGAACACGCCGCAGGCCTTTACGCACCTGGGGTTGATCAGTGCGGCTTTCGCTCTGAACCGCGGCCTCGACGGTGACTGGCGGGCGTGACCTGGTGGGGCGTGCAGGCTAGACAGTCGGTGTGGATCCGGCAGTCGAACCCGCGCGAGAGAAGCTTCGGGCCGTAGCGGCCGAGCTCGGTCAGGCCTTCGTCGAACGTGAAGAGGTGGTCGAGGGTGCGCTGGCCGCCCTTCTGGCCGGTCAGCACGTGCTCCTCGTGGGACCACCGGGGACCGCGAAGTCGATGCTGGCCGACGGCGTGTGTCGCCGAATCGAGGGCGCTCGATACTTCCAGTGGCTTCTCACGAAGTTCACCACGCCCGAAGAAGTCTTCGGTGCGGTCAGTCTGAAGGCGCTGGAGCGCGACGAGTATCGGCGGGTGACGACGAACAAGCTCCCCGAGGCGCATATCGCGTTTCTCGACGAGGTGTTCAAGGCGAGTTCGTCGATTCTGAACGCGCTCCTCACACTTCTCAACGAGCGTAGCTTCGACAATGGGAGCGAGCGGGTGCAAACGCCGCTGATCACGCTCTTCGGGGCGGCGAACGAGCTGCCCGAAGAAGACGAGCTCTCTGCCGTCTACGACCGCTTCCTCGTGCGGTTCGTAGTCGATTACATCTCTGAGGATTGGCGCTTCCTGCGGATGCTGGGAGCCGAGGCGCCGCAGGGAGGGACGACGCTCCTGCCGGCGGACCTCGCTGTGCTCGCCGAGGCCGCGGCCAGAATCGAGGTCCCCGAGAGGGTCCTCGGCCAGATCGTGGAGCTTCGAGGCGAGCTTCGTGACAAAGGAGTCGTGGCGTCCGATCGGCGCTACCGGCAGAGTCTCGGTTTGCTGCGGGGACTCGCGTTGCTCCGTGGCCGCGAGGCGGTAGGCGACGGCGAGATCCTCTTTCTCGAACACGTCTTGTGGACGGATCCGGCCGAGCGCGAGATCGTGCGTGACGCACTGCGCAAGCTCGTTCATGGCCACGACGAAGAAGTTCAGGAGCTTCTCTTTCAAGCCCGTGAGCTGAAGGACTACGCCGGGCGGGGCTGGAAGAGCATGGACGAGCAGACGCAGGCGATCGTCGAGGTCGAAACGAAGCTGCGTCGTATCCTGGTCCGTCTCGACGACCTCGAGCGCGACGCGCACGCGGTGGGTCGCGCGGTGTCGCGTGCAGCCGAGGCGCGGACCGAGATCGAGCAGATCCGGAGTGCGCTCGGCGGACGGTGAACGTGTGAGCAACCAGTCCGACAAGGTCGATGCTCACACCGTGGAGTCCGATCTCTACGACCGAGCAGCGATCGCGCGGCTTCGCGCGGCCTCGGGCGCGTGGCAGAAGCTCGACGAGGAGGGCGGTCGGCTCATTCCGCATTTCGCCGCGCTGCTCGACGACGTCTTCTGCGCACTCTTCAAGTACAACGTGGTGTCGTTCGGGCCTGAGGTCACCGTGCCGAGTGTCGCACTCAACCGCACTGTCATCTCAGAGCTCATCGAGGGGAGGGCGTACCCTGCGCTGAGGCCGCAGACCTTGCTCGACGAGGCTCGCGCGGGGCTCGCGACGGTGTCGATTGGTGAGTCCCTCTTAAAGGCACTTCGTGAGGATCGGGTTCTCACTGCTGGCGACCTTCTCGACCTGTGGAGCTTGTCGCAGGAAGAAGAGAACGTTCGCGAGGCGCAAGAACGCGCCGATGTGGCCGAAGACCTGGCGTCGGAACAGGAAGCGGCAGTGGCGGAGAAGGAGGAGGCCCCGGAGGCTCAGGACGAGGCTGCTGGCGAGCCGCCCGATCGCTTCGAATTGGACGAGAGCGGAGACGAGCGCGGGCCCCCGGAGCTCGAGACTGCCGGTGGCGAGCCCGGGGAAGAGGGCGCTCCGGAAGATCCGGGCGAAGACGGAGATGGCGCAGAAGTCGAGCCCACCGCGATGCGCCGGGCTGCGAAGAAGGCCAAGCGCGCCGCCCGCGTCGCTACGGCCCAGCAGAGGCAGAAGCAGCGCCACGTCGACGGTGGCCTCGATCGCGTCCGGGACCGTCTCGAGAAGAGCATTCTGGGTGCGGCGGCGCAGGCGGCGACGAAAGTTCAGGATCTTCCCCAAGCACTCTCCAGCTGGGGGCGCGGGCTCGGTGCCGAGGGTAAGCTCAACGCTGGCCAGCAGATCGATCTCGGCCGGCGTCTCGCCGACAATCCGAAGCTCCAGAGGCTGGCCAAGGTCTTCGGCCGCATGCGTGAGAACGCGCTCTCGGTGCGTCGCAAGGTGCTCGATCGCGCCGACCAGGAGATGTTCGAGGTTGGCCGCCACCGCAGCCTCGACGACATTGCACGTCTCGTGCCGCACGAGCTCGTCGCACTCACGCATCCTCTGCTGAAGCGTGACTTTCGACGTCGTCTTCTCGACGGCGGATTGCTCACGTACTCACTGAAGGGCGTCGACTCGCATGGTCATGGCCCGATCGTGGTATGCCTGGACACGAGCTCGTCGATGTCCGGCGACAAAGAGATCTGGTCGAAGGCCGTCACGCTCACCTTTGTCGAGATCGCGCGACGTCAGCGCCGACGTTGTCACGTCGTGTGTTTCGCCGACGCTGCGGCGCTCAAAGAGTTCGACATGAACCCGCGCACGAACTGGCAGGTCGCCCTCGACGAGACTCTCGATCTGGCGGAGCATTTCTCGGGTGGTGGCACCGATTTCATGGCTCCCCTCGATGCTGCGGTCGCCAAGCTTTCCACGCGTGAAATGAAGCGCGCCGACGTCGTTCTCATCACTGACGGCGAGTGCTCGGTCGATCCCGAGTGGCGCGAGGAGTTTCATCGGGCGAAGAAGAAGAAGAACTTCTCGCTCTACGCAATCCTGGTCGACCGAGGTTCGGCACGCAGTGACACGGTCGACGACCTTGCGGACCGGATTTCCCGAATCTCCGAGCTTACGGAAGACGGACGCGAGATTTTTTCGCGCTCCGGTGATCGCTGAGGCGGATCGGTTCGCCGATGCCGCTCTCGGGTTTGCGGGTTCTCGATCTTTCCGACCACGCTGGGGCGTTGTGCTCTCGGGTGCTGGGCGGGCTGGGAGCGGATGTGGTTCGGGTCGAGCCGCCGGGAGGCGCTTCGGTTCGACGCCTCGGGCCGATGCGCGGCGGCGAGAGTCTCTCGCATCTCTACGCGAACCAGAATAAGCGCAGCGTCGTCCTGGATCTGACCTCGGAGGAAGGGCGGGCCGGGCTGGGATCGCTTGCGCGCTCTGCCGACGTGATCGTGGATGCACGATCGATGGCGCCAGCGCTTCGGGTGGGCGCGCCCGACCCGCTCGCCGCGCTTCCGGCCGGAGTCGTGATGATTCGAGTCACGCCGTTTGGGAGCACTGGTCCACGTCGGCACTGGCGGGGCTCGGATCTCGTGTGCACGGCGCGCGGCGGCATGACGTTCGTGAACGGGCATCCCGGCGAAGAGCCGATCGCCCCCTTCGGCCTGGCGTCGTACGCGGCGACGGGGCTCGTGGGCGCGGTCGCGGCACTCATCGGGCTCGCCGCGCGCGACCGCACCGGCGCCGGCGCGGTCGTCGACCTCTCGGTGGCCGGGGCCACTGCGGGCGCGGTCGAGCACGTGACGGGCCTTCTTCGGCAGACGGGCGAGGTGCAGCGCCGCCAGGGAACGCTGCACTGGAGTCGGACGTTCCGGGCGGGCCGGGCGCGGGACGGTCTGGTTTTGCTCTGCCACCTAGGCGATTGGACGACGTTGTCCGAATGGGTCGTCAGCGAGTGCCCCGAGGTGCGCGATCTGACGGACGCGCGCTGGGAGGACATCGGTGCGCGCAAGGAAGGCGCGGCGGAGATCTTCGAGCACCTCGATCGTTGGCTTGCCGGTACGTCGGTCGCGGCGGCCTGCGAGGGGGCGGCGCTGCGGCGGCTCCCGTTCGCCGAGGTTCGTTCGCCCGAGAGGCTCGCGGCGGATCCCCAGCTCGCTGCGCGGGGTTTCGTGCATCGCCGCGACGTAGGAGGAGAGCTCGTCGGGCTGCCGGGGCCGCCGTGTCGGCTGTCCGCATGCGTCGGGCGAACACCGTCTCTTCCCGGTGCGCCGGGTGCGGAGCGGGCGGAAGTCCTCCGTGACTGGAGCCGCGCCGTGCGTGAGCCCTGTCGCGTGAGTGTCCCCCGTGGGGCCCGTCCGCTCGACGGGGTCGTGATTCTCGACTTCACCTGGGTGGTCGCGGGGCCCGTCGCGACGCGAACTCTCGCGGATCAGGGCGCCCGTGTCATCAAGGTCGAGCATCGCAACGCGTCGGACTTCGGTACGCGGCGAGGTGGTTTGACCGGCAACCTGAATCGCGGGAAGCAGAGCCTCGTGATCGACATGAACGTGGAGCAGGGGCGCGACTTGGCACAGCGGCTCGCGGCCAAAGCCGATGTCGTCATCGACAACTTCTCGGCGCGCGTGATGGGCGCGTGGGGCCTGGACTACGAGTCTCTCCGTGCACGTCGCCGCGCCGCCATCGCAGTGCGCCTCACCGGCTTCGGGCTCGATGGCCCTGCGCGCGATCAGGTGAGCTACGGCCCGACGCTCCAGGCTCTGGTGGGATACCCCCATCTGATGCACACCGAAGAGGGGGCGCCGGCGGGGTGGGGGTACTCGTGGTCGGACATGGCGGCGGGGCTGACCGGCGCGCTCGGGACCCTGGCCGCTCTGCGGCATCGCGATCAGACCGGTGAAGGCCAGCTGGTCGACGTATCGCAGTTGGAGAACCTCGTGGCGTTGCTCGGGCCTGGTGTTCTCGACCTTCTCGTCGGTCGCGCGGTCGACGTCCCAGCGAATCGGTCGCAGGAAGGGTCGCGCGTACCGCACGGCCTGTACCGCTGCGCGCCGCAGGGGCGGGACGACGATCGGTGGCTCGCCGTCGCGGTGGAAGACGACGAGATGTGGACACGGCTCGCGACCCTGCTGGAGAGCGATGGAGAGGTGTGGGCTTCGACTCGGGAGCTCACCGATGTCGCGTCTCGAATGAAGCGACGGCGAGAGATCGACGCGCGCCTCGCCGACTGGACGCGTCGGTTTCGGGCTGATGATCTCGAGACGCGGCTGCAGGAGAACGGAGTTGCTGCCGGACTCGTCGCGAACGGCGCCGATCTCGCTGCCGACCCTCAGCTCGCCCACCGAGGCTACTTCGAGACGGCGGCAGCGCCCGGGGAGGAGGGATGGGCGTTTGACGGAATTCCGTTCTTGTCGTCCGTTCTGCCGGGCCGGGTGGCCGCCCCGGGGCCACTCTGCGGAGAGCACACGGATTCGGTACTGTCCCAACTGCTCGGGCTCGGATCAGCCGAGATCCAGGGATTGCGCGACCAGGAGGTGATCGGGTGAGTTCGGACGAGGTGAAGAGTTACGCAGAATCGGGGGTCGACGTCGTCGGCCTCGAAGGGGGGCTGGGCAAGCTCGTCGCCCGCCTGAACGAGACGAACTCGTTTCCTCGCCGCGGCAAGCCCGTGCTGCCCAACGGTTTCTTCGCGAACGTCCTCGACCTCGGCGCCGGGATGGGCCTCGCGATCGGCACCGACGGCGTCGGGACCAAAATCCTCGTCGCTCACGCACTGCGGAAGTACGACACCTTGGGCATCGATTTGATCGCGATGAACGTGAACGACGTCCTGTGTGTCGGGGCCGAGCCGATCGCCCTGGTCGATTACATCGCGGTTCCGGGTACCGACGCGGAACTCCTCGACCAGCTCTCGATCGGCCTCGTCGAGGGAGCTCGCCAGGCGCGCATCAGCATTCCCGGCGGAGAGATCGCCCAGGTGAAGGACCTGCTGCGGCCGCATCCGCCCGATGAGCGCGAGAGCTTTGACGTCGTCGCCACGGCGGTGGGCGTTGTGAACCTCGAAAGGTTGATCGTGGGCCGCGATGTGGCGCCAGGCGACGTCGTCATTGGTCTCGCGGCTTCGGGCATCCACTCCAATGGCCTGACGCTCGCCCGGAAGGTCCTCGCCGACGGCCACGGCGCGGAGGCCTACTCGGAACGCCCCGCTGCGCTGGGCGGCCGCAGCATCGGCGAGGAGCTCCTCGTTCCGACCCGCATCTACGTTCGGGAGGTCATGGCGTTGCTCGACGAGGGCCTCCCCGTGCATGCCCTCGCTCACATCACGGGCGACGGCCTGTTGAATCTGCTCCGTATCGACTCGAAGGGTATTGGCTTCGAGTTCGACGATCTCCTCGAGCCTCCTCCGCTTTACGACTTGATCGCCGACCGCGCGAAGCTCGACACCGCAGAGATGTTCGCGACCTTCAACATGGGCATCGGCTTCTGCGTCGTGCTCCCCGAAGAGGCGGCGGACCGTGCATTGGAGCTGATCCGCGCAGAAGGTTCCACCGCGAAGGTGATCGGCCGCGCGGTGCGTGATCCTTCTCGAACCGTGAAGATGCCGACCGTTGGCCTCGTTGGCACGGGGAAGACGTTCCACTCGGCCTAGCGCCATCTCGAAACGCGGGCATCGCGCCGAATGGGGTGGGCTGCGTCGTCAACCGAGGAGAGAAGCCATGCCCGAACTCGTCCAATTGACCCGACCCTCCGACGGGGTTGCCCTCATCGAGCTGAATCTGGCCGACATTGGTGGGTTCGTTTCCTGGAAGGGTGTGGGAGCGCTCGCCGATGCACTCCAAGAGGCCCGGGAAGGGGGCGCACGGATCGCAGTTCTCGCCTCGGCCTTCGACGGTCACTGGTATGAGCATGCATGGCTTCCCGATCTCTGGAACACCGTGACAGGTCAGGCGACGAGCGCACCGGCCGAAGGGTGGTTTCGGGCGCTCGTCGAGATCGCCTCGCCCGAGGTCGTGACGATTGCCGCTGTCTCCGGTGACTGCGCCGGTGGAGGTGCGGAGCTCGGGTGGGCCTGCGATCTCCGCGTCGCCGAGGAGCAGGCAACCTTCCGTCAGCCCGAGGTCCTGCTGGGTCTGACGACCGGTATTGGTGGAACCGCACGCCTGGCGCGTCTGGTGGGCCGCACCGTTGCGGCGGAAATGGTGCTCGACGGTGGTCCGGTGGCGGCGCGCCGAATCTACGAGCTCGGTGGTGTGAATCGCGTCGTGCCGACGGGGACGGCAGTCTCCGCGTCACTGGAGTGGGCCGGGCGCCTCGCGGAGAGGCCTCCGGCGGCGCTCGTCGCGCTCAAGCAGATTCTGAACGACAGTGACGACCTCTCGCTCACCGACGCGCTTGGCAACGAGCAGGCTCTCTTCCAGAAGATCGCGGCCACGCCCGAGGCGATCGAGCGAATGCAGCGCACTCAGGCACGCTTTGATGCCGGCGAACCGATTCGTAAGGTCTACGGACCACCTCGGTCCTGAGGCGGGCGAAGGGGTACACAGATGAGCTCGGTACTGCGTTGGCAGGTCGGTGACGTCAAGATTACGCGGGTGCAGGAGTACGAGGCGCCGGGGATTGGATTCATTTTGCCCGACGCGACGCGAGAAAATCTCGCGGAGATTGCCTGGCTCGGTCCGTACCTCAACCAGCGAGGCGACGCGGTCGGCAGCGTACACTCGCTCATCCTCGAGGTGGGGGAGCGCCGGATCGTCGTCGATACCTGCGTAGGAAACGACAAGTCGCGAATGCCATTCAAGATGTGGCACATGCGACAAGGACCGTTCTTGTCCGACCTCGAGTCGGCCGGGTTCCCGATCGACACGGTCGATACCGTCGTTTGTACGCACCTCCACACCGACCACGTGGGCTGGAACACGCGGCTCGAGGGCGATCGATGGGTGCCGACGTTCATCAACGCGCGCACGGTCATGACGCGCGAGGAGTGGGAGCACTGGTCTCGGACGGATGTCGAGCAGATGGTCGCAACGGTCGGGGACTCGGTGCGGCCTCTCTTTGAGGCAGATCTGGTCGACTTGGTCGACATGGATCACGAGGTGGCAGACGGAGTGCGCTTTGAGCCCACGCCGGGGCACAGCCCGGGGCACGTCGCGGTGCGCATCGAGTCTCGCGGCGAGCGGGCGGTCATCACGGGCGATCTCGTTCACCACCCGGCCCAATTCGCGCGCCCGGGGTGGAAGAACAACGCCGACAGCGACGCGACACAGGCCGACGCGACCCGTCGGGACTTCATGGCGCGCTACGCAGACACGCCGACGTTGGTGATTGGCACCCACTTTTCGGGTCCGACAGCGGGCCGACTCGTGCGCGATGGCGATTCGTATCGGCTCGACGGCTGAAGACCGCCCGAGACCAAGCCTCTTTCCCTTTGGGGTGAAGCTCTCGGGCGACCGTCCCTGACCGAAGCGGCAGGATGCCGCGTTCGGCGGGCGTAGCTCTGTCGCCACACACGTGGCGAAACGGCCACACTCGGGCGGTCTCCCTCCTTTCGACGGCCCGGCGTTCGGCCCCGAGGGCCCCGGCACGGATCTTGGAGTTCCTCTCCGGTGTTCTCCTGTCAGACCCGCCCCCTGCTCGCGTGGGGCGCCGTCCGCAGCCTCGTCGAAGGCGATCGCGGAAAGGGATTCGCATGACCGATCTCCAGAAGTTCTTTCAGTATTCGACGGCGTTCGAGTTCGCCTACGCGACCGACTCGTGGGAGTCGCTCGCGGAGCTGTTCGATCCGGCCGCGAAGCACGAGTGCCTCGATGCGGGCCCTCTGACCTTCGACGACCATGGCCGCGATGCCGTCGTGCGGGGGTTTCGATCCGTCCTCCACGCGGTCGACCGCAGGTTCGATGTTCGCATTCCGGAAATCACCCGGGGGCCCGAAGTGCGCGGCGACGGGATCTGGATGCGATTTCGTCTGACGCTGCGCCATCCGGGGCTCCCGGATCTGGTCCTCGAGGGCGAGCATCTCACGACGTATCGCGACGGGCTCATTACCTCGATCGTCGAGACGCTGCAGCCGGGGCAAGGGCAAGAGGCGGCCCGGTACTTCGTGCACCACGAGGTGGAGCTGCGGGCGCCTGGCTCGCCGTTCGTCGCACCCGCTCGCTCGAGTGACCAGAGCGAGCTCGAGCTGGCCGTGAAGCGTTCGCTCGTCCGCGCCTACGGCGCAGCGAAGAGTCGGCAAGACATCGGCGCGGCCCTGTCGATCTGTCACGAGTCGTTTCGGCTGGAGACGATCTCGTTCGGACTCGAGGCAAAGGACCGCGCGGAGGCCGAGCTTCATCTGCAGGTCTTCTTCGGGGCGTTCCCCGACTATCGGGTCACGATGGACAGCCTCGCCGACGACGGGTCGTCGATTTCGTGCTGGGGGACGGCGTACGTCACTTTCGCTGGCGAGTTTCTCGGCCTCGCGCCAACGGGAAGAGAGGCGCAGGTTCCCTTTGCGTGCGTATTCGATTTTCAGGACGGTCTGCTCGGCCGCGAGCGCTTCTTTTTCGACCTGGCGGTTCTCTGTCGTCAGGTCGGTGTCTCGATCGATGCGGCCGATCAGGCTCTCGAGAGCGTGCGCGGCGACGTGGTCTGAGGAGCCGTCGTCCGTTGCAAACCGCGGCTTGTCGGTGTCAAGGTATGGCGATGAACCTGAAGGCCATTTTTCACGTCGCCGTGAACTGCACGGACTTCGCGCGGTCGCGCACCTTCTATGAGGCTCTTGGCTTCCAGGCCGTGTGGGAGGTTCCGGAGAACGGAACCGATGAGATCGCCGCTGCCTGCGGATTCACCGAGTACAAGATCAAGGGCGCATTGATGGCTCTCCCGGGTGAGTCGACCCTGATTGACCTCCTCGAATGGCAGGCGCCGCACGACCACACCCCGCCGTATCCGGATATTGCCCGCCTCGGCATCGCCCGGATTGCGCTCCACACGACCGATCTCGACGCCGACATGGCTGAGCTGAAGAAGCTCGATGCCGAGTTCATCGGCCCGCCGGCCACTGTCGCTGGCCTCGGCACCGCCGGCACACGCTTCGTATGCTTCAAGGATCCCGACGGCACGATTCTGGAGCTCGTCGAGGTGCTCGAGGGTTGACGCGCCCGGCGCAGGGGCGCGCGGTCCATCAAGGGCTTCCTGCCGACGTGGCGACCGAGACGACGCCGCGATCCCGAATCGAGGGGCAAGCGAGGTCCAGCCCCGCGGCGACCTCAGCGCGTCGCTCGTCCGAAGGTCGGGCGCAAATCGGGTAGTCGCGCGTAGAGCGCCAGGAGCAGTGCGCTCAGCCCGACGCCGACGGCGAAGAACACGATGAAGTGATCGAGATTCAACCCCGGAGCTGGTCCGTCCTCCTTGAGTGCCAATCCCCACAGCATCGGTGCGATCCCTGCGAGGAGGCCGAGTGCCGCTGTGAAGATCGCCATGGTGATCGGCCGATCCGCCTCCCCCGAGAGCTCTGGAAGGTAGGTGAAGTGCGTGACGTTGTTCATGCCCACGCCCATGCCGAAGACGAAGTACGCCGCACCCAGCCAAGGGAGAAGGCTGTCTGCGCCGTTCAACAGTGCGAGCCAGAAGAGCTCGACGATCCCGATCAGGGCGATGGAGATCTGAAAGAATCGTCGAAGGGGAAAGCGATCGATCAGGTGGCGGATGCTCGCCGTTCCTAGGATCTGACCGCCGAACTGAGCGGCGGTGAAGACCATGATCTCGCTTGTCGGAACTCCGCCCGACACCTTCAAGTAGTACACGGTAAAGGCTACGAGCGACGACGTGACGATCGATCCGATCAGCTTGAGCAGGAGGTAGTGTCGGAACCGGCCGGCGGAGAGGCACAATCGTCGCGCCCGTCCGGCCATGGCACGTAGTGGAGGAGCTGTAGGTGCCGGCGCGGAGGGGAGGCGGGTGAGATTCCAGACCGCGAGGAGCGCGCCCGCGAGTGCTCCCATGTAGACGATGGTGAAGGCGGTGTGCGGAGGGAGACTCGCAAACAGCGCTGCGCACGTCAGTAGGGTTCCTACCCCAACGACACTCGTAATCGCTTGATCGGTTGCGAAGAATCGGCCGCGCAAACTGAGTGGGAGAATGGCCGCCATCCAAGGAAGGTGAGCCGCTGTGCCGAAGGCGCGGCAGAGGCAGAACCCGAACACGCTCATCACGAGCAGCGCCGGCATCCAGGGTGCGGGGGTGTCGAAGTCGACCCACACGAGGCCGAGCGGCACGAGAAGGAAAAGGGAGCGGGTCAGCCACGCGGTGATCATCTGCCGCTTGAAACCGAGGCGGGGGAGCGTTGCGGTCGCCACGACCTGAACCGGGAGGAGCAGAAAGACGAAAGACGATGCGAGTCCCACCTGAAACGCACTCGCACCGAGGTGCTGGGCGAGGAGCACCATCGGGGTGCCGAGCGCGATCATCCATGTGAGGCCGTTAAAGCCACCGAACCAGAAGCCCGGCCGAAACGGCCGCAGCGAGGTGGCGAGACTGCCCGTGGTCGGACTCGTCGGCTCATCCGACACAAGAGGCGTCGTACTCACTTCGGAAGGCTAGCGGTCGGCTCAGCGGGTCGCGACCGTGTCGTCACCACGAGTGTGTATCCCTGGCGAGGCTTGCCGGACAATTTATCCCGCTCTAGAGTGGCTTTCATCCCATGAATCGAGCTCCAGCCAAGAAACCGGCGGCACGGCCGAAGCGTTCGGCGCCCGCACGGCGCCGTTCGGGACTTCTCGAGCGCGCGGTCGACGAGCTCGGAGCACGGATCACGCGGGGCGACTACGCGCCTGCGGCGTCGCTTCCGATCGAGAGCGAGCTCGTAGAGCAGCTCGAGGTCGGTCGCAATGTGGTGCGTGAGGCGGTGAAGGTCCTCGCGGGGAAAGGGCTCGTTCGTACGGGCCCCCGAGTAGGAACGCGCGTGCGTGCGCGAGCCGACTGGAACCTCCTGGACCCCGACGTGATCGCATGGACGGCACGCTCGAGCGCCGCCTTCGAGCCGATGCTGCGCGACTTGACGGAGGTGCGCCGGCTCTTCGAGCCTGCCGCGGCAGAGTTCGCGGCGTCGCGGGCAACGCGCAGGGAGGCCGCAGACCTTCTCGCGGCAGTTGAGGCAATGGAAGAAGCCGTGGGCGATCCCGAGCGGTCCCTCGAGGCGGATCTGGAGTTCCATCGTATTCTGCTCGGATCCGCGCACAACGTGGTGCTTGCCTCATTCCAGAACGTGATCTCCGCGCTGCTCCGCGCGGACTTCGAGATCGCGCAGCGACTTCCGGGTGCCTTCGCCGACTCCGTCGGAAGACATCGGCAAGTCGCGGAGGCGATTGCGGATCGGGCCGCCGCCCGTGCTCGTCGCGGCGCGGAAACGCTGATCGACGAGAACTGGCAGGATGTAGAGAGCGTCCTGTCGAAGAAGAAGCGCACGGGGCGAGGGCGCCCCCGGCGGAAATAGCGCGGCTCGTCTGAAGGGTGCCCTGTCTTCAGTGCGACTCCCGGGGAACCTCCGCGCCGCTGCCGCCGACCAGGAAGTCGAAGTCGACGCCGGTGTCGGCCTGCATGACGTGGTCGTGGAAGAGCCGAGCGTAGCCACGCGCGTGCTGTGTCTGTGGCGGCCGCCAAGCGGTGCGGCGCTTGGCGAGCTCCTCCTCGGCGACGTCGAGATGCAATCGGCGGGCGGCGACGTCCAACTCGATCTGATCACCGTTCTGGACGAGGGCGAAGTCTCCCCCTGCCGCGGCCTCGGGCGCGGCATGGAGCACGACCGTTCCGTATGCCGTGCCGCTCATCCGAGCGTCTGAAATGCGTACCATGTCCTTCACCCCGCGTTCGAGAAGCTTCGTCGGTAGAGCCATGTTGCCGACCTCCGGGAAGCCCGGGTAGCCCTTTGGTCCGCAGTTCTTCAATACGAGGATGTCCTCAGGCTCGACGTCGAGGTCGGGAGAGTCGATCCGGGCCTTGAAGTCGTCGATGTCTTCGAACACGACGGCACGGCCACGATGCTGCATGAGTTCGGCAGTCGCGGCGGATGGCTTCAGGACGGCACCATTGGGGCAGATGTTCCCGCGGAGTACGGCGATGCCACCTTTCGATGAAACAGGTGCGTCGATCGGTTTGATCACGTCACGGTTGAAGCACTCGGCCTCCTCGCAGTTCTCGCCGATCGTGTTGCCGTTCACGGTCAGCGCGTTCTTGTGAATTCGGTCGCCGAGTTCGCGGAGCAGCGCGGGGATGCCGCCGGCGTAATAGAAGTCCTCCATCAGGTACTTGCCCGACGGCATCAGGTTCACGAGGCACGGGATGTCGCGGCCGAGTCGGTCCCAATCGTCGAGACTCAATTCGACGCCGATACGACCGGCGAGGGCGAGGAGATGGACGACGGCGTTCGTCGATCCGCCGATCGCCGCGTTGGTGATGACGGCGTTTTCGAAGGCCTCCCGCGTGAGGATCTGCGAGAGCCGGACATCGTCGTTTACCATCTCGACGATTCGCGTGCCGGCCATGTGTGCGAGCACGGCTCGCCGAGAGTCCACCGCAGGGATGGCTGCGTTGCCGGGCATCCCGACTCCGAGGCTTTCGACCATCGATGCCATTGTCGACGCGGTACCCATGACCATGCAATGGCCGGCCGATCGGGACATGCAAGCCTCGGCGTCCATGAACGCTTCGAGAGACATCTTGCCGGCGCGCACGTCTTCGCTGAACTCCCAGACGGACGTGCCGGATCCGATCTGTTCTCCGCGGTAGTTGCCATTGAGCATCGGGCCGCCGGAGATCGTCACGGTGGGCAAGTCGCAGCTCGCCGCACCCATGAGGAGTGCGGGGGTCGTCTTGTCGCACCCTACCAATAGGACGACGCCGTCTACTGGGTTCGCCCGAATCGACTCTTCGACGTCCATCGAGACGAGGTTCCGAAACATCATCGTGGTCGGACGCATGAGGGTCTCCCCGAGCGACATCACGGGAAACTCGACCGGAAACCCGCCGGCCTCATACACGCCGCGCTTCACCCGCTCCGCCAGAATGCGAAAGTGCGCGTTGCAGGGCGTCAGCTCCGACCACGTGTTGCAGATGCCGATTACGGGGCGGCCGTCGAAAAGATGCGACGGCAGCCCCTGATTCCGCATCCAGCTCCGGTGGATGAATCCGTCGCGATCGGTCGGTCCGAACCAAGCGGTGCTGCGTCTCTTCACGACAGGAGTCCTCCCTCACTCGACAGACGAATGATGGGATGATAGCGACGAATTTATCGTATGTACAGATTCGTTTCGGCCCGCCGGGACGAGAAGGGGCAGGGAGATGGGCTCGGCATCGGGACGATTGGCAGGAAAGGTCGCCGTCGTGACCGCGGCGGCGCAGGGCATTGGTCGAGAGACGGCGCTGGCGTTCGCCCGCGAGGGCGCGCGCGTGATCGCGACGGACATCAACGCAGGAGCGCTCACCTCGCTCTCGAGTGAGGCGGGCATCGAAACCCACCGGGTGGATGTGACGGACCCCGAGAGCGTCGTGGGGCTCACCCGTATCGTGTCTGCCCCCGATGTGCTCTTCAATTGTGCCGGCTTCGTACATCACGGCACGATCCTCGACTGCGAGGAGGAGGACTGGGATTTCTCGTACTCGCTGAACGTGAAGTCGATGTACCGGATGATCCGCGCCTTCCTTCCGGGCATGCGTGCGTCGGGCGGCGGGTCGATCATCAACATGTCGTCGATCGTTTCGTCACAGAAGGGCGCGCCGAACCGCTTCGCGTACGGGACGACGAAGGCTGCTGTGATCGGACTCACGAAGTCGGTCGCCGCGGATTTCGTCGGCGATGGCGTCCGTTGCAACGCGGTCTGCCCCGGCACCGTCGAGACACCTTCCTTACAGGGCCGCATCGACGCTTTCGACGATCCCGAGCAGGCGCGGGCGGACTTCATCGCTCGCCAGCCGATGGGTCGCCTTGGTCGGGCGGCCGAGATCGCAGCGCTCGTCGTCTATCTCGCGTCGGACGAATCGGGCTACACGACCGGTGTCGCACATCTGATCGACGGCGGCTGGTCGATTTAGTCCGCGCGTGGGGCGTGACGGTGGGTTGCTAGCACAATGACGGATCATTCTTCAGATCTCTCGGGCAGGGGGAACGCCATGCAGACGTCTCATCTGATTTGCGTATCGGCCGGGTTCTTGGCGGTGGTGTGCCTTGGCAGTCCAGTCTTGGCCCAGGACGGCGAGACTCCGATGCCGGGCCCGTCGGGCTACGTCGACGACGTCGAAGCGCGCGGGGCCGTCGGCGGAACCATGGACGAGGTCGACGCGGGGGAGGCGCAGGCCGAGGAGGCGCTGGATTCCGGCGGCACCGCCTCCGGACTCTCGCGACGCGCGACGAACCGGGTCGAGGAGATCGTCGTCCAGGCGCGCAAGCGCACGGAGTTTCTCGAGGACACCCCCGTCTCTGTGACTGCGCTCAGCGCGAGCACCTTGCGCGAGGTCGGCGTGACTCGGCTCGACGACATCGAGCAATTAGTGCCAAATCTCCAGTTTCAGTCGGGACGCAGCGGGATCACGGCCGGCGTGCGCATTCGCGGTATCGGGACGGCGTCGCCGGAGCTGGCCTTCGACCCCGGGGTCGGCATTTACATCGACGGCGTCTACATGCCGCGCGCATTCGGACAGATCGTCGACGTGATCGATGTAGAGCAGATCGAAGTCTTGCGAGGACCGCAGGGAACGCTGTTTGGCAAGAACACCGTCGGTGGCGCGATCAACATGACCACAGTGAAGCCGCACGAGGATCTCGAGGCATTCGCGCTCGTGCGTCCCGGCAACCTGGGTCTGCTGTTCACCGAGGCGATGGTGAATGTTCCGATCGTCGACGATCTTCTCCTTTCGCGGCTTTCGTTCTCTTCGACGAACAACGACGGCTACTTTGAGAACATCGAGCAGGACTTTACCTCGACGAACCGAAACTCACTCGCTTTCCTCGGCTCGTTGCGACTCCTCCCGGTCGAGGAGGTCACCCTCGACCTCTCGGGGTCGTGGTCGCGCGACACGAATCACAGCCGCGGTGCGCAGTGTGTCTTCCCGGGAGGCGGCAGTCTCGAGCAGCTGTTTGCACCGGACCTCGAAGCGCAATGCACGAAGACCGAACCGTTTCGCGGCGCGACGAACGTACGTCCGCAGGCGCGTGTCGTGAGTTACGGCATGTGGGGCACCGCGAATTGGGACGTAGGCGAGCTCGGCTGGTTCGATGACATCGCGGTGAAGGCACTCGGCTCCTGGCGGACCCAGAAGCCAACCCTGCAAGAGGACATCGACGGCACGTCGGTGGCGGTCGTCGAGATCACGGATCTCGGCCATGGCCCCCTGGGGGGCACCCCCGGCTACCAGGAGCAGTACTCCGGTGAGCTCCAGGTGAACGGACGGGCGTGGGAGGATCGCATCAATTTCGTGGCCGGCTACTTCGCGTTCTGGGAGAAGGGGCGCCTCTCGCCAACGACGACGACGGGTCCGCCTCCGGGCGGCACGAACCCGCTTCGCCAGACCGAGACGACGAGCACGATCGACAACTGGACGTGGGCCCTCTACGGCCAGGCCACGGTCGACGTCACCGACTGGATGAGTCTCTCCGGTGGCCTGCGTTACACCGAGGACAAAAAGGGCGCCGGCCTGCTGACCTTCGATCCGCGGACGGACGCTCCGCCCACTGCGGATCTGGACGGCAGCGAGATCTTCACGAAATTCACCCCGATGGCGAGCCTGGCGCTCCAGGCCCCCGACGCATGGCTCGATACGATGTCGCTCGATCATTTGATGGGGTACTTCACGTACTCCCAGGGTTTCCGCGGTGGTGGATTCAACGCGTTGACGGCGGGTACGGACGATCTCGCGTCGTTTGGACCCGAGACGCTCGACAACTTCGAGGTCGGGATCAAGACGATCGGCTGGGATCAGCGCGTGACGTTCAACCTCTCGTTGTTCCTCGGCAACTACGACGACATTCAGGTCGTGACCGTCGAAGCGATCCCCGACCCCGATGCGCCCGGCGGTGTCGAGATCGTTCGCCTCACCCAGAACGCGGCAGATGCCACGTCGAAGGGCATTGAGTTCGAGCTCACGGCCATTCCGCTCGACGGTCTTCAGATCACTGGGAACGTGGGCATCTTGGACGCACGGTTCGGTACCTACGTCGTCCCGGACCCGGCGAACCCGGGCAACGACCAGGACTTCAGCGGTGATCGCTTCAGCAATGTCCCGCGTCTGCAGACGTTTCTGTCGGCTCAGTACTCGTTCCCGATCGAGGCGGGTGTCGGAGAGCTCAACGGTTGGCTGACGCCGCGGGTCGACTGGTCGTATCAAAGCCTGATCGAGTACGCGGGCGATGTGACCGAGCTTCAGCAGCCGGGTGTGAATCTTCTGGCTGCTCGGCTCTCCTACTCGTTCTACGATGACAGAGCCCAGGTTGCGCTCTGGGCGCGGAACCTGATTGATCGAGAGTACTTCAACGCAGTGCAGCCATTGGATTCAGTGTTCGGTGCGTCCACGCGGTACTACGCGCCGCCGCGCACCTTCGGTGGCGAGCTCAGCTATCGATTCTAGGAACCAGGATGGAAAGACGAGAGTTTCTCGCAGGTCTCACTGTACTCTTCGGGGGCGCGATGGCGACGCCCTGCGTCTCCTTCCTGAGTCGAGCCGACGCGGCGACGGCGACGACGAAGGCGTCGACGCCGCTGTTCACTCCAGAGCAGCGTGCGCTCGTGGAGACGGCAACGGAGCTGATTCTCCCGACCACGGACACGCCGGGCGCGCGGGCGGCCGGCGTGCCCGACTTCCTCGAGATGATGCTGGTCGACTGGTTCTACGAGGAGGAGCGCGCGGAGTTCATGGCGGGGTTGGCGACCATGGACGTCGTTGCGAGGGGTCGTACGGGGAGGAGCTTCGTCGACTCGCCCGAGGCCGATCAGGTGGCCGTTCTGCAGCAGCTCGAGAAGGAGGGCGGCGCTCTCATGGCGAAGAAGGGGATCAATCCGATGGCCGCCTTGCAGAAGAAGGCGCCAGCACCTGCATTCTTCCAGGCACTGAAGCAGATGACGCTCATCGGCTATTACACGTCGGAGATCGGAGGCACGCAGGAACTCGTCTTCGAACCGATTCCTGGGCCGTACGAGGCGTGTATCGAGGCCGGATCGCACGGTCGTGTCTGGACGGGGCTCTGATCGTGGAGGCCACGTTCGACGCGATCGTCATCGGTTCGGGGATCACGGGCGGTTGGGCAGCCAAGGAGCTCACGGAGCGCGGACTCAAAGTCCTCATGCTCGAGCGCGGCCACCCGATCGAGCACGGCAGGGACTACCCGGGCGAACACAAGAATCCGTGGGACGAGAAGTTCCGTGGACAGGGCAACCGAAAGAAGCTCGACGAGGAGTATCCGATCGCGAGTGGTGGCGCGGGCTACTCGGTCAAAGATGGGAATCTGCATTTTTGGATGAACGAGAAGGAGAACCCGTACGTTTCCGATTCGGCGCGTCCGTTCAACTGGTATCGTGCGGGTGGCCTCGGCGGCCGCTCGCTCTTATGGGGGCGGCAGACCTATCGCTGGAGTGACCTCGATTTCGGGGCCAACGCGCAGGACGGCAACGGGGTAGACTGGCCGATCCGCTACGCCGACATCCAACCGTGGTACGACCATGTGGAGGACCACGTCGGCATAAGCGGCCAAGCCGAGGGGCTCCCGCATCTCCCGGACAGCAAGTTCCTTCCACCGATGGAGCTCAACTGTGTGGAGAAACACTGCCGCGAGAAGATCGCCGAGAACTTCCCTGGTCGTATCTTGACGATCGGGCGTACCGCCATTCTGACCAAGGCTCACAAGGGGCGTGCCGCCTGCCACTACTGCGGTCCGTGCTACATGGGTTGCTCGACGGGGTCGTACTTCAGTACGCAGAGTTCGACGCTGCCGGCGGCACAGGCCACCGGGCGTCTGTCGGTTCGGACCGACACCGTCGTCGAGGGCATCGACTTCGACCCGAAGAGGAAGCGCGCGACTGGAGTCCGAGTGATCGATGCAAGGACCGGCCAAAAGGAGACGCTCGCGGCCCGCCTGATCTTCCTGTGCGCATCCACGGTCGCTTCTACGCAGATCTTGTTGAACTCGAGGTCGGAACACGCGCCCGATGGCTTGGCGAACTCGAGCGGGGTGCTCGGTAAGTACCTGATGGATCACCACCTCGGCCTTTCGGCGATCGGGGTCATGCCGGGCTTCGATCAGCAGGACACCTTTGGGCGTCGCCCGAACGGCATCTACATCCCGCGCTTCAAGAACCTCGGGGACGAGGGATCGAAGGAATCTTTTCTGCGCGGCTACGGCTACCAAGGGCGGGCACTGCGCTCGGGCTGGGAAATGGGCAACACTCTGCCGGGGTTCGGGGTGAAGCTGAAGGAATCTCTTCGGAAACCCGGGCCATGGATCATGGCGCTCTCGGGCTTCGGCGAGTGTCTTCCGAACGAAGAGAACCGCGTGACCCTCGACGCGGAGAAGGTGGACCGCTTCGGGATTCCGCAGGTCGAGGTGAGCTTCGCGTTTGGCGAAAACGAACAGAAGATGCGAGACGATGCTGCGGAAGAGGCCGCGGCGATGATCCAGGCCAGCGGAGGCGTCGTTCTCGTGAAGATGGCCAACATGAGCACTCCCGGCGACGGCATTCATGAGATGGGCACCGCTCGGATGGGCCGCAACCCGAAGACTTCGGTATTGAACGCCAACAATCAAACCCACGATGTGCCGAACCTCTACGTCACCGATGGTTCATGTATGACGTCGTCGGCCTGCCAGAACCCATCCCTCACCTACATGGCGCTCACCGCGCGTGCCTGCGCGCATGCGGTAGGCGAGATGAAGACCGGATCCATCTAGGAGACCGTCGCGATGAAGTTCGGAATGAACCTGATGCTCTGGACGGACGATCCTACGGACGAGAAGTTTCTTCCGCTCTACGGCCGCCTTCGCGACATGGGGTTCGACGGCCTCGAGATCCCCATCTTTGGTGGCGATCCCGAGCAGTACGCGCGGCTCGGGAGGCATCTCGATGATCTGGGTTTCGAGCGTACGGTCACCTCGGTTCGGAACGCCGAGGACAACCCGATCAGCGCGGACGCGTCGGTGCGTCGCGCCGCCGTCGACGCGACGAAACGAACGATTGATTGCGCGCAGGCGGCTGGGGTGAAGCTGGTCGGCGGCCCTCTTTACGCCGCGATCGGGCAGTTCAGCGGCAGCCCGCCGACCGGCGACGAGTGGCGGCGCAGCGTCGAGTGTATGCGTGAGTCTGCGGACTACGCGGCGCGGGCCGAAATCACCATGGTGTTCGAGTTCCTGAATCGGTTCGAGATCTACCTTCTGAACTGTGCCGAGGACGCCGCGCGTTTCGTGCGAGACGTCGATCGGATGAATGTAGGCGTTCACTACGACACCTTCCACGCGAACATGGAGCAGAAGGACGTGCGCAAGGCGATCACCGGCGCCGCTCGTGAGATCCGCCACGTGCACATCTCCGAGAACGACCGGGGTACTCCGGGACAAGGGCAGGTGCGCTGGGCCGAGACCTTCGATGCTCTGAAGGAGATCAACTACGATGGGTGGTTTGTGATCGAAGCCTTCGGTCAGGCTCTCGCCGGGATCGCTGCGGCGACCAAGATCTGGCGGCGTATGTACGAGGACGAGGAGCAGCTCGCACGCGACGGCTTGGCGTTCATGCGTGGTGAGTGGGAGAAGCGCAGTCGGCCATAGGGCCTGGGGCGGCTACGTCTCCTGGAGGGAGGCCTGTCGCTCCGTCCACTCCGCCCGCATCGATTGGAAGCGGGCCGGATTGTAGATGTCCTCCTCGAAGGAGAACTTCATGTCGCCCGCGTACTTCAGGAGCGTGAAGTTGTAGGCTTGATGGAGACTCCCGTCGCCCGGGTCGACCATGCGGTTCCACACCTGGCAGACGATCCAGCCACGCTCTTCGTCGATGATGTACCACTCAACCGGAAAGAACTGCATGACGCGGTTCTCCGGCTTGGACATGAGCGGCTGGATCCATTGGTAGATCGCTTCGCGGCCTCCGAGCGTGCCGTAGGCGTGCTCGATGTACGTCGCGTCTTCGGTGAAGAGGTTGGCCCACTCGCGCCAGTCGCCGGAGGTTCCGGCGGCGAGTGCCGTCTTCTGAAAGTTGTCGAATGCAGCTTCGAGCTCGTCCCGCGACCAGCGTCCCATGGTGATTCAGTTCCTCCGGGTTAGGCGCCACGCCCGATGCAAGGTCGTTTGCGCTGAGTGGCAGCCGGTCTTCAGAGCGTCGCCGGGTTCTCGATGTCCTCGGCCCGGCACTCGGCGGGAGCGCTGATGGGGTTGCATCGCGCCGGCATTCCGCCGGGTATTTCGACGAAATACCCTGTTCCGAAATCGGCGTTGGGCACGGGGTAGTCGCTGCTCACGAACTGCGCCCCGCTCTCGATGGCTGCGTCGCGCTTGGTGGTGTCGCCGGTGCGTGCCTCTTCGGTGTCTCCGTCGGCGCGCGTTCGGACGATGAACCCCTGGCCCACGAGTTCCCGGATGCGGTCGAAGGAGCCGATCGGGTCGTTCAGCTTGACGAATGCGGCTTCCTCTTCCCCGGGCTCCGCGCTGACGAAGAGAACGCGACCGCGAAGGGAAGGGTGCCCGTCGACATACGCCTCTTTGACTCGCCCTCCATTGTCGAGCGCGAACAGGACACGGCCGCGGGATTCGCCGAGAGTTGGCCAGCCGTCTGCGAGCACGGCTTCCTCCAGGGTGCGATGATCGCCGCGGACATCATCGGGCGTGATGACGTGACCGGGTGCGAAGACGCTGCGGATCTCGTCGTCGACGGCGTCGAGCTGCTCGGAGTCGAAGAGGATCGGGATGACGGTCTCGAAAGGAGCGTCGACCTCATCGTCTTTCGCTTCGATGAGGATGGTGAGCGGCGCGTGCCCGGGGTTCGCGATCGACCAATCGCGGATCGTCTCGAGGCACTGCACGAACTTCCAGCACGTGCTCTCGAAGTCGAGATCCTGCACGTGGAGGGTCTTGAGGCCCGGCTCGCTCAACTCCGGAATGCCCGATGCCCCGTTGCCCGTGAGGAGCTCCGTCGCTCCTCGGTTCGCGTACCGGCCGCCCTCGGGGTCGGCGAACACGTCCAGCTCGATCTGTCGGACGCCCTGATTCGCGAACTGCTGGTCGAGTGGCAGGTGCGTGTACTCCCAGGCATCGGCCAGAGGGGGGACCAGTGCCGCGATCGCTGCGAACAGATCCGGCTTTGGTTGGATATGGTAGCTGTTGTGCGAGCCGAGCACTTGGATGTGGTTCAGCCGGAGCGCGCCGTCGCGCGGGTAGGCAGAGGATTCGCTGCCATCGCTGGTTGCGGAGTCCCCGCAGCCAACGAGGAGCAGGAGGGCGCCGAGGATCGCGGCGTTGCGGATGGGTACGCGCTTGTCGAGTACGGAGGCCTGCATGGCCCGACCAGATCACGTCTGATCGAGCTGTGCGAGCAGGAGTTCGGGAAGAGTCCGCCTGCGTTTTTCGGCTCCACCGCGAGCCTCTGACGGACGGGAAGCGCCTCGTGCGCACGTCCCTCTCGCGTGCCGCGTGGTGATCGAGAGGGCTACTCACCGCCGCCCGGCACGGAGACCGTTTCCGTGTCGCGTCCGGAGCGCAGGATCCTGCCCGGCGCAGCTCCGGTGAACTCGCGGCCACGGATGATCTCGATCCCGTTCACGAAGACATGCTCGATACCGTCGGCGTCCGCGTACAGACGTCCGGCGCCGGCTGGCAGATCGTTCTTCGTGTGGATCGGGCCCGGGCCGACCTTGGCCTCGTCGAAAACGACGATGTCGGCGTGCCAGCCGGCCTCGAGTCGTCCACGTTCGGTGATGCCGTAGAGGCGTGCGGGCCGGTCCGTGAGTTGGTGGATCGCTTCTTCGAGATCGAGGAGGCCTCTCTCTCGAACGCCGGTCTTCAGGAGCGCGGTGGTGCCGGCGAACGTGTCGATCATGTCGAGGTGCGCGCCCGCATCGGTCGCGCCGATGATGGTGCGGTCGTCGCGCCACGCTTCGGCGCGGAGTCTCCAGGTTTCGTCGTCGTCACCGCTCGACGGCGGCATGAACGACGTGCGCAGCTCGTCGGCAAGCGCGATGTCGAGCATTGTGTCGAAGGGCGTCTTGCCGAGCTCCTTCGCGATGTCCCCCACGGTGCGGCCCTTGTAGGCGGCGTTTTGAGGCGCGAATGTTTCGTCGAGTCTCATCTTCGCCCAGTTTGCGAAGAACTTGAAGACTCCGGCCTCTTTGGAGTTGGCCTGTCGATCGAGCTTCTCGCGCACGGCGGGGTCAGCGAAGGCCTTCATCCGCTCCTCCATCGGCAGCCCGATCACGTCGGACCAACCCGGCAAAGCATCGAAGATGAAGCCGGAGACGAGGTTCAGGCGCAGCGTCATCGTCTGTGGCAGGGTGAGGGCGATGACGATCCCGCCGCGCTCGCGCGCATAGTCCGACGCGGAGAGCTGGCTCTCCGTCATGGTCAGGTTGACGGAGGATACGCCGAGCACGTTCCAGTTGAGCGGTCGGTTCGCCGCGAGCGACATCGCGGCCATCAGGTCTTTGTGCTCGTCCTCGAAGTTGCCGACGGTAGGCAGGAATTCGAGGGTGGTTCCGGGGTGGTCGCGAACCGCGGCCGCGAGCGCGACGAGTTCGCGCCGCGATGCGGACCGCGAGGGAACGGGTTTACCGTCACCGTCGTTATGCGTCGGCGCCGCGGACGAGGAGAAGCCGAGACCACCTCCCTCGAGCGACTCGTGGAGCAGCTGCACCATCTGGGCGAGCTGCTCTTCGGTGGCCTCGTTTCCGACGGCCGAGTCGCCCATCACGACGCGGCGCAGCGCAGAGTGGCCGACGAGGAAGCCTGCGTTCAAGGCGAGCTTGCCGTCGAGGCGGTCAAGGTAGTCGGCAAAGGTCGTCCAATCCCACGGGACGCCCTCCTTGAGTGACTCGAGAGGCATCCCTTCGACCCGCGCGAGCATCCGCATCAGGTAGTCGCCGGCTTCGGGCACCAGGGGAGCGACGCTGAACCCGCAGTTGCCGCCGACGATCGTCGTCACGCCGTGGAAGGAGGAGGGCGAGAGGCTGGGGTCCCAGAACACTTGCGCGTCGTAGTGGGTGTGGATGTCGACGAAACCGGGTGCCACGATCTTGCCGGTCGCGTCGACGATTGTCTCCGCCTGGCTCGCGTCGAGCTCTCCGATGGCGGCGATGCAGCCGTCCTTCACGCCCACGCTCGCCGTTCGACGTGGTGCGCCGGTGCCGTCGATGACGCTACCACCCTGAATGATCAGATCGAATTGAGCCATGACTCCTCCTGCGTTCGGCGAAGGACGGAGGTACGCCGTGGGTGCTCGTCCCGTCAAGAGCGCCGCCCTTGCGCCTGACCGACAGTTCAGGAATGCGCCCTCGCACCTTGCCGGGCCCGGTTGGAGCGCTATTCGCGGGTAATGATCTGCCGCATGCCGCGGTAGTGCACGAACAGATCGTGCGGTGGCTTGCCGTGCACCCGCATGCGGAGTTGCTCGAGGATGGCCTGCGTTACGTCGATGATGGTGAGGCCCAGGGCCTCGTCGATCGAGTACCAACCGAGGTCCAGTAGCTCGCCGTTGCTCTTCAGTCGCCCGGACGCGTTCTCCGCCCGAGCTCGCAGGAACCGTGCGTGGTAGCGAATCGGGTTGAGCGAGGGCGTGATGGCACGCCCGATGTAGTCGAGCCCGGACAGGTCGGGTACGATGGACCCGGCTCGTCGTTCACCGAAGACCAGTCCCGTCTCCTCGAAGGTCTCGCGAAGCGCAGCGACGGCGAGCGCGCGGGCTCGAACCGGTCCGGCGCGCCTTTCGAGTCGTCGCGCGACCGGGGTGAGGAGGCCCTTGGTCACCGCGGCGTCTTCGTCGGCGAGGTCGACGCGGCCACCGGGAAAGACGTGGACGTTGGGCATGAAACGGTCGTTCGAGGGCCGTCGTCCCAGAAGCACCTTGGTCCTTGCGCCGTCCCCGCGGGTGACCACGAGGCTCGCCGCGTCGCGCGGTCTCACCACGCGGTGAACCTAACGGAGCGGGACGCGAGTGCGAACTCGTCAGCCGCGCCAAACGAAGCGGAGCTGCGAGATGGCCAGATCGCTCTTGCGAGGCCGGATCGAGGTCTCTTCGAGTTGGAGCTCCTCGCCGTGGTCCGCCGCGGCGTCGTCCAGCGCCTCTTGGTAGGCGAGATCCAGCTCTGCGATCTTCGCGTCGGCTGCCTCGACCTCGGCTTCGGCGCGCCCGATGTCGCCGCGCTCGCGCATCGTGCGGCTGATCCCCTTTGCGGCGGCCGACGCACGCCGGGCAGTGCCGAGGCCGCCCATCTTTCGGCCGAAGACCGCTCCGAGAAGAGTGGTCCCCCAGGAGATGACGGTTTCCATCTTGCGATTGTCGTATTGTGCTCGTTCACGCTCGACGCGCGCTTCCGCTTTCCGCTTGCGCTCCGCCAGCCTCGCGAGTTTCGGTGCGAAGCGCCTCTCGAGCTTCTCATGCCGTGCGTCGCGTAGTTCGCGGCGCCGGTGAGCGAGGCGAACGCGGAACTCTCCGTCGTTCTCGCCGGGACGAGAGTAGGCCTTCAGGGCCTTGCAGTGAAGGATGCGCAGCGGACGCTTTCGGTACAGGTGCGTGCCGAGCATCTTCGTCCAGCGCGCGTACGACTTGGGATTGGAGACCGACGCGGGTGCCTCCTGGAAGTCGGCGCCGTCGACTGGGCAGGGCACGAACGTGAGTTCGGTACGCGCCATTTCCTCGCTCTCGTCGCCCCAGGGTGATCCTCGCCGCCCCACGACGAGCGGCGTATACACCCGCACCGTGTCCCAGTGGTCGATCTCACCCCGGCTACGCACGTAGTGAACGTTGGCCTCGCCCAGCAGTCCGGGCTCGTAGATCCCACCCGCGCCTGGGGGCTCGCCTTGCGAAGCGAGAAAGCCCTCGTCGGCCTCGGGAGGTAGGAGCGGTCGCTGCGGCGGGGTGGTGGCCTCGGAGGCGTCGCGGTGTGGGGACGTCGCGGGGTGTGTCTGTGCGGTTTCGGACGCGGCGGGGAGGTTGGCCGCGTCCGTGAGTTGCCGGATCTCGTCGCGCTGCATGGGCCCACGTAGGTACGAAAGCGCCCAGCGCGTCTCGAACAACGCGGGTCCGTCTTCGTGGACGTTGTGCATCAAGAACACGCGCTTGCCGAGCGTTGAGAGCAGTCGATCGGCTTCTGCGCGATTGAAGCCCTTCGTCGAAGCCCCCTCTAGCCCTTCGAGGACTCGCGCCTTGTCGCGCTCGGTCTGCAGGCGGCCGAGGAACCATGTTCCGCAGTTCGAGAGTCCCTTGTAGTCGATGTCGACCGGGTTCTGGGTGGCCAGGACGACTCCGACGCCGTACGCGCGGGCTTGCTTGAGCAGCGTGAGCATCAGTGGTTTGGCCGGTGGGTTGCCCAGCGGCGGGAAGTACCCAAACACTTCGTCCATGAAGAGCAGCGCACGCAGGCTGCCGGTTCCCTCCTGTGAGCGCATCCAGGACACCACCTCGCCCAGGAGGAGCGTGACGAAGAACATCCGCTCGCGCTCGGAGAGGTGCGCGATCGAGAGCACGCTGAGGCGTGGCTTGCCCTCGGCGGTGTATAAGAGCCGTCCCGCGTCGAGCGGTTCGCCCTCCATCCAGCTCTCGAAGCCGGGCGATGCGAGCAGGTTGTTCAGCGTTGTCGCGAGCGCGAAGCGCTCCTTGGCCGGAAGGTACGATTCGAGGTCGATCACGCCCACTCGTTCGAACGGGGGGTTCTGCAGCGCGCGAATCAGGCCACTTAGGTCGAGGTCCTCGCCCTTCTCCCAACATTCGCTCAAGATGCGCGAGATCACGATGTGTTCGCGGCTCTGCACGGGGTCGGCGTCGATCCCCAGAAGGGTGAGCAGGCTCGACGTCGTGCCGACGACGCGGTCGCGCAGCGCATCTCGGTCGTTTCGCACCGCCGCGGGCGGTGCGTCGAGAGTGCCGAGAACGCGTAGCGGACGTCCGACGCGACTGCCCGGGGTGTAGATCGCCGTCTCGACCGCCGACTTGAAGCGCCCCACGCGTGCGCCGTCCTGTCCGGAGCCCGCGAGGCCCTTCTTCCAGAGGTCCGCGGTCCACTTCGCCTGCTCGTCGGGGGAGCGTTGGTTGCGCGCCGCTTCGGACTCGTCGATCCACGGGCGGAAGTCTGCGGGTCGCAGCTCTGGGAAGCTCAGTAGGAGGTTCCCCAGATCCCCCTTCGGATCGATGGCGATCGCCGGGATGCCGTCGATCGCTGCCTCTTCGAGCAGCGTGACGCACAGTCCCGTCTTCCCGCTGCCGGTCATGCCGACGCAGAAGGCGTGGGTCGTGAGGTCCTTCGAGTCGTAGAGAAAGGGTTCCGGAGTTCTCTCGCCGCTCTCGGGGGAGACCGGACTTCCGAGGTAGAAGACGCCGAGCTTCTCGTACGTGGAGGCGTCGATCATTCGTGACCATTGCACGCGTCGGCTACGCAGTCGAAACCGATGTCCGAGTCGCCCGGTTCGACCTCGACCGGGCGGCGCTGATCGCATACGAAGAGAGGAGGAGGTCACCACCGATGGCAGCTACTTTCGCTCCTCTCGATTTCGACGCCTTTCATCGTGACGAATTGCCGCGGCGACTGGCTGCGGGCAACGGTGCGCTCGCCGCGGCGGGCGCCGGGAATCTCCCCTCGTTGGCCTTCAGACGCCTCGAAGGCGGCGCCTACACCTACGTGCCCCGCCCAGACGGGATCGACGTGGTCGCTGACGACGATTCGGCCGATCTCGTGATCGAAGTGGCGGACGAGATCTGGCAGAACATCGTGAACGAGCTCGACGCCGCGGCGGGTCTTCTCTACGGCCGCCGGGCTCGATGCCTGCGGGGCGACGCGATCCGGTGGCTCGACTGGGAGCCGGCGCTGCGTGCCATGTTCAACGGGCGACCGGTCTACGACCCGCTCGACGTGGCGCTTCTGGATCGGCGCGGAGCCCCTCTCGATCCGGAGCAGGCCTTCACGCGAGAAGACGACCGCGAAGACATGGCGCACTTTCTGCGCACCGCGGGGTACTTGCTCGTACGCAACGTGTTCGGCGAACGGGAGGTAGGGCGCTTTCTCGAAGAGGCGGCCGAACTCCGGACGGAAGCGCAGAAGGGGGACAAGCTCTCGTGGTGGGGCAAGGACGACCGCGGTGAGGACATTCTGTGCCGCGTCACGCGGGCGGGCGCGAAGGCTCATCTCCGGGCCGTCCCAACGGACTCCCGCATGCTCGCGTTGAAGGATCTGGCGGAGGAACCCCTCGAGCATCGCACGAGCGCGACTCCCGAGCAGGCGATCACCGTAATCTGGAAGAACCCGGACATGCGCGAGGGCCTCGGAGATCTTCCGTGGCATCGCGATTGTGGCATGGGCGGGCACGCCGCGATGTGTCCCCTACTGATCGCGTCGGTGTTCCTCACTCCGTCGAGTCCGGATGCCGGCGATCTGCGTTTCCTTCCCGGCTCGTGGCGGGCGGGTTGTGGTCCGATCGATCCGAATCACCCGAAGGCGCCCAAGGGTGCGATCTTCCTCGCCCAACCGGGCGACGTGTCGCTACACTACGGTGACACCATGCACGCGGCGCCGGCCCCCGCGGGGTCGTCGGGCGGGTACCGGATCAGCGCGGTGACGGGATACACGAGGCCGGGCACCCGGCCGCACCGGGGAAAGCACTACAATGAGGTGCTGCACAGCCGCGACGACGGGCAGATCGAGCACCTCGAGAAGGTCGCGCGAAAGTCCTAGTGCACCGCCGTAGGAGGGTGGCAACGCATTCGCGTGCCATGTCGAGGCCGGCGCACGAACGCGTCTGTGAACGTCGTCGTTGCAGGCCGGCTCCGTGCATGTCGGAAGTGGGGGAACCTGACCGGGCGCGCGTGCGTCCCCGAACCCGCTGGAGAAGTCATGAGAGCCGCCGTTCTTGAAGAGCAGGGCAAAGGCGTCGTCGTTCGAGACGACGTGAAGATCGAGCCTCCCGGGCCAGGACAGGTGCGCGTGCGCGTTTGCAACTGCGGGATCTGCCACTCGGATCTGAGCGTGGTTGACGGAGCCTTCCCGGCCGGTCTCCCGGTGGTGCTTGGCCACGAGGCGGCTGGTGTCGTCGAAGAGATCGGCGCGGGCGTCGATTCTCTCGCCGAAGGCGACCACGTCGTGCTCACGCCCTGTCCTCCGTGCGGAACTTGTTACTTCTGTGTTCGCGGAGACGCCTCGGTCTGCGTGCGCACCGCCGGCCTCATCACGAACACCTTCCCCGACGGGACGACCGGCCTCTCGATCGGCGATCAGACCGTCTTCCGTGGCCTGAACGTGGGCGCGTTCGCCGAGAATGTCGTCACAGATGCCAACGGTGCGGTGAAGATTCCGTCCGACGTCCCGCTCGACGTTGCGTGCGTCATTGGTTGCGCGGTGCAGACCGGCGTTGGCGCGGTTTTGAATACCGCCCAGGTCGAGGAGGGCGCGACGGTCCTGGTCCTGGGTCTTGGGGGGGTTGGCCAGTCGGTCGTGCAGGGCGCACGCTTGGCCGGCGCGGCTCGGATCGTCGTTTCGGATCCGGTCTCCGAGCGGCGTGAGTCCGCCCGCGCCCTCGGGGCAACGGATTTCATCGATCCGACGAGCGAGGACGTCATCGCTCGGGCAATGGACATCTCCGGCGTCGGTCTGGACTACGCCTTCGAGGCGGCGGGGCGATCGGCTCTGCTCGAGACCGGGCTCGGGGCTCTTCGCAACGGGGGCACGCTCGTCGCGGTAGGCGCGCCTCCGCTCGACGACCTCTTCACATTCATGCCCGCTGCGTTCGTCATCACGGGCAAGAAGATCCTCTCGACGGTCTTGGGCGGAGCCAACTCCTTGCGCGACATTCCGCGTTACATCGCACTCTGGCAGAACGGGCGGCTCGACCTGGACGCGCTGATCACGGCCCGGCGGCCCTTCGGTGAGATCAACGAAGCGCTCGATGATCTTCGCGCGAGTCGTGGGGTGCGGACGGTGCTCCAGATTTCCTGAGGCGCGGTCATCGCAGCGGAGGTGGTGCTGGAAGCGACGACTCCACCGTGAGTGCGTCGACCTCGTTGACCACGCCGAAGCCCTGCCGGGTGGCTCCGCCGGGTACGTAGATTCGGTTGCCGATCGCGGCCGCGCCCATGCCGTGTCGAGGGATGGCCATCGCAGGGAGGATTTCCCATCGGTCGGTTGCAGGATCGTACGCCTCGACGTCGTCGTACACGCCGCTCTCGGTGTCGGGATTTCCCTCTCCGCCCATGATGTAGATCTTGCCCCCCGCGACGGCTGCCGCGACGCCGCCGCGCGGCGTCGGCATGTCGGTGCCGCGCGTCCATTCTCCTTGGGACGGATCGTAGATGTAGACCGCGGCCGAAACTCCCTCGATGCCGCCCGAGCGGCCCCCGATGACGTAGAACACTCCGTCGACCGTGGCCGCGCCGGCATGGTCGAGCGGCGCGGGAAGATCCGGCAGTGTCGTCCACGTGTCGGCCGTGGGTTCGTAACTCGAAAACTCCGCTCTCGCACCGAGGTTGAGACCGCCGGCGACGTAGATCTCGCCGTCGATTGCCGCGACGGCGGAAGCGCCGCGGACGCGCGCCACGGGCATCGGTGTCTTCTCGGTCCACTCGTTCTCGGCGGGGTCGTAGGCGAACACCCGGCCGTGCGGGACGAAGTCGCCTGGGCCGAGGTAGCCGGTCACGTAGATGCGACCATCCACGGCCGTGACGTTCGCGTGATGCATGGCCCGGGGCAGACGCGTGATGTTCGTGCGCCACGAGTCGCTTGTGGGGTCGTAGGCTTCGACGCTGTCGATGTTGCGGATGCGATCGTCAAACCCGCCCAGGACCCAGATCTCGCCACGGAACGCGATCGTAGGATGCTCTTGTCGCGGCCCGTTGGTCATGGGCGCGAGTGATTGCCACCCGATCGTCGGCATCGGCGGTTGGAAGAAGCTCTCGGGCAGAGACACGTCGGCGATGAATGCCCAGCCCTCGGGGGAGCAGGGGGCCCCGGGGCACGCGTCGCCTCCAAAGCACGAGTACGCGATTTCCCCGTTCTCATCGGCCGTGGCGCCGTCGGCCACGTCGCACCACACGAACAAGGGTTCGCGGCCGTCGGGGAAGAAGACGTTGCCCGTCACGGTGCCGTCGGCGCCGCGGTCGATCGCCCAGCGCTCGTCGCCGACGTCCTTGTTGACCAACGTTCGCTGGCCATCGGGTGTTCTCTGTAGTCC
>JAJCZO010000269.1 GCA_029262355.1 Deltaproteobacteria bacterium
GGAGATTCCTCGGGCCCGGATCTCCGCGCTCCCGGACAGTGTGAGCGCGTCGATGGACGCGGCAGAGACGTACACCCTGAGCTGCGATCGGGGTTGAACCGTACTGCGGAGGTGGATCTACAGCACGCAGTCGTCGACCTCGGTGCGGCCGGCTACGTCGAAGAGGAGTTCTTCTTCGAGGGCAGCGCCCGGGGATTCGCCCAGGAGGGAGACTGGGCGCTCGACGGCATCTGGCCGGTCCGCGCGGTGTCGAACGCCGACTACAAGACGCGCTTGCTCGTGCGTCGCCCCACCGACCGGGGCCAGTTCAGTGGAGTCGTGATCGTCGAATGGTTCAACGTCAGCTCTGGCGTGGACATCGATCCCGACTTCGGTTTCCTCAGCGCGGAGATCCTCCGGGAGGGACACGTCTGGGTCGGCGTATCGGCGCAGGCTGCCGGGCTCGCCAGAGGTGGCGATGGCCCGTTCGGACCGAATGCCGTCGGGCTGCCGTACTGGGACCCCGAGCGATACGGATCGCTTCACCACCCAGGCGACACCTACTCTTACGACATCTTCTCCCAGGCCGGTGCCGCGCTGCGATCCCCGAGGGGTATCGACCCTCTGGGCGGTCTCCGGCCGCGGATGCTGGTCGCCGACGGCGAATCCCAGAGTGCGTTCCGGATGCTGACCTACGTGAATGCCATCCACCCCGGCGCCAGGATCTACGACGGCTTCCTCATTCACAGCAGAAACGGAACCGGCGCGCCCCTGTCAGAGGGCGTCGTCGGCAACGTTCCCGCACCGGCGCGGGTCCGCACCGACCTCGATGCCCCGGTGTTCCAGTTCGTGACCGAAACCGACCTCTTCGACCTCGGCCGCGGCGACTTCGCGTTCCCCGGCGCCCGCCAACCCGACTCGGACGGTGTTCGGACGTGGGAAGTCGCCGGAACCGCCCACGCCGATGCGCATTATCTGACGGTCCTCCTCGCCCAAGGGCGACGACAGTTCGAGGGCTTCCTCGATCTGTCGGGGCTCCTCACTCTCGTCAACACCGCTCCCCAGCACTTGGTGATGAACGCTGCCCTACACGCAGTCGTCGCATGGGTCGCGAACGGCACTCCTCCCGCGAGCGCCCCCCCGATCGAAACCGCCGACGGCGCCATCGTCCGTGACGAGCTGGGCAACGCGCGGGGAGGCGTGCGATTGCCCCACGTCGAGGTGCCGGTGGCCCTCCTCTCGGGTGAGGACGGGGTGCCGCTCTCCGGGAGAACAGTACCCTTCGATGAGGCGACGCTACGGACTCTGTATCCGGATGCAGCGTCCTACGTCGACGCGGTGAGAGCCGCCGCACAAGCCGCGGTCGACGCGGGCTTCCTGTTGGCGATCGACGCCGCCGACATCGTCGCGAGGGCCGAGGCCAGCCCCCCGATCACCTAACCCCGAAGGTTACGCCTCGGCCGTCGGAGCGGTGGCCTGGCCTCGCCGCTCCACCGAACGAACGCCGGGATGGTGGAGCTTGCCTCGATCATTCGAGACACATCGTCGTCGAGGTCCAGAACCTCGCCCACCTCACTACGGCCGACACGCCAGCCGTTGCTCATTGCCGTGGCAGTTCAGTGTCTGAGCCAAATGGTCTGCCGTCGCGCCGCGCCCGGCGTCGACCGTCACCGGGCCGAGCAACGGCCCCTCTACCGAGAATCCGCGAAGCTCCGCGCGGATCTCGATGCGATCATCGTCTCGCCGCCGCAGGCGCAGATCGCTCTTGGACTCCCGGCTGCGGCATCGAATCCGGTCCTGCGCGGCGATGAAGCGCCCCGAACCCTCGTTCAGGCTAGCGGCGCTTGAATCCACCGGGGCCGGCCAGCCCGCGCCGATTGTTGTAGACGATAGACATTCCTCCGACGTGAAGCGGTAGGCTGCAGGTATCGTCGTTCCCGTTGGTTTCCCGGAAGATGCCAAAGTGGATTCCGTCGCCGGGTGCCAAGGGAATGTCTTCACCCTCGTCCGAGATCTCGAATCGGACGCGAACGGTCTCGTGCGGGATATCCTCCGCCGCGAAGACGATCCCATTTCCCGCCGCCAGACTGAACGGAGTCGTCGAGGCATTGCGGCCCTCGAAGCCAACGCCGGTGTTGCCGAACTCTCCGCTCCTTCGGAGCCGCATTCGAAAGAGTGCGTCCGGCCGCAAGTGGAAGCTGCAGTTGACAGCCTCGCTCTCCACGAGCAGCTCGAGCGTCAGCGCCCCCCCTTTGTAGTCGTCCGGGATCGTGAAGCCGTTGTAGAAGGTCGGGCGAAACTCCGAGGGGAGGACGATCGGCGCATGCGACGACGACAGCAGGAAGATCGCATCATTGTCGAGCTGAGAACCGTACGGGTTCAGTGAAAGCCGTTTTTCAGCCGCAAGAACCGCGTCCGACATCGATATCGAGATTGCGATTGCCGCGAGCACCAATACCGTTTTCCGTTTCATGAGCGGACCTCCATCCTGCATTTCAGGCGACGCACCCCGTCGAGGCGGGTCGCGGGTTCAAAGTTGGGTTCGAGAGGCGGCGCGCGAGCGCTCGATCAACGACGGTTGGTCTTTCCTCGTGAACGCTCCAGAACCCTAGGAGAGTCGATCCGCCCAGTCATAAGGCGGCGGTAACGAAGGGGTAAAACCTCCTCGGCGACCCGGTTCGGGCGACATCCGCGGCGGACCACTCCGGTTCGCAGACGAGCACTGCACGAAACAAGACCGGACGTCGGCCGGCTCGTATCCTCGGTCCGTGGGGTTCCACGGCCACGCATTCAGCGGATCGAGCACGAGGGGGCCGAATCCGACGGCTTCGGGGGCCCTGTCCGTCCCGGTCCTTCCCGCTGGGCCGGCGGATCGCATTCACGGCGCCTTTACGGAATCCTTACCGTAGCTTTGGGACTCGGGCGACCAAGAACGCGTATCGTCCCCAGCATGACGCCCCTAAACGATGCGAATGTGATTGAGGGAACGCTCGATCCCGCCGGGTCGTTCGTCATCCGTTTCCGAAGTGGCTCGCGCCGCGGCGGGCCGGTGGCCGGACGAGTCGAGCATGTCTCGACGGGGCGCCAATCGCGCTTCGCGTCGCTCGAGGAGCTGGCCGGCTTCATGCTCGACAGGCTGCCGGTCGCCGAGGGCAACCCGACTCGCGATCCCTGACTCCCAGACATCCTCCTCCGACGTGCCGGGCACGACGCTCGACTCCGGGTGTCGAGAGAGCCGTTCGGCTCGAAGATCCGGTTCCAGCGGGGGCGGCGTCGAACAGAACGTCTCGTCCGAACCGCCTTCGTGCGGGTCGACACTCAGTACGACGAACCAGTGCAACCGGGGCACGACGCCCCACGAAAGGACCATACGATGAAGGGAATTCGAATCGCTACGATGATCGGCGGGGTCGTGCTCGCCTGCGCAGGCACCACGCACGCGGCGTTCCTCGCCACGGGCCCGCTGCGCCTGGACGACAACCCCGCCAACGGAACCATTCTCCAATGCGCGGCGGTGAATGTGGGCAACAAAGACATCGAGGTCGCGATCACCGCGACGCTCGAGGCCACCGATGTCCAGCCCCCCCAGGTCCTCGGCCCCGGTGAGTCGGCGAGCCTGTTCAACCTGAACTCAGGGCCCGGTTCGCGAGAGGGCTGGTGCCGATTCAATCTGGTGGCCGGCAAGAAGGCGCACCTGAAAGCGTCCGCCTGCGCGCTCGATCAGAACAACAACTGCCGCGCGTATCTCCGCGCCAAGTAGAGAAGGAGAAAACTGATGAATACTCTTCGTTCCTCGTTGGCCCTGGTGGCTCTGGTGGCTTTGGCAACCGGTGTCGCAGACACCGCACAGGCCGCCGCAACGCTCTCGACTGGCCCCGTGCGCGTAAGCGCCGACCCGGCTCACGGCGACCTCCTGCGTTGCGGAGCCGTCAATGTCGGCACGAAGGAGATCGAGGTCGTCATTACCGCCACCCTCGACGATACCTTCCAGAGCCCGCCACTGTTCGTTACGCCCGGCCAGACCGCGACGATCTTCAACCCGAACTCGGGCCCGAGCTCGGCCAACGGCTTCTGCCGCTTCACCATAAAGGGAGGGAAGAAGAACGTCCGCGCCTCCGCGTGCGCGCTCGACCAGAACAACAACTGCCGCGCCGCCGCCGGTGCAGACTGACTCTTGCCTACGCCGTCCGAGACCAGGTTCCAGCCGCCCTCCCCTTTCGCACCCGTCCGTGGTGCGAAAGGGCTGGCTCGGGCGGCTCCTGCGAAGCGCGACGCTCCGTCCGCTCTACGGCCAGAGCTCGGCTTACTGTTCGAAGCAGTAGATGCCGTAGACCGGAAACGCAGGGCCGCAGGAGATGAAATCGCCGCGGGTCCAGGCGCCGACGAATTGCGGCATGGTGTCGCCTCCGGCGACGTTGGTCGGGCTCGCCGAGCTGGTCCAGTCGTCGCAGATCTTCGACGGGGCTGTCTCGACTGGCGTGCCGTCCATGTCCGTATTCGTGTAGACATACCGGTCGGGAAACGATCCGCCGTCGGCCGTGATGTTGATTGCGCCGTCCGGGCCATTCGTCAGATCCCCCCAGTCTTCCGCAACGGAGACGCCGTTGGGCATCACGTAGGGAACGGTCGATCGCGTGAACCGAGTCGACGGGGAGCTCTTCGAATCGGACATCCACGCCAGGTAGATGCCGGGCAGACCTGCCGCCTTCGCGTCCTGCTGGCAAATGCTGTCCGCACCGAGAAGGCCTCCGAAGCTCGCGTTCTGGACCGCCTCGGCTACGAAGATCAGCTTCTCCGGCTCGTGATCCGCCAGGAAAATGCCCGACATGCGCTGGCCGACCGAGAACGTTCCCAACGACTGCGAAACCAGGCCGAACAGGTTCTCGTCGTCGGAAACCGAGCCGTCCGACGTGAACCAGATCTTGCCACTGGCCTTCAGCGTGGTGCGCCCGGCGAGGCTCTGGAGTGTGTCCAGATGGACGCCGGATACCAGAAGGTTGCTCCTGCTCGCGACGCGTTTGCCTTCCGCGTCGTCGAAAGCGACGTCGAACGTAATCGTTGTCGGGCGAATGCGAGAGGGGTGGCCGTACGCATCGCGAAAGGCAGCGAGGATGATTCGATTGCCGTCCTTTGACGGGGGCGAGAGCGTATCTGGCCGGAAGTATGTGGGGACGACGAGCGCATCTGGCGCGAACCTCTGATACCGCACGGCGACGCCGTCGACCGGCAACCCAGCCTTCGGACGCTCGCCTCGACGATTGACGGCAACCCGAGCCAGCGGGCTCTGCCCGAAGCCAGAACCCAGATCGGTGTTTGCCAGCGTAAACGCCCCTGCCAATGGCGGGGTGGAGCCCTTCTGTCCTACCCCAGGTGGGACCACCGCCTGATCCGAGCCCGCGACGACCGGGGTCACGACGGCAAGGCCCGCGTTTCCAACGACGCCGCTCACCGTCGTCGGATCCATCACGATGTTTCCGTTCGCAACCAGAGTCCGATTCTCGAGTGCGACGACCTTCTCGAGATCCTCTGAATAGTAGGCGATCTCGATCCGAATGTCGGAGTTGGCCAGGTTTGCGACCGTGAGAAACGGCACGCGCTTGGACCGGGCGTCGAAGAAGAAGAAGAGTTGATCACCGTAGACGCCCGGCGTTTCGATGACCGGAGGAACCTGCGGCGGCACGGCCGATGCGATGCTCCGGAACATCGCAAGGAGGGCCAGCGTAGAGACCATGAACTTCAAGGCATCCGAAAACATGAGGTTCCTCCGTCTCTCGGTCGTACACGGGCCGCCGAGCCCCGACAAGAATGGCCCCTCGTGCTGAGCCAGGCCAGGCAGAGCATCGCGCGACGTCAGAGCGATCGCAGAAACGCGAGGAGCGCCTGTCGATCCGGATCAGACATCGACGCGAAGGCTTCCCGGGCGCCGCGCCCTTCGCCTCCGTGCCAGAGAACGGCTTCCGCGAGGGTACGCGCTCGACCGTCGTGAAGGTAGGCCTCGCCGCCGCTCACGCCGGCGGTCAGGCCGATGCCCCATAGGGGCGGCGTGCGCCATTCCGCGCCCGAAGCATTTCCCTCCGGTAGGTTCGCGGCCAGACCGGGCCCCATGTCGTGCAGGAGGAGATCCGTGTACGCATGGATGGTTTGGTCGGCGAGCTCCGCGAGCGGATGGAAGGGCGTGGTCACGAACGTGGGCGCATGACATCCGCCGCAGCCTGCATCGGTAAACAGCTCCTCGCCACGTTGCACCACCGGATCGTCCGCATGCCGGCGGGCCTGCATCCCGAGGAGCGCGAGGTACGCCACCAGATCGTCGAGGTCGGCGTCGTTCACTTCGCTGCCACCAACGCCACACCCCATCTGTGACGAGCCACAGTCGGGATCGGGAAACACGCGAGACGTCACGCCCATGTCGGTGCGGAAGGCGGCCGCCGCCTGATGCCGAATCGTCGCTTGCCCCGCCTTCCACCCGAAGCGACCGAGGCGGAGCGCCCCGGATTCGGGGTCGGTCACGACGCGGACGCGGCCGGAGATGCCGTCGGCGTCTTCGTCTTCGGGGTCCGCTCTCGCCACCACCGCGTCTTCGGGAATCGCCTCGAGCAATCCCAGGCCCACCAGCTGCGGAGCGATTCGCGCAGAGAAGTGGCTCGGGACCGGCCCCCCGAAGGCAAAGCGCGGCCGACGCAGGCCGCCTTCTTCGGTCCATCCTTCGAGGATTGCCTCGCCCTCGCCGGGCCCGCCCTCGCCGCGCGGCTGGAGCACCGCGCCGAGCAGTGGATCCGGGTTCCCCAGCGCGTCGCCGACGCGGACGACGAACCGATCCAACGGTGCGCCGGGCGGCGGAGGCAGCGCACGGCCGTTGTTCGGGTGACACGCGGCGCACGACACGTCGATGTAGGAGGGGCCAACCTTCCCGGCCTGGCTCGACCACGCGGGGTTCGCCGCCGACTCGTCGTGCGATCCGTCCTCGAAGCTCGTGTGCTGGACGCGCCTTCCGCGAAGAAACGGCTGTGCATTCTGCGGCGCAAGATTCTGCGTCATCTGGAGGAAGAGGTTGTCCGGCTCGGCCGACTCGTTTCGGTGGACGGTGGTGGCTCCCCCAAGGAGGTCACGGGCCGCGATGCGCCGCGAGTCGCGCAAGGGGCCGCTTCCCTCCCACGGGACGAGCCCCTCTCCGACCACGTACAGCATCGTGGTCCCGTAATAGTTCTCGCGACCGCGCGGCGGAGAATCGAGGAACTGGCTCAGCTCGAACTCCATGGCGTCGCCGATGCGGATCGGTCGACCCTCAGTCGGGTTGTAGGACACGCTGTGCGTGTAGTTCCGATCATCGATCGGCGTCATCGAACGATTGTCGAAGTACTCGGCCACCGTATTCACGCCTCGAAAGAAGAGGCGAAGCTCCGCCTGACCGTCGTCGAGCTTCCACTGCGTCGTCACGTTGAAGGTGATGGTGGCCCCGCCCTTGGCGACTTCATCGACGATCTCGACCGCCGCGCTGCGATGCTCCCAGTAATGGCTCAGATAATGCTCGTAGGACTGGAACTGGCTCTCGCGGGCATGTCGATCTCGCGCCCGGTCCGACCAGCGAGTGATGCGCGCGGTCGGGGTCTCGAAGGTGAGAGACGGCTCGAGCGCAGTGCTCCCGTCGTAAAGTGGGACGATGTTCTCGCAGGATTCGTTGGCAACATAGATGCACGATCCATTCTCACAGGCGTCGTCGGTGCAGAGATTTCCGTCCTCACAGTCACGGTCCTCGGCGCATGCGCTGCCGTCGTCGCAGTCGTTCGCCACTGCGCGACATCCAAGGGTCGGGTCGCAGAGGTCGTCGGTGCAGATGTCGTCATCGTCGCAGACGGGCCCTGTCCCACCGCGGCAGGTGGCATCGACGCAAGCCTCCGTACCGTTGCAGACGTCGGCGTCATCACAATCGGCATCCATGGTGCAGATCGCGGGTGCCGGCGAGGGCGAGGGCGAGGGGCGCGGCGCACCGAGCTGGAGATAGTCGAGAGCGCCGATCCAACCCTCCCCCGCACCGAGCAGGCACAGCTCGCCCACCCCCACCTGTGGTGAGATGCTGGTCGAGGCATCTCCACACGATCCGCTCCAAGGCCCTCCCGTGACGCAGTTCGGGAGCGCGATGCGACCGACCACAGTGCCGCCGTACGTGACGTCGACCCCGTCGCCGTTCCCTTCTCCGTTGCTGTAGCGCACCGTGACTCTCGTGACGCCGCCCATCTCCACGTCGCGCCAACACACGGAATCCCCCGCGGAGTCCATCACCCCGCCGAAGCTTCGGGCGCGCATGCCCTCCTGCCTCCCGCTCTCGACCTCGAGTCGGGGCCCACTCTCCTTCGGGCAGGCTGCGACAACGATCGCGACGAGCGCGAGTCCGAAGCTTCTCCGGAATCGTGAGCTCGAGGAATTGCATCTGGCTCGCCGGTGAGCCCGCGGTCGGTGGTGTGTGAGCATGCTCGGTCCCTTCGTCTCGAGGAGAAGCCCATCTTGGGCGAAACCGGGAGAACCGAACGACTCGCTATCTTCTCAAAAGGACGACGCAGTTGGCCTCCCACGTGGCATCCCACCTGGCGCGCGCCTGAGCCGAAGCGCTCCCAACCCTTCGACTTTGCGTCCCGCCTTGCGCGACCGCAGCCCGTTCTCGCCGCCCCGGCTCGGGCTCGAAATCCTCCGACCGGAGCCCGCGGAGCACCTCGGCGAAATCGCCCGCGTCAGCCCTTGTTCGCTCCGATGACGTCGCGCGCCAGCTCGACGTCGTCGACCATGAGACCGCGCGCACCAACGTCAATCAATGCCTGCATCACGTCTTCGTCGTTGCCCGTGCCGAAGACGTGGATAGGCAACCCGAACCGGTTCGCCTTTGCGACGAAGTCCGGTGTCATCACCTCTATGCCCTGGAAGTCCGGCGGGACGTGAAGGAACTCGCCGGGCGGCGTGTAGCTCGCCTCCCCTTCCGCATTGAGGCCGAAGAAGGCGATCACTTCGTTCTGCGCCAAGCTCGTGAGCGCCCCCGGTGCGACGTCACGGAACGCGGCGAGCACCGACTCGTCGAATGCCGCGGTAATCACGCTCTGAAACCGATCGTACTCGCGAAGCAGCGCTGCGTAGTCGGCGGAAACCGTGGGATCGCTCCCCTTGATCTCGATGATCATGTAGTCGTCGGGGAAGGTCTCGAAGATCTCGATGAGGGTCGGAACCGTCACGCCATCGCCACGGAAAGGATACTCCGCGCCTCCATCGACCGTAAAGTTGTAGCCGGCGTCGAGCGCTCGGATCTCAGAGAGCGTCATCTCGTCCACTCGCCCGGTCCCGTTCGTCGTTCGATCGACGGAGCCGTCATGCATCAACACCAAGACACCGTCTCGCGTACGGCGAATGTCCATCTCGAGGACGTCGACACCGACCTCTCGGGCAGCATGGTACGCCTCGAGCGTCTCCTCGGGTGCGAGGCGGTTGGCGCCCCGGTGAGCGATGTTGAGCACGCGGTCCTCGAAGAACGGGTTGCGCGCCGCCTCCGAAGCGGGCGACGAGCCGTCGCCGCAACCGCCCACACCTCCGGCGATCAGAACCAGACCAACGACGACGAACCGCATGAGTAGAGACATGCCGGCTCGCTAGCACAGACGAGATCCCCGAATCCACGAACGGCTGAGGGCCGCGTGAGACATCCCAGCGCTCGATCCGACCACGCCCGTGATCACCGTCGATCCAGTGGTACAGGCGGGCCACCGCCCAAAAAACGAACGCCCCGGGCGGCAGCGAAGCCGACCGGGGCGTCGTCTGCTTTCGCCTCGCGCCCCTAGCGCCACCGATGCAGGAACACGTCGGGCTCGCCGTTGGCATCGTCCGACACGATGTTGCTCGCATCCGACTGAACGAGGACGTAGCGACCGTTGCGGCTCATGGCATCGCCCGAGGAAGCGCCGTCGCCCGGAACGCCGTCCGGCGAGCGCGATAGGTGGATGGTGGTACCCAGCTTCCGATCGCGCACGAAGACGTCAGGGCTGTCGTTGGTATCGCCCGCCATGAACTCCGTCGCGTGCGAGGTCATGACAACGTAACGACCGTTCGAGCTGATGCCGCCGGCAAAGCTGGCCATCATTCCCTGGGCGCCATCGCTCGCGACGCTCACCCGCTCGGTCTCGCCGGTCTTGCGGTCGTACACGAACGCATCATGGGCCCCGTTGGTATCGTCCGGCACCAAGTTGGTGGCCAGGGAGTGGAAGGCCACGTACCGGCCGCGCGCGCTGATCACCGGAAGCCGGCTCTGTGCGTCCCCCTGGTCGCCTCCGCTCGAGACGCTGATCCGCGTGACGCTGCCGTCCTTGCGGTCTAGCAGAAAGGCGTCCATCACACCGTTCGTGTCGCTCGGGACCAGGTTCGTCGCCCTGGACTCGAACGATACCCACCGCCCGCGCCTGCTCAGACGCGGTACGCCACTGTCGGAATCGGACTCCGTGCCGGCGGGTTGTCCGACCCGCGTCGTCGTGCCGGTCTTGACCTCGTAGAGGAAGATGTCGGACGCGCCGTTGTTGTCGCCCCCGACGAGGTTCGACGCGAATGAGTTGTACGCGATCCAGCGACCGTCGTCGCTGATGGTGGGCCAACGGCTCACACCGTTGGCCTCCGTCCTCTGAAGGCCGAGGTTTACGCGGGTGGTAGTGCCACTGGGCACGTCGTGCAGGAAGATGTCGTGCCGGTCGTTGTCGTCCGCCGCCGCGAGGTTGCTAGCGGACGACCAGAACACGACGAGCCTACCGTTGCCGCTCACACCGCCGGCCAAGCTGCGGTCGTCCCCCTGCCCTCCTTCGGTGCTGACACTGACGCGCCGGGTCTCCTGGGTGTGGCGATCGTGCCAGAACACGTCGGTCATGCCGTTCGTGTCGCCAGGGACCAGATCCGTCGCGTCCGACGAGAACACCGCGTACCGCCCGTTGAAGCTCATGTGACCGTGGTAGCTGGCGCCGCTCGCCTCTACGCCGCCGCTAGCGACGCTGAGACGAGTGCTGCTCCCGACTGGCATCGCGCCAGCTGCCGTGTGGCCGAGCGTGATCGCGCTGGCGACGCAGACGCCCGCGGCGAGCTTGCAGGCTCTCATGGCAAACGGCTGTCCGGGTCGTGGTGTAGAGCAATTCGTCTTCATGAGAATCTCCTGATTGGGGAGGCTCCGTCGCCTCAACCCCTTGGCGCCAGGACCCACCTAGCCAGCCGCTAGCCCGGATCTAGCGGCGGGAGCACGCGCCCGACCCGACGCCGACCCCGCGGCACAGGCACCTCCCCCCGATTCCTCGGTGCACTAGTCAGGCGCGCACCCACTTCGCGGCCGACTCGTCGGGCCAGACGACGATAGCCCTCATGATTCAGGTGGCAGCACATGTCATCGTAAAGGGTGCGCTGCACTCCCTCGAACATCATCGTGAGATCGACGAACTCCACTCCGCGTCGGGTCAGAGTCCGCCCCGCGGAACTCAGGACCGGGTAGCCGAACTCTGCCGCCCACTTGTAAGCACGCTGTGGGGCGGAGGCCTCGCCCTGCAGGCCGTCGATGTGCGCGATCCGCCTCTCTTTGGGCGACAGCGGCTTCGAGCCTTCGACGTACTGATTCGGTTGTAGGAAATGGAAATACCGAAAGCCGCGGGTCCGGGCCAGGCCGTGGATATGCATTGACGCCCTCGCCCATCCGTTGACGGCGTCGAGGAAGTACCGCGTCCAATCTTCCTCGTAGTCCACTTCCGGGCCAAGACGAGGCGGCCCATCGGCCGCATCCATACGCGTTCGGTACGACTCGTCCAGGCGAAGAATCCGGGTCTCGGCATCTCGGTCGAGACCGCGCCACACGAGGAGCGCGAGATTGCTCCAGTTCACGGCCGCAGACGCGAAGAACCGGCGGAGCCTCAGTTGCCACCGGCGCAACCGGATCATCTCCGCAGCATCGAGAGTATCTGCTTCGTTCAGCCCGGTGCGCACCAGCACGTTCCACATCCGCGGATGGTGAAGGAACGTGCCACTCGGCAAGTTCTCGCTGAACGGGAGGACGACCTCGTTGAACCCGTCGAGATTGATCACGATGTCGTACTGAGCACCCAGGTAGGTCATGTACGTGAGCGCCAGGAGTTGTTGTGGCTGCTTGTAGCCCGGAAGCGCCAAGCTGATCATCTCGATCTCCTGGCCCGAGAACCTCGGAACGCGACGAAGCTCCGACTCCAAAACGTCGCGCGCATGCCGATACATGTGCAGAGCCAGGCTTCCGCCGACCAACGCGACATTGGTCCGCCCCGGAGCCCGCTTTACGACGGGCTGCGGGCCATAGAAGCCATACTCGTTGGTCGGCTCCCCCTCGACGGAGCCTCGCACGAAGCCGGTGTACGGATGAGGGATTCTACCGATCGGCGGATGGCTCGAATCGGCGTCGATCCCGGGTTCATCCGCGAGCAGATCACTGGCCGGCGTCGCCCGAAGTTCACGGAGCAACTCGTCGCGCGAGTCGTCACGATCGAAGATCAGCGGGTAAACGAGAACCGCACCAACCTCCAAGCACCCGACGAGAACCACAGCCTGGGTGGCGAGTAGGGCAATGGTCTTGGTCCAGCGCCGGTCTGCCCTGACATCGTCCTCGTTGCCTACGCCTGCGACGGCGAAGACCGCGCCAAATCCTAGCGGACATCTGCCAGAGAGACGGGACCCGTGGCGGTTTCGAACCCGTCTAGGCCATCTGAACGCTCCAAAGCAAGGCTCTTCTCGGGCCACGACGCCGCCGGGGGCGCCGGAGTATGGACGCAGCACGGCCCCGGTCGCCTGCGAGCCCCCAGAAACCAGTCCCTCTAAAGAATGCGGCGCCGGGCTGCGACGGCACCACTCGCGCCTGACATCTCCGAGAACTGGCTAGGGACACTCACCAGGTACGCCAGCCGCAGCCTCCTGCGTCCCGTCGAGCGAGAAGAGGACCAACGGCCGCTCGACGCCCTTGACCGATGCGGGCGCCAGCTTGCGAACCCGGAACTGCGGCGCGAGCGAATCACGAACCGCGTCGGTGACGAGAATCCTCGCGCCTTCTCCACGTGTGAGATCCTGGACGCGCGCGGCGACATTCACCGTCCGCCCCACGAAGGCGAACTGCATCAGATCGCGACTCCCCACTAAGCCCGCGACCCCCGTGCCCCGATGCAACCCGATCCCCATGGACAGGCTCGGCAAGCCTTCGCCTGCAAGCTCGCGGCCGTAGTCCTCGAGCGCCGCTTGCATCGCGAGCGCCGCATGCGCGGCATCGTCGGCCTGCCACGGATTGGGCTCGAGAACACCGAAGAACGCGAGCAGGCCGTCTCCGATGAAGGTCGAGACGTATCCCCGGTTGTCGACGATCGCGCGGCTCATGCGCTCGAAGTAGCCGTTCAGGATCCGCACCAGGACGGTCGGCTCGACACTCTCGCTGAGAGCCGTGAAACCGACGAGGTCCGCGAACAGAACGGTCACGATCTTCTTCTCGCCGTAACTGTGGACGCCCTGGGCGATGATCTTCTCGATGATCGGGTCCGGTGCGAAACGACTGAAGGCTGTCTGAAGGCTCTGCAGCTCCTGCGTCGCCACCTCGAGGCGGCGCAGCAACCGCCCCCGGTTGCGTCGATGCGCGACGACCGACGCGGAAAGCGCGAGCACCGCCGCCGTAGCCAGAATCGCGACGACCGCAGACGGACTCATGGACTCGCAGGCACTTCCGCGAGGGCGGCACCCATGCGGCAGATCATGTTCGCGAGCGAGACGACCCCGACCACCTCGGCGAACTCGCCCCCCGACAAAGCACCGCGAACGTCGCGGGACCGTTCCTGCAGACGAGGTGCCTGGTACCACACGGTCTCCCGGGCGAACGGCACCAGGATCGCCTCCTGTGGAGTGAACTCCGACCACGCGAGGTGATCCAGAACGTGCAGCGCGTCGGCGCCGGTGAGTCCCTCCTCCGCGAGGATTCGCAGTGCCTCACCTTCCGAACGCGGGCACCCCAGAGCTCGAGCGACGACTCCGATGAGAAACGCCTTGCATCGCCGGGTCAGGATCTCCGAGCGCCACATCCCGTCAAAGACGCCACGAAGCTCATGTGCGATCGTGAGACCATCGAGCGCCTCGACAACGAATCCGTAGGGCCCGGGCTCAAAACCGCCCGGCGCCGCGGGCGACTCGCGCCGGTAATATCTCCCCACCACGAGCGCCATCGCCGGCCGGAAGGCTCGCATGTACCAGGCGTCGGGCAGCGCTTCGAAGCCGTCGGGACGCAACGCCGAGATGGTAGCGAGACGATTGAAGAACGTATGGAGTGCGGCCAAGCTCACGAGCTCTCGGATCGCCGGGTCGGTGAAGCCCGAGGTCCGAAGCCGCGCGATGTCGTCCGGCCCGGGCAGCGGATTCGAACGCGAGAGCTTACGGGCGTACTCGAGCGCCGCCTTCTCGGGCGCACCCAGGTCGCCTATCATCAGATCCTGCTCGAGCCTCACGATGCGCTTTTCCGGGTAGCCGAGAATCCGCAGAACCGCGCGCTGCGCCGCAAAGCAGTACCGGCAGGAGTTGTCCTGACTGACGACGAGGCCAACCAAGTCGGTGAGCTCCCGGTCGAGGTGCACCCGCGTCAGAAGGCGGGCGCTCAGGACGATGAGGGTATCGACGAGCCACGGCGCATCCAGAAAGCCCAGCACCGGCCCCGCCGCCCGGCCCGTCGCGTCGCGAAAGCGCCGCTCCACGTCCGCATCGGACCGAAACTCGACGAGTGGGTCCCCCCAGGGTATGTCGCGCATCGCGCTCATGGTTCTCTCCCGGGGCATGCCATCATCTCGCAATGGCCTTGTCGAATCCAAGCTCCGCGCGGCGGGGCTTCACGCGGTGGCTGCGTACAGGTGCCACGATTCCGGCATGCCCTTCAGCGCATGAAGCCCTCGGTCCTCGAATCGAAGACCCGCACCCGCGACGAGATCCTTCACCGCGCTCGAAACGATGTTGACGTCACCGCTCTTGGCCTATTGGGTCTCAGGTAGCAGCACGTCTCTCACGCGGGGTTTTGACCGTCCGATGATGACACTCCGATGGGGCGAATCAAGTGCCGACACCGGATTCGCTCGACGAACTGCAGCGCACGCCGGCGTCGGGGAGATCGTTCACGCGGCCCGAAGGCGCACCGAGTTTCCCCCTGGCTGCACCGGTCGTCCCCACCGTGCACCAAACCCCGCAGTCGGGGAGAAGTCGCACGGAATCCGCTTTCCATGACGCCCCGATGCGCCAAAGGATGTCCTTCGTGGACGCGGAGTGGCCGCGTTCCTCACGACCATCGGCGTCCCGAGAGGGAGCGAGGAGACAGGACATCATGACGACCATCAGCAAGTGGTATGAGCGGTATCTTGCAGCCCACAACGTGCCCGGACTCGAGATCCCGTTCACGGCGGTCAAGTTCTACGAGCGCGGCGCGGTCATACCGCCCGAGGTCCGCGCCATGGAGCCGACGGGGCTCACCCTCACGAGCTGTCAGGCCACGAAGCAGGCTTCGCTGGGCGACTCCGTCTGCCTGACGCGGGAGAACATCGGCTGCGTGGCGGCGGCGGTCAGCCTGGGGCTGGTCGATCAGCACCAGAACGAGCCGGTGGGGGACTCGCTGGTTTACACGGAGATCATGCGCGATCAGTCGGGCAAGGGCGACGGTTTCGTTCCGCCGAGCCCCGAGGACTTTACGTCGGGTCAGGTCTACGCCTGTGCCGCCGCTGGGCGCCCGGAGTTTGCCCTGTTCGGCGAGAGCGACACCGGCCGTTTCAAGGACGTCGCCACCGCGAAGCAGGCCGTCTCCGACATGATCGCAATCCAGCCGGCCACCATGCAGGCGGTCTTCCTGTACTCACTCGACTTCGACGATGTGGACGTGATCCCGGATGTGGTCGTGCTGAGCGTGCGCCCGGTCGAGCTCACGCGGCTGATTCAAGGATACGGCTTCGCCACCGGCAAGCGACTCAATGCGAGCATGGGCGGGCTGCGCATGGTCAACTCCGATTTGATCGCGCGTCCCTACCTCACCGGCGAGATCAACACCTCGCCCTACTGTCTGGGCGCGCGCCTGATCGCCCAGTTTGGACCCGATCGAATGGGCGTGGGCACGCCCTGGGATCAGTTCCAGCTGGTCGTCGAGGGCATGGAGACCTCCGCCGGCGGCTATCCCTTCCAGCTCTATCCGGGCGCCGATCCAACCGCCGCCAGGACGAGAGTCTGAGCATGTCACTCGACGGTCTTACGCTTGCGATGGTCCACGAGATGTCGCGACGCAGTGGCACCGAACTCACTGCGCGTCACTACGAGTTGATCGAGTTCACCCACCGCTATCACGAGCGGCACCGAGTCGGACCACTGCTGCCCAACCTTCGTCGCCACACCGCCACAACCCACGAGGAGCTGGAGTCGCTGTTCCCGTTCGGCCTGCACTCGCTGTACACGTGGGTGGGAGTTCCGATCCAAAGCCCCCATCACGGCTGCAAGCCGCTGGTAACCATCGACGTAGAACACCCGCGCGAGGTCTACATGGATCACAGCGCGACGACCGAGCTGCGGCCGGAAGTGCTCGACTGCATGCGCCCGCTGCTCGAGGGCGACCAGAGCTTCGGCAACCCGGGCAGCAGCACGCACCTAGGCCGGATGGCGTTCGAAGCAGTCGACACGGCGCGCGCACAGCTCGCGGGCGCACTCGGAGTGCGCAGCGACGAACTAGTCTTCACCGGCTCTGGCTCGGAAGCCAACAACCTGGCCATCAAGGGCCTTCTCCTGCCGCGGCTACGAAGCGGTGTACACGCGATCACCACGGCGATCGAGCACAGCTCCGTGCTCGAACCCCTTCGCTGGCTGGCGTCGTTGGGGCTCGAGCTCACCGAGCTGCCCTGCGACCGAAACGGGCTCGTCTCCGCCGACGACGTGCGCGCGGCGGTGCGCCCGAACACAGCCCTGGTTTCGGTAATGGCCGCGAACAACGAGATCGGCACGGTGAACCCGATTGCCGAGATCGGCGAAGTATGCCGCGCGGCCGAGGTACCGTTCATGGTGGACGCCGTGCAAGCATTCGGAAAGCTGTCTCTGTCCCCGCGCGAAAACGGCATCTCGCTGCTCAGCCTGTCCGGCCACAAGCTCCACGGCCCGAAGGGAGTGGGAGCACTCTTCATCGACGGCTCGCTCGAGCTCGCCCCGCTGTTGCACGGCGGAGGCCAGGAACGGGGGCTTCGCGCAGGGACCGAGAACGTCGCCTCGATCGCCGGGATGGGCGTCGCGGCCAAGTTGTCCAGCATCGAGCGCGAGCACGAGACGGTACGCCTCGCCAAGCTTCGCGACGCGCTCCTTGCGCAGCTCCTCCGGGTCGAGCCCGAGCTCGTCGTCAACGGATCTCTGGAGCACCGCCTGCCACACAACCTCAGCGTGGGTTTCGAGGGAGTCGACAGCGGCTCGTTGCTGCTCAGTCTCAACGCGATCGGCGTCTACGTGTCCGCCGGTTCCGCGTGCCACGCAGGTGCGGCGGAAGACTCGCACGTGATCCGTGCGCTGGGTCTCGACACCCGTCGATACGGCGTGCTGCGCTTCACCCTAGGCCGCCGCAACGACGAGGAGGACGTCGGCTACGTGGCGGACCACCTGGGTGAGATTCTGAACGCCTTGCGAGGGGAAGACCGCCGGCTGAGCGCCTGAGCGCTCAGCTTCGGTGGGCGGCGCGCAGCGTATGCGACGGAGGCACTCCGTATTTTCGGCGGTATGCATTCGAGAAATGTCCGAGGTGAGCAAACCCATACCGAAGGGCGATCTGCCCGACCGTCGCCTCCTCGGGGCTTGCGCCCTTCAGGTCGGCGTGCGCGCGCTCGAGGCGCAACCACTTCAGGTAGGCCATGGGCGAGGTCCCGCGGAAACGTCGAAAGCCTCCATAGAGGGCGCGCGCGCTGACCCCCGAAGCCGCGACCAGCTCTTCCATGCTGATCGACTCGCTGGCGTGAGCGTGCATGTAGTCTTCCGCGCGACGCACGTAGAACGGCGCCGCGGCCGAGACGCCCTCGCGAAGGAGCGCGCTGTAGTTGTGTGGCTGGAGCGAGAGCAACATCGCCTTGGTCATACGCGAAGCCTCGCTCAGCAGGAGCGGCGCCACTGCGAAAGTACCGTTCAGGGCATTGGTCCATAGGTGCTCCACATAGCCCCACCAGGCGCGGCCGGCATCGGTGTCGGCGGGCAACGGGAACTCGAAGTGCACGGGCGCCCTGAGGTCGCGGTCGAGCCAGGTCGAGAGCTGGCGCTCGAGAGACTCACGCTCGAGGCGCACGACTCGGAACTGGAGATTCGGCGTGAATCCGCGAATCAAGTTCGCGCGGTCCATGGACAGCACCGCCCCACGCGGGGGACCGCCGCTGATGTAGTCGTCGCCGTTGCGCACCTCGAGCTCACCCTTGAGCGGCCGCCCAATCATGAAGATGGGCTCCGGAACCGTCTGCTCGATCTCTACCGGCTCCGCAAACTCGACATAGTTCACGGAGACGTCGCCCACCGAGACGGCACGGAGCACCGTGTCGACATGCTGCGCACGTCCCTCGACCTTGAGAACGTGCTCCGTGAAGTGATTCCCCAGAAAGTCGCGCACCCGCGCGACGTCGCCCGAGTGGAACTGCGTAATCTCCGGTCTCGCCGACAGGGGTGCGACGGGATCGAATTCCGGCCACGACTGCCCCATTCGTATTCACCTCGCCTCCTTGGCGGGTCGGGCCAAGGTTCGGGCCGCAACGCCACGACTTGTGGGGAACGTATCGCCAACGTCACGCTGGAGTCCAGCGAGAGTGGAGCCTCTTGTCGACCGAGCGTTCGACTCAGATCGCACCGCCCTCTTCTCAATTCGACGCGACGTCCTCACTCGGGCGCCCCGCCCGATCGCTCGGTCGCGCATACGCGACCAACCAAGGGGCAGCCCAAATTGCCGATTCCCGGCGATCAGCGATCTTGGGGTCAGCCGATTCGCCACACCCGAGCAGAAGTTACGACAAGTCAGCAGACCCGCCCGGTTCTCCGAGACCGGCCCGCGCTGCCAGCTGCTGGAGAGCAGAACCTCGACGGGAAACGCCGTACACACCTCTCGCGCCGTATGGCATACCTACGCCATGCCTAGGACTCTGCGCGTGGCCCCGCTCTTCGCCCTCGTCATCTCGCTGCCATCGCTAGCCGACGCGCAGAGTGCCCCGTTCATCTCCACGGACCCGGCGGTGGTCTGCACCACTCTCGAAGTCGTGGGCGGCGTCGCGTTGTTCGAGGGCGACATCGCGGTGGGCGAGTGCGAGGAGTTGGCGGGCGGCGGCTGGGAATTCCGCCCAGCCGGGGAGCTTGGGCGATCCCTGGTCGGTGCAGCGCCAGATGAGCCCGCGGATCTCAAGGACGTCGATCCGAGCGCCGGAGTGAAGAGGCAGCTGGCGCGCCGGTGGCCTGATGGAATCGTTCCGTACGAGATCGACGAGACCCTGTCCGACTCCGCGGCCCCGGACGTCTACGAGGACATTCGCGAGGCGATCCGACATTGGGCGGACGGCACCTTCGTGCGTCTCGTACCGCGATCCGACGAGGCGGCGTACGTTCGCTTCCGCGCCTCACCCAGCTCCTGCTCTTCGTCGCTCGGAAGGCTCGGCGGGCTGCAGGACATCAACCTGATCGGGTCGGGAGCTTGCGGGTTCGGCGCCACGGTCCACGAGATCGGGCACGCGGTGGGCTTCTTCCACGAACAGTCGCGTACCGACCGAGACGCCTACATCACCATCAACTTCGCGAACATCTCGCCTGGGCACGAGCACAACTTCAGGATGTACTCGCCCTTCGGCGGCATCGATGTAGGGCTCTACGACTACGGCTCGATCATGCACTACTCGTCCACCGGCTTCAGTTCGAACGGGCTCGCTACGATCGACGTGGACCCAGTGCAGCTCGCCGCGTACCAGGCGATCTACGGAGACGTAAACATCGGAAATCGAGCCGGCTTGAGCATCCTCGACCGTGCGGCGGTCCAGGACGTCATGAACACCTGCTACGCTGGGGCGCCTGCGAATGGAGCTTACTGGGCGACCTCCCCCTGGAGCGCCTGCTCGGCGAGCTGCGGCAACCCAGGCCAGACCCGTGTGGTATCGTGTCATCGACGCGACGGCGTCTGCTCGGACGACGACGTGTGTTCTGGGCTCGCGAAGCCGGCGGACCAGCGGTCATGCGATCCGTTCGTCGCAGAGAACTTCGAGCTCGGCCCCGGCGCATGGGACACGCTCGGCACGCAGGACGAGTTCGACTGGACGTTCGGAATCCGCGGCACGCCCTCCTTCGCCACCGGTCCAACGAGCGACCATACTCTCGGGAACGGCAACGACGGCTGGTACGCGTTCATCGAGGCCAGCTCGCCGCGGCTCTTCGGAGACGAGGCGCACCTGACGTCGGCCCCGTTCGTAGTACCCGCATCGGGCGCCCCTGCGATGAGCTTCTGGTACCATACGCAAGGCTCCGGAATCGCACCTGGTTCGCTCGAGGTCGAAGTCACGACCACGCCGTGCGCGGGCGCGCCGGCGACGTCGGTCCTCTGGAGTGCGGACGGGACGAGCACGAGCGAGTGGCGGCAGGCGTCCGTCTCCTTATCCGCGTACACCGGGATGGATGTGCAGCTCCGCTTCGTCGGCACGGTGACGTCGACCAGCAGTGACGTCGCGTTGGACGACATCGACTTCCACGTCGGGTGCGGCGCGGCACCCGACCCCTCGTGCGACACCTCGTGGGGCAGCGCCTCGCTGGTCGTCAAGGAGGACAAGGTCGGCAAAGAGAAGATCGCGGTGACGCTCGCGAAGGGCCCGGCGTTGACACAATCGGACCTCGGGACGCCACTAGACGCGCCGGGGACGACCTACACCTTGTGCGTGTTCGATGCCGCGGACGGCTTGGTCGCCGAACTGACGGCGGGCCGAGCCTCGACCCTCTGCGGCGATCGCGATTGTTGGCGGGCGCTCGGGGCATTGCCGCCGGAGGGCACGGGATACCTTTACAAGGACAAGGAGCGTTCGGCCGACGGCATCCGTCTCATCAAGTTGCGGGGCGGACCGGCCGGCAAGTCATCGATCGTGGTCCGCGGCTCCAACAATACGGCGCGCGGATACGACGGCCTGCCGACGGGGCTTGCGGCCTCGCTCAGCGGATCCCCGGGTGCAACCGTGGAGCTTCACGGCGACAACTTGGAGGGCTGCTTCGCAGCCCACATGGACGAGGTGCGAACCGATACGGGAGACCTGTTCAAGGCAAAGAAGTGAGGCGCCCGTGCGTTGTCCGTCGGGTGGGAGCGTCTTTTCGGGCTCCGAAGCGAAGCCGTTGGGCAACCGAGCGGGCGCTCTTCCAATTGGCGTCGGAGACCGAGCTTCAGGGGGGTCTCAGAATGTGGGCCGGCCCGCCGTAGACGCGGACGAAATTCTATTGACATCGACTCGGACGCGGGGCTTATGTGACAGGCGGTTTCTCCTCATTCCCTGCGACGCCTCTCTCCATGAGACTCCTCCCCGTTCTGCTTACGGCAGTAGCCCTCAGCTTGGTGCAGCCTTGCAGCCACAGCCTTGCGCTCGCCACGACGACAGCCCCGTCACACCGACTCTTCGTCACCAACTACCGAGACGATACCGTGTCCGTGATCAATGGGGACACTCACCACGAAGAGCGTGTGCTCAAAGTGGGAGCGACCCCCCAGGGCATCGCACACCGGAGCAACCCACCACTGGTGGCCGTATCCGCATCCACCGCTTCCGAGATTACTTTGATCGATCCGATTTCCCTCGATGTGGTCGGCACGATCGAAACCGGCGCGGAGCCCGAGGATCTCGTTTTCAGCCGCGACGGAAAGCATCTCTATGCAACCAGTGCCGCTACGAAATCCGTCCACGTCCTGGACGTCGAGAAGCGCGAAGAAGTGGCTGCGCTGCCACCCGCGAAAATGGGTCGACCGGTACGGCTACAGCTCTCCCCGGATGGGACGATCCTCTACGTCCTCATTCGAAGCAAGCAAGGAGCCGTCTGGGTCGTCAACCTGGAATCGACCAAGGTCGAGAAGACGATCCCCGTTGGAGTCAACTCGAACGACTTCGCTCTGTCTTCCGACGGGCGATGGCTGGTGAGCTCCAGCTTCGCAGACGACCGCCTATCGGTAATCGACACGACCTCGCGCGAAGTCGTTGCAACCCATCCAGCCCCGACAGGCGCCGGGTTGGTGATGCACCCGACCAAGAGTCGAGTGTTCTCGCTCGCGAGCTTCGACGACGCGGTGCATGCGATCGACTATCAGACGGGCGCCAAGATGGGCACGGCCGAGGTAGGCGAGTCGCCCCAATACGGCTCGATCGATCCGGACGGAAGGGTTCTCTACGTGGCGTACGAGGACTCGAACCGAATCATCGCGATCGACACCGATACGATGCAGCAGCTGTGGCGAGCGGGCGTGGGCGATGAGCCCGCCGACATCGAGTACGTCTCGCTGTCCGGACTGGGAGAACCCCCACTCCGCGCACGCAACAACCAGGCGCCAGACACACAGGCGCTGATCCACTCACCACAAGCGAGCCCCAATCCCGGAGCTCGTCCCTAACCTGCAACCTGGGAGGTTTTCATGTTGAGCAAGAAGTTGATCGTTGCCGCGAGCGTTCTCGCCATCGGGGCCATGGCGAGCACCGCCACGGCGCAGCGTCCGGAAGAGCCGAAGAAGGCGAACAAGGTCAGCGCGACACTCGTCCGCTCGTACGACGCCTGCGAGATCGGGTCGGTCAATGACACGACTGGTGGAGCGCTCGCGCTGTCCGCCTGCGCCCCGTCGGTTCCCGCAGATACGACGTGTTCGCTCGAGGCCGTGAAATCCAGTGCCAAGGTGGACATCAAGGAGAAGAAGGGCGCGCTCGAAGGAAGCCTCAAGGTCACGAAGATCATCGGCTGTGAAGGCGAGGAGCTTTGTGCGGAGGTCGACGCGCGCGTGACCACGGACAACTGCACCTCAGGTGACCCCGAGGGCTGTACGGTTTGGGAAACACTGACGGAGCTGAACGGACTTTCGGCGAACGGCTTCGCATCGGGCATCTGCTGCACGATCGACAGCAAGGGCAACTGCAAGGCCAAGATCGGCCTCAATGAGGCACTGGGCAGCGCTGTGATCGTTGCCGGCGACAACACGTCGGTGACGATCGGCCGCGTGACCCTCGCCCGCACGGGCGGCGGTAACTTCCTCGTGTCCGGTCTTCTTTCGCGGTAACGCGAACTCGCTTCACCCCCCGTCGTGGGCGGGGTGAGAAGGATTCTCACCCCGCCCACGCACGCGGGCCTCGGGGGCGCCCCGCATCCCCCATTCATGCGATGCCAAACCATGTGCTGCGGCGTGGTAGGTAGAAGTCAGGAACACGCCTCGGAGACAGACCCGAACGACGACCGCGCTGGGGTTCACCACCGTCGCGATCGCGTGCCTCACGGCCTCCATTGGCCTGGCGGCCTATGGGGCACAGAACACGACGCGGCCGTTGACGAGCCTCGACGTCGGATGGATCGAGATCGAAGACGGTGTCGACACCTTCGTGATCAAGCGAGGCCGCATCCGACACCAGAATCGGCATGGCCTGATCTCGTTCACCGGCCCACCCCCGGAGTAGCCACCCGACGAACCCAGGGGGCGCCGAACTTCAGGTGCCTGGCGCTCAGGAGCAGGAGAAGCTGCAGTCGTCTCCGACGGGGAAGGCTTCGCATGTCTTCCTCGCCCCGGCACACGTCCCAGCCAAGACGCCGCTACACTCGACGGCAGGATCCGATGTCGAGACCGTGTTCCTACAGACACCGAAAGTGCTCATTTCGAAGTTGCCTTCGTCCCCCTCCACGAGCAGGCAGCCGTCTGGGAATGTGCCGTCTTCGCAGACCTCCGAGATGATCTGTACACCCTCATACCCAAGCCCATTCTCGTCCTGACAGTCCGCCCCTAGAACGAGCCGCGTCACCTGTGTCCGTGGGGATTGCTCGACTCGCGTTGCCCTGAGGATGCCTCCGCCACTGCAGTCACAGGTCGATGTCTCTGGACCTGCTGCGCCCCAGCACTCCGCGGTCTCGTCGAGGAGGTCCGACAAGCCCTCCCCCGATCGGATCAGGTCTTCAATGAAGGGGTCGGTGCTCGCTCCATCGCCACAAGCCAATAGGCTGGAGGACAAGGCGACCAGAAGCACGAGGCGAACGGCGTTCATTGGCATCTCCGATCACGCCCATCCTGAGCGTCAGAACTTCCAGTGAGAATCTGCCCATGCCATAGGCCAGAGGCTCAGGCGCCGCAACAAAAGCGGGCCTGCATCCGCATCCATCGGTGACACCCGTGGGCGTCCAGTGGGTTCCCGCTCGTCCCGCCGTCGCCCGCTTCACCGGAAAGGGGGCCCCACCCGCGGCGGAATTGTTGTATATCCGGGATGCCGGTACACCGGTGTCTCTCAAACCCAGGACGGGAGTACGCGAATCATGCACGATGTCGTAATTCGAGGTGGCTGGATCGTCGACGGAACTGGGGCTCCCAAGCGTCGAGGCGATGTGGCCATCGACGGCGACCGCCTGGTGGCCGTCGGCGTGGTCGACGCGCCGGGACGTCGCGAGATCGACGCTGCCGGTGCGATCGTCACGCCCGGCTGGGTCGACATCCACACGCACTACGACGGCCAGGTCACGTGGGATCCCGAGCTATCTCCTTCTGGCTGGCACGGCGTGACCACGGTCGTGATGGGAAACTGTGGTGTCGGCTTTGCTCCGGTTCGCGCGGAGTCGCGGGATTTCCTCGTTCAGCTCATGGAGGGGGTCGAGGACATCCCCGGAAGCGCGCTGACGGAAGGGATGTCGTGGAACTGGGAGAGCTTCAGCGAGTACCTCGAAGAGGTCGATCGGAGCCCGAAGTCGATCGACGTCGCCGCCATGCTCGCCCATGGAGCGCTGCGCGGGTACGTCCTCGGCGACGGTCGCCCCAACGATCCCGCAACCGCAGCCGAGATCGAGGAGATGTGCCGGATCGCAAGCGAGGCGATCGAAGCCGGCGCCGTTGGAATCTCGACGACCCGCACCTTGGGCCACCGCGCGGGGGACGGCGAGCCAGCGGCCGGTACCTTCGCCGGCTCCGACGAGTTGATCGGTATTGGTGCGGCTCTCAAGGGGCATGGACGCCGCATCTTCTCCGTCGTCACGGATCACATCTTCACCGGTGGAGACACAGCCGCCGGAGAGTTCGCCTGGATGGCCGAGATCTCCAGAGCCAATGGCGTTCCCGTGACGTACATGGTTCTCGACATTCCGGGCAGGCCAGACCGATGGAAGGGCTGCCTGTCCGAAGGACTCGAGCTCTCTCGAGACGGCGTCCAGTTGGTGCCGCAGGTCGCGGGGAAGCCGGCTTCCGTGATGGTCGGATTCGAGTCGAGCGACCACCTCTTCTCCGGACACGCCGGTTACCAGCGACTCGCCGAGCTTGGTTACGAAGAACGGCTGACGGAGTTGCGCAAGCCTGAGGTCCGCGCGGCCATCCTCGCCGAGGAAGTCGTTCCGGCAAGTGCCATGATGGCCGTCATGCATGCGTCCCTCGAGCGCATCTTCCCCCTCTCCGACCCGCCCAACTATGAGCCAGCACCCGAACAGAGCCTCGCGGCGATCGCACGACGCGAGGGCATCTCCGCCTTGGAGGTCGCCTACGACCGGATGCTCGAACGCGACGGACACGAGCTTCTCTACATGCCCGCCTTGGGTTTCGGCGGCGGAAACTTGAACAACCTGCACTCCATGCTCACGCATCCCGACACCGTGCTCGGGCTCTCCGACGGCGGCGCGCACGTGGGCATCATCTGCGACGGCTCGATGCCGACCTTCATGCTGACGCACTGGGTGCGCGACCGTCCGGGCGAGACGCTATCTCTCGAGCAGGCGGTGAACATCCAGACGCAACGCACGGCGAAGCTCTTCGGCTTCGACGATCGCGGCGTTCTTGCTCCCGGCTACCTGGCCGATGTGAATGTCATCGACTTCGAGCAGCTGAGGTTGGATACGCCGTCGATGGCCTACGACCTACCGGCTGGTGGCAAGCGGCTGATTCAAGGGGCATCGGGCTACGTTGCGACGCTCAAATCCGGAGAGATCATTCGCGAGAACGACGCGAGCACGGGAGCACACCCCGGCAAGCTGCTCCGCGGACCGCAGGAACTTCGAGGCGGCTGAGAGGGCTTCGCCTCCGCGGACGTCGGGCGCGACCTCGTGCCGCGGCCAGGGGGTCCTCAGTCGCCAACCGGCTTGGCGACCGTCTTCTTCTTCGCCACGGTCTTCTTCGCTCCGGCCTTCTTCGTTGCCGGCTTCCGTGTGCCCGGCGCCTTCTTCGCCGCCACCTTCTTCTTGGATGAAGCCTTCTTCTTGGTTGCCCTGGCCTTCTTGCCCGGGATGCCGCCCTTGGCGATGATCGCCTCGCGGCGAATCGCGAGCAGCTCGTACGCACGCTCGGGCGTCATCTCCTCGAGGCGGTCGCCCTTGCCGAGCGACGCGTTCGTCTCGCCATCGGTGACATAGATGCCAAAACGACCGTCCTTGGCCGTGACCTTCTTCTCGCTCACCGGATCGAGGTCGAACTCCTTGAGCGGGCCCTTGGCGGCCATGTTCTGCCCGCGTCGCTTGTAGACCTTCGGCTCGCTGAAAATCTCCAGCGCCTGCTCCAACGAGATCTCGAGGAGCATGTCCTCGGAATCGATGTTCCGGTAGTCCTTCGCCTTCACGACATACGGCCCATACCGACCGTTGTTCGCCAAGATGCTGACACCATCCGCGGGGTCGTCGCCGAGGTGGCGCGGAAGCTGCAGGAGTGACGTCGCATCCTCCAGCGTCACGTCCTCCAAGGCCATGGTCTTGAACAGCGACGACATCTTCGGCTTCTCCATCCCGGGAGGAGGATTGTCGTGGTCGCCCCACTGCACATAGGGGCCATACCGCCCGTTCTTCGCGTAGACCGGGAGCCCGTCGAGCTCGCCAATCGGATCGGTCGTCTTCGGGGCGGCCAGCAACTCGAGCGCCTTCTCGACGGTCAGCTCATCGGGCGTGAGATCGTCGGGCACGCTCGCCGTGTCTTCGCCGCGCTTCACGTACGGCCCGTACTTGCCCGGCTTCGCGACGATCAGGTTGCCATCCTCATCGTCGCCGAGGGGAAACGTGTTGATCTCTGCGGCATCGATGTTGTCGAGGTTCTCCTCGACCAACCGCTTCAGTCCCAGCAGCGCGTGTTGACCATCGCCGGCTTCGGCCGTGATCGCCTCCGTGTCACCGTCACCCGTGTCGCCGAAGTAGAAGCGCTTGAGCCATTTGTCCTTCTGGCGGTCGCCGCGCGAAATCGCGTCGAGATCGGTATCGATCGATGCCGTGAAGTCATAGTCGACGATCGCGTTGAAATGTTCTTCGAGGAGCCGAATCACCGCGAACGCCGTCCATGTCGGCACGAGCGCTTGCCCCTTCTTCCATACGTACCCGCGATCCTGGATGGTCTGGATGATCGACGCCCACGTGGACGGGCGGCCGATGCCCAGCTCTTCGAGGCGCTTGACCAGCGACGCCTCGGTGAAACGCGCCGGCGGTGAGGTCATGTGCCCATTCGGGGTGATCGAGTCGATCGCTACCGAGTCACCCTTCTGAAGTGGTGGGAGCAGTGCTTCCTTGTCTGCGGCGTCTTCGCCGGTCTCTTCTTTCGATGCGACGTAGACGGCTCGGTAGCCCGGGAACGTGATCGTGGTCCCGGAGGCCGCGAATTCGCAATCCGCGGTTTCGCCGGTCGTCGGGTCCGCCGAGCCGGCACCGACGCGCACCGACACGGTGACACCCGCGGCATCCGCCATCTGCGAGGCCAGAGTGCGCTGCCACACCAGCCGGTACAAAGCGAGTTCCTGGCTGTTCAGCTCCGGCGAGAGCGCCTTCGGACTGCGGAACGGCGTGCTCGGACGGATCGCCTCGTGGGCTTCTTGTGCGTTCTTGACCTTGGACGAGTACTGCTTGGGTCCGGCGTTCAGGTATTGGGCGCCATATTCGCCCTCCACGGCGGTGCGCGCCGCCTGCATGGCCTCGTTGGACAGAACGACGTTGTCCGTACGCATGTAGGTAATGTAGCCGCGCTCGTACAATCCCTGGGCGACGCGCATCACTTGCGAGGACGACAGCCGTAGCTTCCGGCCGCCCTCCTGCTGCAGCGTGGAGGTCATGAACGGCGCCTTCGGCGACGACCGATATGGCTTCTCTTCGACCGAGCGAACCAAGAATGAAGCGCCCGCGAGGCCGGCAGCCAGCCCCACCGCGCGCGCCTCGTTGATCGCAATGACCTTGTCGGAGGCCTGGCCCTGGTCGTCGAAGTCCTTTCCCGAGGCGACCTTCGAGCCGTCGACCGACACGAGCTTCGCGTCGAAAGACGGGCTCGTCCCCGTGACCACGTCGATGTCCCAGTAGTCGGCGGTGACGAACTTGATGCGATCGCGTTCCCTAGCGACGATCAGTCGCACCGACGGGCTCTGCACCCGCCCGGCCGACAGCCCCCGATTGACGCGGCGCCACAGGACCGGAGACACCTCATATCCATAGAGGCGGTCGAGCAGCCGGCGGGTCTCGGCCGCGTCGACGAGCCCGTAGTCCAGATCGCGCGGGTTGTTCACGGCGTATTCGATCGCCGACTTGTTGACCTCGTGGAAAACCATCCGCTTTACGGGCACTTTTGGCTTCAGATACTCCAACAAGTGCCAGGCGATGGCCTCGCCCTCGCGGTCTTCATCTGTCGCGAGATAGAGCTCGGACGCCTGCTTGAGGGCCGCCTTGAGCTCCTTCACGACCGTTTTCCCACGCTCCGTCAGCTCGTAGGTCGGCTTGAAGCCGTTGTCGACGTCGATATTCAGCCCTTTTGACGGCAAATCGGCCACATGACCCACCGACGCCCGCACGTCGAAGTCGCTCCCTAGGAACTTGGACAGGGTCTTCGCCTTCGCGGGCGACTCGACGACAACGAGTGGCTTGGCCATTGGTGTCTCTCGCTTGGGGATCAGAAGCGCCGTTGTCAAGGGATCGTGTGCCCGAGGTGAGCCAAGGCTACGATAACCGGGCACTTTCCAGGATCCGCCGAGCGGGGCGCTCGTTGCAACTTCGGCACGTGTTGCAACTTTCCTTTAGCCACGTCCGCGGGAGGCTGACGACGCGTTCCTTGCGAGCGAACCGGTCCGGCACCTCGGTTCCGTCGCTGATTCGCCGCTCGGCGGCGTTCACTTGACGCTCAGAGCGCGAAACGGACCGAACGACGGTGCATGCGAGCTGGCATACGGTTTGCATAAGCGTTTTGGGCTGACTCACGGCTGTCGGCCGAAATCATGGGAAGCGAAGGACGCGTCAGGGACGACCTCGGAGTCATCAACGAATGGCTCTCCCACACTCGGCTTCGCGCCGTGGCTCTCGTGGCCGTCTTTGCGACCGCCGTGGCCATCACGGGCGGGCAGATCGACCTTCTCGTGGCCTATTGCGTGCTCGGGGGTGTGGCCCTCTTCTCGCTGTGGGCGATGCGCTGGCGGAGGCGTGGCCTGTTCGAGCTACCCTTCTTCTACGCGCAGCACTTCGTCGACCTGAGCGCCATCACCATCGGCATCGGCGCAGCAACGCAGGGGACTTTGGCGCTTCTCCTTCGGCCCCTGTTCGCGCTCGTGATCATCCCCGCGGGCCTCGTGTCGATCCCCTCGGGACTCATCGTCGCCGGGGGCGCGACCGTGGGGCACGAGATCCTCCTTGGGCTCGAGCGCGGCTTCTCGATGGCGACCCTCACGAGCGTCGAATCGCTCGGTCCGAGCTTTCTGTTCTTCCTCATCGCGCAGCAGTGCTTCTTCTACGGCGACCACCTCGAACAAAAGAACACCGCGCTCGCACTCCTCGCCGACCGCCTCGAAGACAGCCGACGGGGCTTGGCCGAGCTCGTCGGCATCGCGCGAGTGCTGAACTCGACGATCGAATCGCCCGAAGTGCTGGCGCGTGTGAACGGCCTCGCCCGCGAGCGGCTCTCCGCTGCTTGGAGCGCCACTCTTCTCATCGATCTCTCCCGAGAGACATTCCGCGTGGCGGCGGGCGCGCACGCGGATCAGCCGAGCGACAGCGCGCCGGCGATGGATATGCCGATTGCTGCGTGGCCGGGGATCGGGCGTCTCTCGCGTGAGCGTCGGGTCTTGCTCCTCGACGACGAGGCAGCCAACATCCCGGACCTCCTCACCGACGGGCGACCACTTCGCTGCGTATTACTCGCCGGCCTCTTCCGCGACGAGGCGCTGGTCGGGGCCCTCGCGGTAGGCCACTCGGAGCTGCCGGCCAATGCGGACCCGAACCTCGCGCTCGAGCGTCTGGTCGTCATCGCCGAACACGCAACGATCGCGCTCGGCAACGCCCAGCTGCTGGAAGAGGCCCGCGAGGCGAGTTCGCTCAAGTCCGAGTTCGTGGCAACCATGTCACACGAGCTTCGGACCCCGCTCAATGTGATCCTCGGGTACACCGAGATGCTGCGCGACGACTCCCAGGCGTCCCCCGGCGAGGTTCGAGCGCTGCTCGACCGTATCGACGCCAGCAGCCGCGATCTCCTCGACCTCATCGACACGACGCTGCAGGTGGGACGATTGGAGGCTGGCGCCATCACGGTGCAGCGAGAGCTCGTTCGAACCGGCGACCTTCTCGATTCCTTCGCAGCGAGCACCGCTGGACTGCCGCGCCAGTCCGGTGTTTGCCTCGACTGGGATTGTCGCGTGGACCCGCAGAGTGCCACGTATTCCGACCCCGCCAAGATGGCCTTGATCGTTCGCAACCTCGTCAGCAACGCGTTGAAGTTCACCTGCAGCGGCACGGTGCAGGTCATCGTCCGCCGCGAAGCTGGAACGCTCCAGATCGAGGTGCAGGACACGGGGATCGGAATCCCCCCGGAGAAGCTCCCGGTGGTCTTCGACATGTTCCGTCAGGTCGACGCGCGTCCACACAGCGGCCAGAACGGCGTCGGGCTGGGCTTGTACATCGTCGATCAACTGGTGCGACGCCTTGGCGGCCGAATCGAGGTCGAGAGCGCCCTCGAACGGGGCACGTCATTCGTCGTTCACCTACCCGGCTTTCAAGACGCCGAGAACATCCCGATCGACGTCGCGGCCTCCGCACCCCCCGCCTAGAACGTCACCAGCGGTTGTCACGCAGCGCACCTCATCGCACGACGACGCGCACCGAACGAGGAACCAACCCGATTCCCGGAGGGCGGCGCCTCAGTCAGGTCCACCCGAGCGATCGAGAGGCCGAGGACCGAACATCGTCAGGGTACGACTCCACGTTTAGAAGAAGCCGAGGGGGCTCGTAGCGTAGCTGACGAGCAGGTTCTTCGTCTGTTGGTAGTGCTCCAGAGCCACCTTGTGGGTCTCGCGGCCCACGCCCGACTTCTTGTAGCCGCCGAAAGCCGCGTGCGCGGGATACGCGTGATAGCAGTTCGTCCACACCCGACCGGCCTTGATGTTGCGGCCCATGCGGTACGCCCGGTTCATATCGCGCGTCCATACTCCAGCACCGAGGCCGTAGATCGTGTCGTTCGCGATCGCGAGCGCCTCGGCCTCGTCCTTGAACGTGGTAACGCTGATCACGGGTCCGAAGATCTCCTCCTGGAACACCCGCATGTCGTTCTTGCCTTCGAAGATGGTTGGCTGGACGTAGAAGCCCTTCGCGAAACCACCCGACATCTCCTCGACGCCACCACCCACGAGGACCTTGGCGCCCTCGTCTCGTGCGACCTTCATGTAGCCCATGATCTTCTCGAACTGCTCCGAGGATGCCTGTGCACCGACCATGGTCTCCGTATCCAACGGATTTCCGCGCTTGATCTGATTGGTTCTCGAAACGACCATGTCCATGAAGCTCTCGTAGATCGATTCGTGGACCAATCCACGTGACGGACACGTGCAGACTTCACCTTGGTTCAAGAACGCGAGCACCATCCCCTCGACAGCCTTGCTAACGTACTCGTCCTCTTGGTCGAGAACGTCTTCGAAGTAGATGTTCGGAGACTTCCCGCCGAGTTCGACAGTGGACGGAATGATGTTCTCTGCTGCGTACTTCAAGATCTGTGAACCAACAGCAGTCGAGCCGGTAAAGGCGATCTTCGCAATCCGCTCGCTCGTGGCCAAGGCCTTGCCGGCCTCCTCGCCGTAGCCGTTCACGATGTTCACGACCCCAGGAGGCAGCAGGTCGCCGACGAGCTCCATTACGAGCAAGATCGACGCAGGCGTTTGCTCCGCAGGCTTGAGCACGACGCAGTTCCCAGCAGCGAGAGCCGGCGCGAGCTTCCAGGCCGCCATTAGGATCGGGAAGTTCCATGGAATGATCTGCCCGACGACGCCGAGCGGTTCGTGGATGTGATACGAGACCGTGGTCGCGTCGATCTCGGCGAGACCACCTTCCTGGGCGCGAATACAGCCCGCGAAGTACCGGAAGTGATCGACGGCCAACGGCAGGTCGGCCGCCAGCGTCTCCCGCACGCCCTTACCGTTGTCCCAGGTCTCGGCAATTGCGAGCATCTCCAGGTTCGCCTCGATGCGATCCGCGACCTTCAGCAAGATACCGGAGCGTTCTGTCACCGAGGTCTGCCCCCACGCATCCTTCGCCGCGTGAGCTGCATCGAGCGCCTTGTCGACGTCCGCGGCGGACGAGCGCGCGATCTCGCAAAACAGCTCGCCGGTCACGGGGGTGATGTTCCCGAAGTACTCGCCCTTGACCGGCGGCACCCACCGGCCGCCGATGTAGTTCTCGTAGCGTGACTTGAATTTCACCGGCGAGTCGGCGTGGCCTGGATTGTCGTAGATCATGGCGTCTCCTTCACGTATTCCCGTGTATCCGGGGCTCGGATTCTCGTGCCGTCCGCACGTTCGCTCGCGTCCGCCCCCGGATCAAGCCATTCCCTCCCGGCCGCGGACAGCCTCACTGTGAAGACTGGAGCTAGGATCGCCAGCGGAGCTCCGCCCCGAAGATTGGCGGGAACTCAGGGGCGTACCTGTTCGACCCGCGGACCACCCTCGTCGGGCTAGGCCGCCCGCCCCTCGCCGGCGTCGCCTCCGGCCTGCTGGGCCGAAGCGCCCGGCCCGGCGTTGCCCCCGAAGTCCGCCTCGGGGACGCGAATCGGAGCCGTCAGCCCCGCGTCGGTCATGTTCACCGGGAGGTCGGCCGTATGGACCAACGTCCGTCTGCGGAAGGGACTCCAAAGCAGCTCCAGGATGTCTCTCGCCTTCATGTAGCGACCGAAGTTGCGCAGGAGCTTGTAGGTCTTGATCGGGCGCAGGAAGATCCGCTTCGCGAACAGGACGGCATAGCCCTTCTGACGAGCTCGGTTGATGACCTCGCCGGGAAGCACCCGCGGGTCGATATCCGAGCACTTGAACCACTTGTACCAGTCGCGCTTGTCATCGATCACACCGCGCTCGACGTACTCCTTCCACAGCGGCGTACCACGGTAGGCACAGAGGCGATTGAAGCCGAACGTGTCCAGCTCGAGCTTCGCGGCAAAGCGGAAGCTCTCGACGATGTCCTCTTCGGTCTCGTCCGGCGAACCAACGAGGAAGAACCCGTGGCACGTCTCGATACCGTTGCGCTTGGCTTCGCGCACCGCGTTCTCACACTGCTCGAGCGTCTGCATTTTCTTCAGACGATCGAGCACCTTCTGGGTCCCGGCCTCCACCCCGAACGCAAGGAAGCCGCAGTTCGCCTTGCCCATGATCGGAAACTGGTCGACCGCAACCGAATCAACCCGCCCCTCGCAACCCCAGCGCAGCTCGAGCTTACGGTCGATGATGCCCTGGCAGATCTCGTTGATGCGCGACCGCTTCAGCAGGAAGTGATCGTCGGTGAGGTACACCGAGCGGTAGCCCTGATCGTTCAGCTGCTGCAGCTCCCCCAGTACGTGCTCGGCAGATCGACAACGCCACTTCCCTTCCGCCAATGCGGGGATGTCGCAGTACACGCAGGGATACGGACAGCCGCGTGAACTCTGCATCGTGCAGAACTTGTCGAGAGATAGAACCGTCGGCACGTCGAGTGGCATCGACTCGATGTAGTCGACCGGCAGGGTCATCCGATCGGGATACGGGAATCTGTCGAGATCCTTCAGAATCGGGCGCGGAGGGTTGTCCACGATGCGGTCGCCGTCGCGCCACACGAGGCCGTTGACTGCTTCCAGATTGTCGAGGTTGTCGAGGTAGTCAGGCAGAAGCTCTTCGCCCTCGCCCTTTCCAACAGCATCCGCGTGCGGGCAATCCTCGAGGATCTGCCTCGTGTTCATCGAGGCGAAGACTCCACCGAGGATGATCGGCGTCTCCGGCGCGACTTGCTTTAGTCGCTCTGCCATTTCCTTGGTCGTCGGGTAGGACGTCGTCGACAGGAACGACAAGGCGATCACGTCGGGCTTCTCCTCGACGACGGCCTCCGCAATGCGCTCCTGCTTCATCTTGGGATGGCAGGTGTCGAACATCCGGACGTCGTGGCCAGCCTGCCGTACGATCGGAGCGAGGGTTTCGAT
>JAJCZO010000270.1 GCA_029262355.1 Deltaproteobacteria bacterium
CCATACGGGTGCCGAAATGCGTGTACTGCTGGGCAATGCCGAGCCGAAACCCAGTGCGGCTCTCGCCCAGATCGACCGACGTGTAGATCGCGCAGATGTCGCATGCGACAGCCGGCCCGACACTCCCCACCAACAGCGTCATGGCGACCGACAGCGCGGCGCGCAGTCCTCTGAACTTCATCCTACAAGGCCTCGCGGTCGAATGCGCAAGCGTCCCGGCGCTTCACTCTTCGGGGAACGGGCTGCTGAAACGAGGATCGTTCAGGAACTCATCGTCGGTGAGGCTCTTGAAGAACTCGAGCAACTCCAGGCGCTGCGTGTTGGAGAGGGGAAAGCCCGTGAGAAAGTCGCTCTTGTTCGGGTTCTGCTTTCCGTCTCCCGCGAGATCGCCCCCTCCAATCAGGCGCCCGCCGCGCTCGTAGTGACGAATCACCTCCTCGAGCGTCTCGATGCTCCCATCGTGCATGTAGGGCCCGGTCACTTCGATGTTCCGCAGCGTCGGCGGCTTCATCCGACCGTAATCGCGCACGCGCTCCGTGAACTCGAACAGGCCCACGTTCGGCCGCGGGTACTCCCCATTCTCTCCGAGGTTGTACAGACCGTTGTTCTCGAACGGCGTGGGATCATTCGGGTTTCCGGCGTGCGTGAGCGACGACGCGAAGTTCAGCCCGCCGTGACAGTGGTTGCACTCGAGGCCCTCGCTGTCGAAGGCCAGGAATCCTCGCTTCGCCTCCTCCGACATCGCGTCGTCATCGCCCTGGTACACAAATTTGTCGAACGGCGAGTTGCCCGAGATCATCGTGCGCTGGAAGGACGCAATCGCCTTCGTCATGCTATCGAGCGTGATGGGTTCACCCTGATCGGGGTACGCGTTACCGAACAGCACCTGGTAGAGTGCGTCTCGCCGCAGCCGCTCGAGCAGTTCGTCCTCCTTACCACTGAAGCCGAGCTCGACCGGGTCCTCGCCGAAAAGTGGACCGAGCGCCTGCTCCTCGAGGAAGACCAGCAGCGGATTCATCCAGGTGAGGGTCGGGTTATAGACGACGTTCGTCAGACTCGGGGAATTCCGTGGATGAATGTCACCCGTCGACCCCTCCGCCGTCGCAAGACCATCGGTGAACGCGAGCGCCTGCTGGTGACAGCTCCCACACGACTGCTCCTCGTTCAGCGACAAACGGCGCTCGTAGAACAGGTGGCGCCCCAACTCGACACCTTCGACGGTCATCGGGTTGTCGTCGGGGATGAGCGGCTCCGGGAAGCCCGGCGGCAGATCGTAGACGTACGCAGTCGGCCCGTCCGGATTCGGCTCCGGAACAACGGGAGTCGGCTGTGGCGGATCTACTGGATCGACGGGATCCACTGGATCCGTCGGCCCCATCGCCGTATCGCCGTCGCCCCCGCCCCCACCGCACGCGGCAAGGCCAAGCGCGACGGTCAAGGCTAGAAATGTCCGTCCGAGCTGCATGAAAACCTACTCTACGGAGAATATCTGCTGTGAGCCACCGGGATTCGCGCCGTAGGGCAGCCCAGCCGCCGCGAATACAGGGACGCACTCGGGGTCGTCGGGGGCCGACATGCACCCGGGCGGTGTCTCGGGTGAGTTCTGCTCCACGTTCGCGTTCGCGAGGAACGCTGCGAGCTGGATCAACACCGTGTCGTCGCTCGGACTGAATGGGAGATCGACCTCGATCCGGTTCGAGTTCGCGCAGGTCGCGTCGCCGCGGCCGTCCCCCATACACGCCGTGCTCCCAATGTGGACCCGGAATTCATTTCCGTTGCTCTCGGCGATGTTGTCGTAGCGAATGAACTTGTAGCCCGCGTTCCAGCTCCAGAAGAGAGCCGTCTTGTTCAGCGGCGCGGGGGCGGTCGCCGAGTCGCCGTGGTTGAGGCTCTTCGTGACTCCCATTTCGAAGCGCAGGCGCGTGTACGTGCCTCCCGCCACCATGCCGCGAACGCTCGAGTTCGTCTCGGCAGTGCCACGTTGGCCGCAAAGACCGGTCGCGTCCTCGAAATCGAGGAGGGCCACATCGTCTACTTGCCAGGTCCCGTCCTGCTCCAGATCGACCGACACTTCAGCGCCGTCGTCGTTCACCAGGCGGACGTTTTCGATGTACAAGCGAGCATCGGTCGGCTCGACCGTCGCGTTGCTCGTCCCGATGTTGCTGAACGTTCGGCCGCACGAGAACTGCTCACCGTTGACCCGCGCGTCGAAGCTGATCGTGACTGGGACCGGAGGCAGCGTGCCGGTTGGCACTTCGGCCACGGCTGGCATGCGTTGGCCAGCGGCAAAGGTACCGATCGATTGGCTGAACAACCCGAACACGTTCCCGCCGCTCGCGTCGACCTCGAAGAACGCCTTGCCACTGGAACCATCTAAGCTCGAGTCGCCCGCCATCGACTGCAGATCACTCAGCAGCACGCCGTTCACCGCGGTCGTATTCTCGGCGATGAGCAACCCGTTTGCGTTGAAGAAGCTACCCACGGCACTCGTGCCACCCGGGATGATGCGGTAGCCGCCGTCGTAGTCGTCGAGGAACACTGCGATCAGAACGCGATTGCCGTCGTTCTCGGGCGGGCCGAGGTCGGCAGGATCGAAGTAGACCGGGATCATGAGAACCCCCGGATCGAAGCGCTGGTAGGAGACGCTGCCGCCGTCGACCGTGGCACCGGGCGAAGCGGCCGAGCCATTTCCGAGAACCGCGAATCGCGCGAACGGGTTCTGCCCGAAGCCCGACATCAACGTGAGGTTCGCGAGCGTAAAGCCACCGACGATCGGCTGCGGCGGCACCACTGGGGTGATGTCCTCCATGCTCTCCACGGGCGTGACCGTGGCCAAGCCGGCATTGCCGTTCGCACCGCCGCCACCGAAGCTGGTCGGGTCGATCACGAGGTTCGATGCGGGTCCGAGCGAAACCGTCTCTGCGGCCAGAGTCTCGGTTAGATCCTGAGAGTAGAGCGCAACGTCGAGGAAGATCGTGTCAGACGACGGGTTAGCGGCACTCATGAACGCGACGCGGTTCGACCGCGCGTCGTAGAGGAAGACCAACTGATCGCCGCTGACCCCGGGAGTTCCGATGGTTTGCGCCTGAGCCGCAACACCACCCAGCCCGACCGAGACCACCACGGCGAGACAAGCGGCCCAGAACGCTGCGGACCGCATGCGAAGCATCATCGAAGCTAGATTCAAGGTGGTCTCCTTCTTCATTTGACTCGACGGTAGACGTCAGCCGGGCGAGCCGGCAACGCGTCATATCGTCGCAGGCCCGGTGGATGCGGACGCTCATGCGTGGTCGTCATCGCCCTCGTGCTCGTCATCCCCGACGGCATGGTCGTCGTCACCCTCGCCGTCGCCATCACCTTCGTGATCGTCATCCTCACCCTCCTCGTCGTGCCCACCATCACCATGACCCTCCGCCTCGGAGACCATGTTGAACAGGACCTCGCCAGCGCCGGTGGGCGCGAACTCGACGACGAAGATGCCGCCCGCGTGGATGTGGATCCGGCTATCCACCTGTAAGGCCTCGGGGCACGCCGCGTTCGGGTTGTGCGGAGTAACCGCGAAGCTCCCTACTTCGTCGTTCGAGACGGAGAGTGCGAGGTTCGGCTCACTCAGGAAAACCGCCCAGTCGGTGTGATCCGTCGTGAGGTGGACCGCGGCATACGCCGGGCCGTCGGGCAGCATCACATGGTAGACGTTCGACCCGACCATCATCACGTCCCCGGCCAGAGCCTCCTGGGGCGTCGACGAGGCCGCCAGCATGATGTGCTCGCCCGTGATCGCGTCACAGGCGCCGTGTGCGATCGCATCGGCGGTCTCGCCACCGTCACCGTCGTGCCCCGCTGTCTCCGACACCATCTGGAAGCGGATCTCACGTGCACCGTCAGCTGAGAACTCGATCAGGTGATGGCCCTCCGTGTGAATGTGCACACGCGCATCCACGGCCATGTCATCGGGGCACGACGCGTTCGGGTTCTCGGGTACGATGTCGAAGCGATCGTTGGTCTCGTGATTCGTGAAGCTCACCACCACATCCGGGTGGTCGACGAACACCGCCCAGTCGGAATGCGGAGCAGGCAGCATCAGGGTGGCGAAGCTCGTCACACCTTCGGGCAGGTGCACCACCCAAGTCGTATCGCCTGGCGTCACGACGACGTCGGCCGCGCCGGCGGCGTCCAATGCGGCCTGTACGACGACACCCTCCGCGTGCAACCCGTGACAGGCGTCCTGTGCGAACTCGTCACCGTCGGGTCCGACCAAGCCGCCGTCGCCATTGTCGCCGCCGTCACCGTGGTCCCCGTCGCCAGATTCGTCCGAATGCTCGCCGCCCGCGGCGTGGCCGGAGGCGCCCGTGCCGGACTCGCCACAGCCCAGAGAGCCTACGCCGAGCAGGGTCGCCAAGGCGACGGCCCGGATGAGGTCGATCTGCATGCGTCTTCTCCCATTGTTGGACATTCGCCTCGTGGAGACTATGGGCCCAAGCCGAACGGGGAAATGCGGTAAATTGTCGCAGGGTCTACAGCGACGGGACCTTGCCAGCCGGGCCTTTCTGGGCAGCCGAGGGATTCTCGTCGCGCAAAAAACACCGACTCATGCCCTCACCGACCCGGTAGGCAGGCGGTCGCTCGACCGAGCAACGCGAGAAGACCGCCGGGCACCTGGTGTGAAACCGACACCCGGACGGCGGGCGGGACGGCGACGGCACGTCTCCGGAAACGAGGACCGGGCGGGCGCGCGCATCGGGATCCAGCGACGGAGCCGCCGCCAGCAGCCCCTCCGTATACGGATGCGCCGGTTCTGCGAAGACGCGCGCGACGGGCCCATCCTCGACGATCTGCCCGAGGTACATCACAGCCACCTGATTGGCGATGTGACGGACGACGCCAAGGTCGTGCGTGATGAAGAGATACGCGAGTCCACGCTCCTCCTGGAGATCGGCCAGAAGGTTCAGGATCTGCGCTTGAATCGACACGTCGAGCGCCGAAACAGATTCGTCGCACACGATCAGGTCCGGCTCGACGGCGAGGGCACGTGCGATGCAAACACGTTGGCGCTGTCCCCCGGAAAGTTCGTGCGGATACCGGGACATCTGCCCGGGATCGAGCTTCACCCGAGTGAGCAGGTCGGCGACGCGCTCGGTTCGCTCGCGAGAAGTCCCTCCGATACCGAACGCCCGCATCCCCTCGGCGATCGCGTCGCGGATCCGCATTCGAGGATCCAGCGCCGCCCCCGGGTCCTGAAATACCATCTGAATCCGCTTTCGAAAGCGATGAAGCTCGGCCCGGCCGAGCCCGAGCAGATCAACGCCGTCGAAGACGATACGCCCGGCGTTCGGACGCTCGAGTCCCAGGATGGATCGCCCGACCGTCGTCTTTCCACACCCGGACTCCCCGACGAGGGCGAGCGTCTTGCCCGCCTCCACCGCCAAGTCGACACCGTCGACGGCGCGTACCGCTCCCGTGACCGCTCGCAGCGGACCCGACCGGATGTCGAAGTACGTCTCGAGCCCCTCGACGCGCAACAGCGGCTCGGCATCGACCATCATCGCGCACCGCCCCCATCGCGCTTCGTCGCGTGGCACCAGGCCCCGTGCCCGTCGCTCAAGCGGAAGCGCTCGGGCTGGGTCTCGACGCAGGGCTCGAAGACAAGTGGGCACCGGTTCGAGAAGCGGCAGCCGTGGGCCCACTGCGCGGGTGGCGGCACCACACCTTCGATCTCCTCGAGGCGATCCTCCGGCCCCACCACACCCGGCAACGAGCGGAGAAGACCGCGGGTGTACGGATGCCCCGGGGAAGCGAGTACGTCGCGACGAGGCCCCTCCTCGGCAATCCGCCCCGCGTACATCACCAATACCCGGTCAGCGAGCTCGTTGACGACCCCGACGTCGTGCGTAATGAGCAAAATCGCCATGCCCAACTCTCGCTGCAGCCCTCGAAGCAGGTCGATGATCTGCGCCTGAATGGTCACGTCGAGCGCCGTCGTCGGCTCGTCGGCGATCAGCAGCTTCGGGCGCGAAGCGAGTGCCATCGCGATCATCACCCGCTGTCGCATGCCACCAGAAAGCTGGTGCGGATACGCGTCGAGCCGCTCTTCCGCGTCCGGGATCCCCACTTCACCGAACAAGTCGCGCGCGTGACCACGCGCCTCGGCCTTCGACTCGGCGTGGTGCAGACGAATCGCCTCGACGATCTGCCGCCCGCACCGCTGCACGGGATTGAGACTCGTCATCGGCTCCTGAAAAATCATCGAGACATCACCGCCGCGAACGCGACGCATCTCCGTCACCGGCAGCGCGCGCACGTCGCGGGCCCCGACCCGGATCGAACCCGATTCGATTCTGCCCGGCTTGGGCACGAGCCGCATGAGAGACAACGCAGTCATGGACTTCCCGCAACCGGATTCTCCGACGAGCGCGACCGTCTCGCCCTCATTCACGTCGAACGAAACCCCGTCCACCACGTTCGCCCGGCCGTGGGGTTGCGGGAAGCTCGTATGGAGAGCTCGAACTTCGAGCAAGGATTCGCTCACGAGCGCTCCCCCGCGGTCCGTGGATCGAGGATGTCGCGCACCGCATCTGCCACCTGGTTCACGGCCAGGATCAACGCGAACAACGCTATTGACGCAGTGAGAAGACTCCACCAGATGACGGGCTCCCGCGACAGCTCCGTCCGCGCCTGATCGATCATCCGCCCCCACGAGCCGTCGATCCCAATCCCGAGCCACGACAGCACGACCTCCGACAACACCAAGCTCGAGAACAACAGAGCGAACGTGATCACGACGAGGTGCATCAGATTCGGCACGACGTGGCGCCAGACGATGCGAAGCTCGGACGCACCCAGAACGCGGGCCGCGTCGATATACTCGAGCTCCCGAATCTTCATCGTCTCCGCCCGGACCAGCCGGGCGAGACCGACCCAGCCGGTCACCCCAAGTGCGACACACACCTGCACGGTGCCCACACCCAGCACCATGATGAGTGCGATCAGCAGAAGCAGACTCGGCATCGAGGCCAGTGTCGACATCACGAAGAAAACCGCGTCGTCGAGGCGTCCCCCAACGTAGCCCGCCGACACTCCGACCAGCAGCGCGAGGGGCAGCACGATCAGGCTCGTCAGCCCACCAATGATCAAGGCCACCCGCGCCCCCTTGAGCGCGCGATGAAAAACGTCGCGGCCGATGATGTCGGTCCCCAGCCAGTGCGCACCCGGGTGGCTCAGCGGCTCTCCGCCGTACAACTCACGGTCCGCAAGCGGTGCTGAATAGCTCGCCTCCTGGAAGTCGGCCGGGAAGAACCGATCGACCACCGTCCGCGCGACACCGAGCAACACAGCCTGATCCTCTCCGACCGCGTCGTGCGGATCGGTCCACGCGATCGAGTCGAGCCCAGCGACGAGGGCGTATGCCGCCACCACCGCGAGAGAAATCGGCCGACGCCGAACGAGCTCACGTCCCGCATTGCGCCACAACAAGCTCCGGCGCGCTCCCCACAGCGCGAGCATCAAGCCCGCGAACAACGCGGTCGTCACCAAGTTCGAGAAGACGTGAGGCTCCACCGAGCTACTCCAATCGCACGCGTGGATCGGCCAGCGTGTAGCAGATGTCGGTCGCGATCTGCCCCACGATGAAGAGAAGAGAGCCCAGAAAGACCATGACCCGCAGCGTCGCGAAATCGTTCTCGTGAATGGCATCGACGGTGATCGAGCCAAGACCGGGAATGGCGAAGAACGACTCGAGAAGAATCGACCCCGTGAAGAGGAAGGGGATCGCCAACACGACCCGCGTGATGATCGGTATCATCGCGTTCCGCAGGACGTGGTGCCACATCACTCGACCGTCGCCACAGCCCTTCGCCCGCGCCGTGCGCACGTAGTCGCGATTCGTCTCTTCGACGAAGACCGTTCGATAGAAGCGCACCTGTTCGCCGAAGCTCGCGGCGAGGCCGACGAACACCGGCAGCACGAGAAACCGACCGATCACCTCGGGCGACGGGTCGAACCCCGAGATCGGGAACCACCTGAGAACGCGGGCGATCAAGAACTGCCCACCGATGATGTAGAGCAAGATCGACACGCTCATCGCGAACACACAAAGCGCGACGCCGGCCCGGTCAATGTACGTCTCACGGAATGTCGCCACGAACAGCGCGAGGCTGATCGAGACGAATAGACCCCCGACAAAGAGCGGCACCGTCAACGACAGGCTCGGCCCGACCCCCTTCCGCAGCCGGCGCGTCACCAACACATCGTCGGCATCACTGCGACCGAAGTCGAAGGTGAGCATCCGACGAAAGTGATCGACGATCAGGGTCTGGCCTGGATTATCGGGATTCCAAAGCAGCGGATGGTGATAATCGTGATTCACGATCCACTGCTCCAGCGCCTGCGGGGGCGCCTTCTCGCCCAGAGCCCGCCGCGCCATGTCCTCGGGCGTTGCGTACAGGAAGAATAGAGCGAACAGGAAAGTGAGCACGCCCAAGACGGTCGCGAAGCCGTACGCGAGACGGCGCACGGTGTAGGCGATCATTGGCGCTCCCGAAGGAACGTCACGATGCCCGGAATCACGGCCGCGACGACGAGCGCCGCCAGTACCCAAGCGGGCCACTCGAGAGGCTGATTCCACGCCATCCGCCTCTCGGTGCGCGCCGGGGCGTCCACGTCGAGATACTGGAGCATGGGCACCGACATCCCAAACGACTTCAGATTCCGCACCCAGCCATGCGAGAGCACGTACTCCTCAGGAGTGAAGATCTCGATCCACGGCCGCTCGACGCGCAAGATCTCGAGCATGCGCCCGATGATCGCGAGCCGCTCGGGCCCATTGGGCAGGTTGCGCATCTCCAGGAACAACGCGTCGTACTCCGGATTGTCGAAGTTCGCCGAGTTCGCGCCGCCGCTCTTCGACTTCGCAAGATCACCCCAGAGCAGAAACAGGAAGTTCTCGGGGTCCGGATAGTCCGCGCCCCAGCCGAAGAAGAACGTCTGATACGCGCCGCGCCGCAGAACATCCTGGAACTGGTTGTAGTTCGTCGACTTGATCTCGACGTCGATGCCGATCCGTCGCCACGAGTCGACGAAGAACTGGTATCGGAGCCGCGCGCGCGCGCTGGTGTCGCCCGTCGTGAAGCTCAGCTTCAAGGGCCGGCCTGTCGCGGGATCGATTCCGCGCGAATAGCCCGCCTCCGCCAGCAGCGTGCGCGCACGATCGAGATCCACGCGGCGAAACGGGTTCCCCTCCCCCTCCTCGGAGCCGAAGATACTCGGCGGCAAGGGCGACTCCGCCGCAATGCCGCGGTCGCTGAAGAACAGTCGGATGAACTCCTCACTGTCGATCGCGTGACTCATCGCCTGGCGCAGCAATCGCGATCGGTCGCCACCACTCCGTCCCACGACGGGATCGTCCATGTTGAACCCGACGTAATACACGGCCGCCTGCGGGGTCTTCGAGAGCCCCACCCCCATCGCCTCCATGCCCGGCGTGAGTCCCCCTTCCGAGACGACTTGATCGAACGTCTCCTCGATGATGGCGGAGTAGTCGTAGTAGCCCTGCAAGAACTTGTTGAAGCCGGGGATCTGCTCGTTCTCGAAGACGAGTTCGACCCCATCGAGGAAGGGCAGCGGGCGACCGACATACCGCGGATCGAGGAGCCCCGACGAGCGGTCCTCTTGCGACCCGCGCGTCGGATACGTCGCCCCTGGCGCGTGCCACTCCGGATGCCGGATTCCGTACCAGTTCGAGTTCGGCTCGAGCGAGATCCGCGAGCGTTTCTCGTAGCGCGTCAGCCGGAACGGGCCCGTCGCCACGGCATGCTCCGAGAACACATCTCGTCCGTCTTCGCCGTCGTAGTACACGACGGCCTCCCACGGCACCGGCGTCGTGAACTCCATCGCGAACCAATAGAGGAGTTGCGGAAACGACTGCGACAAGACGATCTCCAGATCGCGATCCGACCGCACCCGGATGCCGTCGACGCCACCCGCTTCGCGGTACTGCTCGTCGATCCGGCGCGCTTCAAACGCGGGGTCTCCGTCACGCAGCGCCTGCAAGCGTTTGGTGAACTCCGCATACCCGACGATCCGGGCGAACACCGCCCCGACCGGGCTTCCGACCGACGGATCTGCCAGCCGCATCAACTCGAAGGCGATGTCCGAGGCGAGGATCGGGCGAGAGCGGGCCCCCGACCGACTGAGTTCGAAGCACTCGTCGGTGTCGTACACGAGATCCGGACGAAGCCGGAACGAGAGCGACCAGGTTCCATCACCGTGCTCCACCTCCTCCGGGATGGCCTCGACGAGTCCCGGGATCAGACGGTAGGGCCGAGCCAGGTAATCGTAGTCGATCAGGGTGTCGTAGACGGTGCCCGTGACGAGGTGATCGGCCACCGAGTACGCGACCGCAGGGTCGAGCGTCTTCGGGGGACTCTTGCGCATCGTCCGGTACAGAACCGACCGGCCGGAGTCCGCGTCCGGATAGGGATTGTTCGTGCACGCCGCGAGCGCGCAGAGGATGAAGATCCAGACCGCCGCTCCCACCTTCGCCATCCCGCTTGGGAGTTAGCGCAGAGGCGCGCCCGAGGCGAGCGAAAGCGTGCTCAAAGGCGATTACGGAACCGGCGTCGGGCAGGCGTCGGACTCCGTGCCGTGGTCGATCCAGCACGTCTCGCCACAGTTCACGTCGTACGTCTCGGTGTCCGTGAAGCACGTCTCACCTGTCCCGTCCGCATCGACGAGGCAATCCAGAAACGCAGTCGTCGGGGCGCAGAGACACGACGAATTGACGCTGACGCTGTCGTCGGTACTGGCAACCGTCGTCCCGTCCGGGGGCGCCGGCGCGTCGTAGAGCTTGAGGTAGCAGCCGACCTCAGCGTCTTCGGGAAGCTCATCGAGCGCCTCCAACGCGCCGTACAAGGACTGTGTGCCCGCGCAGACCGCCGCACATTGAGTCAGGCGATCCTCGCTCGCATCCTCCGCAACGCACCCCTCCGTCCACGCGGCGGCCTCGGCCTTGATGTCGTCTTGTCGCCGGTCCCAAATTCGGATCTCGAGCACCTCCGCGTTCACGAAGACGTCGCTCTGCGGAACCGTAGTTGGGCAGATCCGGAGCACCTCCATGGTGTCGCTGTCATCGGAAGCGGTGGCAATGGCGAGCTCCCAGGGCTCGCTCACGTTGCACGCGTACCGGAAGAGGAAGACATCAGTTGCCCCGTCCATCCGGAGACCCGTTTCACAGAACTCGCCTCCGGCGTACGCCGCCCCCGCCGGATCCAACAGGATCTGCGGGCACGTCTCGGAGTCCCCCTGCCAGAGGTTCGCGTCGATCAGATCCCGGTCTCGACTGACGGTGCAACTGACGTCGGCCTCGCCGGTCGGAGTCGGAGTCGGAGTGGCGCTGGTCGTCGGCGATGCGTCCGCACACGGGCCGGGCCAGCAGGGGCCGCAGCCCGACATCGTCGTACTCGAGAGAACGATGCTCGCAACGACGAAGGAGGCCCCGGCGAACGCCACGAGGGCACCCAATCGGTCTTCGAAGTTCGTCGATTCGTGCTGGGAGTTCTCGGTCTGCTGCATCACGTGCCTCTGTGCTGACGGCGCGCGAAGCCGCACCATTCAAATGAAATGGCATCTCCGATCGCTCAGGTGCAAGGGCCGAGGCATGTGCGCAGTGCTTGGCCCCAAAATCGCTACTCCGCCGTGGGCGGATCACCCGGACCGAACCCGAGGATTGCCATCGCGAGCCGGATTGCCCCCCCGACCACCGCGATCACCACGAAGATCAACAGAGTGACCGAGAGCGGGAGGAGCAGGTGCGCGAGGAAGCTCGCCTCCTCTGAGGCCTGGCTCGCCTCGGAGCCCGACGGAAAGAGGCTCAGAATGTGCTGCGTGGCGAGAATCGTCGCGACGGCGATGACCGCGCCCGCGACGACTATCTTGATCGTCGATCGCGACATGACATCCTCGAAAGAAGAAGGGGCCGCCGGATCACCCGGCGGCCCCGCGGTACGAGAGTTAGGCGCGCACTTCGGCCTTGATGCGCTGAATGTGCCCGCGCCCGAGACCCTTCACCTCACACCCGAGCTCGAAGTACCGACGAATGTCGTCGTCGCTCAGGATGCCAAAACAGTCGACGACCGCGAGCGGTCCCCCGGCCATCTCCACGACCTTCTCCGGGGTGAGCTTCAGGTACGGCTCGTGCGGAACGGCCAGCACGACCGCCTCGACGCCCTTCAGCGTCTTCGCGATCGACGGCTCGACCCGCAGATCGGTCAGACCATCCTGATTGCGGAAGAAGCGCGAGAGCGAGTGTCCCGGCGCCGGGTACGTCTCCTGCGTCTCGAACTCGAACCAGTGGTCGACGTACGGGTCGTTCACCCGAACTTCGGCCCCCATCTCGACGAGACGCCGAACGACGACCTCAGAGCCGGAGTACCGCGTGTCACCGACGTCCTGGCGGTAGCTGGCGCCGAGAACGGCGATCTCTGCGCCGGCGATGTAACGCGCCATGTTGCGGAGCGCGTCACGGGTCAACGTGGCGACGTGTAGACCGCGCGTGTCGTTGATGTCGATGGCGATCGTGCTCATCTTGAACACGTCGTCGCCATCGTCGAACCCGAGAATGTGCTTGTAGGCCCAGTAGCCGAGGCCGCCGTCCTTTGGCAGGCAGTAGCCGCCGATCCCGGGGCCCGGGAAGATCATGTTGCTGTGCGTCGGGCGAACCTTGATGGCATTGATCACCTTCGTGAGATCGACCCCGTTACGCTCCGAGAAGATGCTCCACTCGTGCATGAATGCGAGCGTGGTGGCGCGGTACGAGTTCTCGACGATCTTCGCCGTCTCCGACTCGATCGGACGATCCATGACCGTCAGCGGGAACTTCTCGACGTTGAGCACCTCACTGAGGAACTTCACCACGCGCTCGCGCGCAGGCGGCGTCACTCCCGAGCACACCCTCCAGAAGTCGCGAATACTCGCAACATACTCCTTACCGGGCATCACGCGCTCGTAGCTATGTGCCAAGAAGGGCACGCTCTTCATCTCGCGCTTTGCGAAGCACTTCTGCAGGATCGGCATCGCGACGAACTCGGTCGTGCCCGGCGCGACCGTCGTCTCGATCAGCGTGAGGCACTCGGCCGGAATGCGTTCCCCGATCGTCTGCAAGGTAGCCTCGAGAGCGGCCATCTCGACCTCGCCCGTGCGCATGTTGCCAAGATCGTTCTTCGAGTAGTCGCACTGAACGTCGACCACCACGCAATCGGCCAACTTCAGGCAGTCGCTGTTGAACGTTGCGGTGAGCGTCTTCTTCTCGAGGACGGTTCGAGCGATCATCGGATCGACCTCGGGGTCCTCAGCCTTCACGGGCGACACACCCTTGTTCAGCAGGGGGATCTTCCAGTAGCTCCGCGGGCTCGGGCGCTGACAACCGATCACGAACTTGGAGGGTTCGCCCTTCTCGTCCACGGTATCGGCGACGATCGCAGCCATGACCGCACCGACGAAGCCGACGCCCATGACGACGACGACTTCCTTGCCCTCCTTGCGAGCCTGGTCGGCCAGCGTGTTGAGGCGCTGCATCTCGGCGGCGTACTCGCTCTGTTTCGGCAGGTCGAACTTCTCACCTGCCGGGCTGATGGACTGGTCGGACATCTGGCTCCTCCTGGTTGAAAATCGGCAAAGAATCCGCAGTTTCGCGCCTCCGACAGAGGTAAATCAACCCGGGAATACGCGAAAACCCACCGAATTGTGCTCCGAGTGACGGTGGCTCGAGGCCCCAGGGCGCGGTAGGAACGCCCCATGCCAGGACCTCTCGAAGGTGTCCGCGTGGTCGACGTGACCACCATGATCTCAGGCCCAGTAGCCACGCGAATCCTCGCCGATCAGGGCGCTGACGTCGTCAAAGTCGAGGCTCCCGGGGTCGGCGATCTCGTCCGCCACATGGGAGCCACGAAGAACGGGATGTCGTCCACATTCGCCACCTCGAACCGCAACAAGCGCTCCATCGTCATCGACCTGAAGCGAGAAGAAGGACGCGCCGTGCTCCTTCGGCTGATCGAAAACGCCGACGTCTTCGTGCAGAACTTTCGACCCGGTGCCGTCGAGCGAATGGGCATCGGCGAGAACGTGCTCCGCCGCACGCGGCCCGACCTCATCTACGTCTCGATAAGCGGCTTCGGCGAAACCGGTCCGTATGCGCACAAACGAGTCTATGACCCAATCGTCCAAGCCCTCTCCGGCCTCGCCGCCATCCAAGCCGACCGGGCGTCGGGAAGACCACGGATGATGCGGTTGATCGTGCCGGACAAGCTCACCGCGATCACGGCCGCCCAAGCGATTACCGCCGCCCTGTTCGGGCGGGCTCGGACCAGCAAGGGCCAGCATCTCCGCCTGTCGATGCTCGACGCGACGGTCGAGTTTCACTGGCCCGAGGGCATGGCCGGACACACCTGGATCGGACGAGGCGTGGGCACACGCGGTGCACGCTACGCCCAAGATCTCGTGTTCGAGACGGCGGACGGCTTCATCACTGCTGGCGCGGTATCTGACGTCGAGTGGGAAGGACTCTGCCGCGCGATCGATCGGCTCGACTGGCTCGAAGACGAGCGCTTCGCGACTCCGGCCGGCCGCGTCGCGAACGCCGGCAAACGACTCACCCTGCTCCAGGACGTGCTCGCCACGAAGACCAGCGCACAGTGGCTCGAACGCCTCGAAGCCGAAGATGTTCCATGCGCCCCCGTCCTCGACCGCGGCGAACTCATCGAACACCCGCAAATCGTCGAGAACGGACTCGTGGTCGAGAGCGATCACCCCATCGGTGGCCGCATGCGCCAGGCACGTCCCGCGGCCCGGTTCGACGGGGAGAAAACGGAGATCCGCCTTCCCGCGCCGAGCTTCGGAGAACACACCGACGAGGTCCTGCTCGAAGCCGGTGTCGACGCGACCGAGATTTCCGAACTACGCGCGGCAGGGATCATCGCGTAGCGGCCGCTTGCGGGCTCATGACTTTCCGGCCGACCGCTCCTTCGCGAGCAGCGGCTCCTTGTGCTCCCCCTGCTCCAGAACGTGGATGAGCCTCTCGACCTCGGCAGACGAATCAGCCGCCCGCGCCTCTCCCCCGCCGCGTTGCGCGAGCTCGACGGCCTCCTTGCGAGGGCGGCCGGGTGGCGGACGGCCGGGTGCCGCCGGGAACGGCTCGGCAACCCCCTCCGCGCCGCGCTCCTCCTCCAGACGATCGATTTCGCGCGCGACGGCCCGCAGAGTGAGCGACTTGAGGGTCTCTCCCGGGCGTGCGTGGACGGCGGCATCGATCCGGTCGCTCAGGTCGGGCGGTACAGGGATGGTGATGCGACGCTCCGAGCCGAGCTGGCTTCCGTGCTTACGCGGCATATAGGGTTTGCTACGCCAGAAGCGTGCCGAGCCGTACGCCGCCCCCACCGTCAAGCAACGTCAAGCATGCCCTCGAAAATCACTGTATTTTCAGCACTCTTCCGACCACGGGGCTCCTCTCCCACGAAATACGACGCGCAGGAGGTTTACGCGCGACCGTGCAAGGCGGTGCGATCTTGCACGATTCCCAAGAGAGATCCGCAGCAAATGCGGTACGGATAGTCCTCATGGATGCTGGGGTTTCACTACTGCTCCGGCAATTCGATCAGGTCGTGCGTCAGGGCCCCCTCGCCTTCAGCAGCCCCGCTTCGTTCTTGATCGGCGCGAGGAAGCCGCTCTGCCAACAGTTCCTCGTCACACCGTCGTCCATCAGAAATTGGACCGTCAGCGGGAATTCCAGGGGTGGCGTCGGCGGATCGAGCCCGATGCCCCTCCCCTTGGCGAGGACCTGCGCGTTGCCGCCCGCGCCCTCCTTCAGCTTCAGATGGAACAGGCCGTCCGATGCAGCGGTCTTGTCCCCGTACCGAAAGCCCGAGGCCGACAGCGCCTTCCAGCAGTCCTTGGTGCCGCACGTACCGCCGCTGAGTACCGCGGCCGCCAACAGGGGCTGCGGCGCCCCAGAGCTATCGTAGACGCAGAGGCTTGCTGTCGTGCCGAGCGAGAGCGGATCGAGGAAGTCCGCGGTCGAGGTCGCATCTCCCCGCTTGATCTTGAAGACCAGCTTGTCCTTCGCGTCGTTTGCGCCGTCCTTGATCGTCAGGCGCGCACCGAATGCCCCCGTGTCGCGACACGGGGCAACCGGAGAGGCGCCGCACGTCGGGACCGCGACGCAAGCGACGCTGCACGCCGTGCAGGAGTCGGCGCAGCAGTCTCCAAACTCGGTGCACGACGCATCGCACCAGCAGCCATCCGGAGCCTGATCTCCACACGCCCCGGCGGACGAGCAGCCGCAGTCGCCCGCGCAGCTGGTCGCGTTCTCTTCCGCGTCACAGGTGCCGTCGCCGCAGGCGCTCGGGCACGCACACGAGCCGTCGCACTGGCCGGGGCACGCCGCATCGTCCATGCCGTCGCAAACTTCGCCAACCTCGAGAACGCTGTTCCCGCAAACCGGATCCTCGCACGTACAGTCCGAATTACAGATGCCGGTCGGACACCCGCCCGAAGCACTTCCGTCACACGCTTCGCCGGTCTCGATGACGCCATTCCCGCAGACTCCCGGGTTCTGGATGTCGTAGAGGTCGGATCGATAGTTCAGAAGGCTGCAGCGAATACGGTGGGACTGCTCGTTCGTGAACCGATCCATGCAGGTGTCGTCCGTGTAATCCATGTAGTTCTCGATCGGATCCAGAGTGCCGCAACTACTAGCGCCGCCAGGACACCCGAACCTCCAACCCGCCTCCGAGGCCGTGTCGCAGAGGAGATCACCCGTCGAGTAACAGCTCGGAGCCGTCGCGGATGCACAGCCGCCAGTGAACGTGTGCTCCAGGCCAAGGTAGTGACCGACCTCGTGCGTCATCGTACGCCCCTGATCGTACGGGGGCCCACCGCTCGAGGCTCGACCGAAGGCACTCCATAAGATCACGATCCGATCCGATGCGTTGCCCGCCAAGCCGCCCTGCGGGAGATTCGGTACGTACCCGAGGTTGCCACCGGCCTCATTGGTGTAGACGTTCATGTACTCGGCCGTGTCCCAGGCAAGCGTATTCCAGTAGCTCCCGCCGTCCGCGAACCAGGTGTCGTTCACGGATCGCGTGATACCCGTCGTCGGGTTCCCCAACGGATCCCTGGTCGCCAGGACGAACTCGATCCCAACGTCATAGCCGGGAGCACCGGGCGTGCCGGCGAGCGCACGGAAGTCCTCGTTCAGCACGTCGATCTGGCTGTGCACCAGCGCATCGGAAATCTGACCATCGCCGCTCGTGTGCTCGATGATGTGAACCACGACGGGGATCTCGTAGATGTCCGCCGTGTCGTAGTCCCTCGAAGGGCTCGTGGACGAAAACGAGCAATCCGACGGAGCGACGGCCTGGGGAATGATCGACTTCGGCTTGCCGCAGCGTTTTCCGTTCTGCTCGAAGTAGTCCGACGTGTAGTAGTCGCGCCACGTGGCGAACGATTCGCCGGCGGCGGAGAATACGGGTTGCCCCGGTGCTGCCGCAGCGAGACGGGTGGAAAGACAGAGCGCCAGTATCAACAGGGATGCAGGAGCTGCAAGAGTTCGTTTGCCGTGATCGCCCATGAATTTCCCCACGTGTCGAGACGAGCCGCACCGGCCCACGAGACAGCCAGCGTGCCCCACCCGCAGCAGAAAAGTCCACCGCAGGGACCCGAATTTTGTTGCCCGAACGATCCGAATTCGGCCTGGAGGGAACGGCGGTACCGCCTATCCGGCCAGGTAGCCGAATTCTGCGGCGGAGCGCGAGAGCTCCTCTCTAAACTTGGGATGCGCCAGCAAGATCAGAGCCTGCGCGCGCTCGCGCGTCGAGCGCCCCTTGAGCCGGGCGGCGCCGTACTCGGAAACCACGTAGTGCACGTCCGTCCGAGGAGTGGTCACGACGGCGCCCGGGCTCAGCGTGGGAACGACCCGTGAGACCGCTCCACTCTTCGCGGTAGAGTAGAAGGCAATGATCGAGGTTCCGCCGGCATCGAAGGCTCCTCGCACGAAGTCGAGTTGGCCACCCGTCCCGCTGAACTGTTCTGCGCCGATCGACTCGGAGCAGCACTGGCCCGTGAGGTCGATCTGGATCGTCGCGTTCACGGAGATGAGCCCCTCGTTCTTTGCGATGTTGGCAGGATAGTTCGTGTAGTCGACAGGGTGCACTTCGACACCAGGGTTGTCATCGAGGAAGTCGTACATTCGCTTCGAACCCGCGGCGAACGCGTAGATCGCTTTGCCCACGTGAGTCTTCTTGCGCGAGCCGTTGGCGACGCCGGACTCGATCAGATCCACCATCCCGTCGACGAACATCTCGGTGTGGATGCCCAGGTCACGGTGATGCCGGAGGCTGCGTGCGACCGCGTTCGGCACTCCGCCGATCCCCAGTTGAATCGTGGCGCCGTTGGGGATCATCTCAGAGATGGTCGTACCCATCTGAGCGTCTTCGTCACGGACCGGGGGCACAGGGAGCTCGGTCAGTGGCTCGTCGTGCTCGACGATCGCGTCGATCTCGGACACGTGCACCCAGCCCGACCCGTGGACGCGCGGCATGTGCTGGTTCACCTCGGCAACCACGTACCCCGCTTTCTCGATCGCCGCGAGATTGGTATCGGCGTTCACCCCGAGACTCATGTAGCCACGATCATCGACCCGTGACACCGCAATCAACGCGACGTCCACTTCCAGATATTCACGAATGACGCGTGGCACCTGGTGGAACTGAATCGGGATGAATTCTGCGTCGCCGCGGCGCACCGCGGCTCGATCGGCCCCACTGGCGAACAACGAAACCCAGCCGATCACGTCGGCCACGTCTGGGGAGAGAATCGTCGCGGCGCTGTGCTTCGTCGGCAACAGCGACGCCATTTTCACGCTCTTGAAGCCACCCGCTCGGGCACGGTCGGCAACCGCACCAAGAAGCGCCGCCGGCTCGCCGATTGCGTTGCCCTGCAGGACAAAGGCCCCGTCGGGGATCGCCGCCACGGCTTCCTCGGCGCTCTGCCGCTTGCTGTCGTACTCATGGCGCCAGTCACTCATGGAACCCGTCCTGCCGCGCAGGGATGGACAACGCAAGAGGCGAGGCGCCCCAGCCGCGATTGCCCGCTTCGGCCCTCCCTGGTAAGCGCGGGACATGCGAACTCTCCGCGTTCTGGTCGTGTCCGCGCTCCTCCTCGCCGCTTGCGGCGATGGCGCCACTTCCGGCTCGGGCTCCGGCGGCGGCAGCCCACCGACGATCTTTTTCGCCGACCACCAAAGCGAGATCTACGCGGCGGATGCGCACTGGCTGTGCCGAAAGGATCTTCCTGGCGACGTCTGCGACAACGACCTCGATTCCACCGAGGTCCTCGCCGATGGCACCCTCACCGCCGAGCCGCACGTCCCTGCCAGCGACCCGACATTCGATTGCTTCTACGTATACCCGACGGTCCGACTGGGCGCCGAGGGCAACGCGCCCTTCGACGGGAACTACAAAGAAGAGATCTACACCGTTCGCAATCAAGCCGCCCGCCTGGGCCGGGCATGCGAGATGTACGCACCGATCTACCGGCAACGAACGCTGACCTCGTCGGGCGAAATGACGCCGGGGCAGGCGTACGGCGATGTCGTGGACGCGTTCCGCTACTACCTCGGTCACTGGAACGAAGGCCGGCCCTTCATGCTGATCGGCCATTCGCAGGGCGCCGGCCATCTGCGCCGCCTGATCCAGGACGAGATCGACGGGCACGACGGCATTCGCGACCTCATGATCTCTGCGATGATCCTCGGCTCCAGCGTGTCCGTACCGATCGGAGCCGACGTCGGCGGGTCCTTCGACCACATCCCCGCGTGCCGCTCGGACGACCAGTTCAGCTGCGTGATCTCGTACGCTTCGTTCCGGGCAACTTCACCGCCGCCCGACAACTCGATCTTCGGCCGCTCCAATGAAGCGGGGATGCAGGCGCTTTGCACGAATCCGGCGAGGCTGAGCGGTGGGCTCGCACCGCTCACCTCTTACTGGGACCTCTTCGAGAGCTCCCAATTCGCCGTCGCCGACCCCGATCGCGCATGGGCGGACGACATCGAAGACCCGCCCACGATCTCCACACCGTTCATCTCGATGCCCGGCCTCGTGAGTTCCGAGTGTGTCTCGGACAGCCAGTTCTCCTACCTGTCGCTCGTCGTCAACGCAGACCCCGGCCCGCGCTCGGACACCATTGGTGGCGACCTCTCCCCCGACTGGGGCATGCACATCATCGACGCGAACGTGGCGCTCGGGAACCTGATCTCGATCGCCGAGAGCCAGGCCGCCGCCTGGCACGGAGCTCACCCATGACGCGCATGTCGCGCCCTTGGCCGGTATTGGTGATGACTATGGCTCTCTTCTCTTGCGCAGGAACGCGTCCGACGGACATCGGGGTCATCGACGGACGCCTGGCACCGTGCCCCTCGTCTCCCAACTGTGTCTCGAGCGATGCCGATGCCGACGACTCGACGCACTACGTCGAGCCGTTCGTTCTTGCAACGGACCCAGAGGACGCCTGGAAGGCGGTCGAGGCCGCGGTCGCTTCACTACCGCGCACCGAAATCGTGACGGAGGAGCCGGACTTTCTGTACGCCGAGTGCACGAGCGCGTTGATGGGCTTCGTCGACGATCTCGAGCTGCAGCTGCGCGCCCCCGAGGGGATCATCGCCGTTCGCTCCGCGTCCCGGATCGGCTACGGCGACATGGGCGTCAACCGAGCCCGCATCGAGGAGCTGCGCAGCAAGCTCCTCGACGACGGCGCGGTTCGCGCCTCGAAGTAGGCCGGTCTACAGAATCGGAGAGCCGATCGTCGCCGGCACGCAGAGCGACTCTTCCCGGCGCGTATCCATCCGGAGGGTGCCAAAGTCGTCCTCGGTCTGGATGCGATCGCGCACCTTCTGGTGCTTCGATTCTCCCGCCCGCCGCTTCACCCGGTAGCACATCAGGTGTGCGTTCGGATTGTCCACCCCGCCACCATCGGAGTCCACGGCCAAGCAGAGTTCCGAGGGCTTGAGAACCTCGTAGAGCCGATCCTCGAGTGACTCGGCGACGGCGACCGTGGTCCCCTTGGGGAACTTTCCTTGGGTCAGCTTGGCCCGGTAGCACTCATGGTGGTTCACGATACCCGCACCGAGCGGCGTCGCGGCCGCATCGAGCGCGTACCCGGCCGGCGTGAGAACACGCGTCACTTTCAGTGGGTCGACCGAGATGGTCCCGAAGCGATCGGTGACCTCCACCGCCGGCGGGAGGGGCCGCTTCGTACGCTCCTTCGACCGGTACGCTACGTGGTGAGCCAGCGACGAGAACACCGACGCTCCATCGACCGATGCTGGGAGACACAGCGCCTTGGGCAATCGAATGTCGGCCTGGTTCGCACCGAACGGGTCGACCAGATCGTGATCCGAGAGCGGGAGGAAGGGCGACGTGCCCTTCGTGATTCCGGACTTGTAACACATGTAGGAATCACCACAGGCGGTCGGGATGCGCCCCGTCCCAACGCACACGCCGGCCGAACACGTGCTCGCTTGCGTGCAGATGTCGCCGTCGTCACAGATCGATCCGTTCGTCTCGATCTCACACGTGCCCGAGCAGCAGTCACCGCTCACCCCGTTGCCGTCGTCGCACTCTTCTCCCGGTTCGACAATGTCGTTGCCGCAGAACATCCCAGGCGCAGACGTGAGCGTGTACGTCCCCTGGCCTTCGGTGTTGCAGGCGTCGAAGACGGTAAACTCCACCTCGTTCGCCCCGGACTGCAGCGGGATGGTGGCTTCCCAATCCTCGATCAAGCCGGGTGACATGTAGCCCCAGGTGCCCAGGGTCTTGTTCTCCCAGCGCGCCGGATTGCCGCCGACAGCGCCGACCTGGTCGACGGCAACTTCGATCGTCAGGCCGATCGCGCTCTGACTCACGGGCTCGACAAGCACGGCGAGCGGGGCCACGAGGCCGGGCCCGTAGAGGAGTAATTGCGGGGCGAGGTCGAAGGCAACGCTCGGAGGCGTCGCGGGGTCGGTCTCGGCCACGAACCGCGCACCGTCACGCTGGTAGAGCTTCACCGAACCGGAGTCGATGTCCTCCTCGTCGGTGACCTTGAGGATGTAGGAGATCTCAGACGTGTGCCCGACCAGGTCTGCCGTCAAATCGAAGCCGAGCTTCTCTTGAAAATCGTCGACGAACGGCGCGTCCCAAGTCGACGTCGGTGTGTAACAGGTCCCGCCCCCGCAAATGTCACCGCCCCACCACCGGTCGGCGGTATCACAGTCGTGAGAGCCCCCCGCGGCGAGGTCCAGATCGATGCGGCAACCCCAGGTCGTGCCCACCCCGGTGCCGGGAAACGAACCCAGGCTGTTGCCCTTCCAGGAGAAGCTGTCGAAGGCCTGGTTTCCCTCGACCCACGGCACATTGAGGACGTGGGCCGAGAACGACGCACCATCGAGCGTCGGCAGCCCCTCGTGGATCGTCATGTCCAGAAGCGCGCAGTCCAGGTCGGGCATCGCCGCCGCCTGACAGCTGGTGTCGAAGCCAATGATGCCGCGGACGTTCGGGGAGCGCTTCAGCCAGAATAGCCCCGTCGCGCCGTTGTTCGAGGTGCGATGGGTCTCCATCGTTCGCGCGTCTCGCATCGCGCGGACGGTCTGTGCCTGGCCTGTGCTGTACGTCGTGTCGGCCGGGCATTCACCGTCCGCCGCCCCGGGGCAACGCTCGCTCCCGTCGCACGTGAAAATCTCGCCTGCGAAACTGCCCCCCAGACCCGTCCGGCAGACCGTGTCGGCCGTGGCGAACGCGTCGGTGGAGCACGGCACACCGGCGGCGCCCGAACACTCCTCGTCGGGGTCGCAGACGACACCGGAGCCGTGCGGATCACCCGAACCAGCGTTGCAAACCGTACCTCCCGGGGTGACCGAATCTCCCGGACACGCGACACCCGCCGCGCCCGTGCACAGCTCATCGGGGTCGCAGACGAAACCGGTGCCATTCGGATCGCCACTACCAACTCGACACACCGTCGTGGCGGCCTCGACGCTGTCCGCGGGACATGCACCGCCCGCCGAGCCGGGGCACGTTTCGTCCGGATCGCAGAGGTCGCCCGAACCGGTGCGGCAGACCGTCGCGCCGGACTCGAAGGCGTCGGTCGGGCACGCTTCACTGGCATTGCCGCTACAGAACTCGTCGGCGTCGCAGAGGTCGCCCGAGCCCACGCGACACAAAGTCGTACCCGGCTCGACCGAATCGGACGGACACCCTTGCCCGGGCGTACCGGTGCAAAGCTCATCGGGGTCGCACAGATCGCCCGAGCCACTGCGGCAAAGAGTCGTCCCCGGTTCCGTCGTAGGGACGGGGCACGACTCGGCGGGAACACCGCTACACTGCTTCGCCGGGTCACACAGATCGCCCGAGCCCGCGTAGCACTCGATTCCCGCGCCCAGAACGGTGTCGCTCGGGCAGGCGTCTGAGCTTCCCATGCACATCTCGTCGGGATCGCAGGAGTCGCCGGAACCGGCTCGGCAGACGGTGGCCGCACTCTCGAACTCACAGGTCGTCACGTTGCAACACGCACCGAAGGGCGCTTCGCAATCCTCGCCCGGATCCAAGACCGTGTCGCCGCACGCCGCGGAGGCGACAGACACCAACCCAATGAGGAGAACGCCCAGCGCCGCCACCATTCTCGCACAGCGCATCCCAACGCGGCGGACTTCGGAGCGGATCGGTAGCGGATGGTCAGGCGACAGGGAGTGGCGCATTCGGGGGGATCTCCAGAAAGAAAGCGTGGGTTGCCGGCGACCATGATTAGCGTCCCGGCCGAGGCTAGGGCAAGCAACTTCCTGGGTTTTTCGCTCCCCGTATGGAGAACGCCGCAGCAAACACCACCAACCGCCGGCCGCCAGCGCGAACACCCCGAAGTCTCGCCCGCACATCCGGCCAGGCGACCAGACGCGGCCGGCCGCCTGGGCAGCCCGGACCCAAGGCCCCGGCACGGGCGGGGCGAGCCGCGGTCCGCTAGGCTCGGGGCCTTCCCTATGGACCCCCTCACGCGGCAAATCTCCCAGGAAATCGAGCGGCGACGAACGTTCGCGATCATCTCGCACCCCGATGCCGGCAAGACGACGCTGACGGAGAAGATCCTCCTCTTCGGCGGGGCCGTACGAGAAGCGGGGGCCGTCCGGTCCCAGCGCGCCGCGCGGCATGCGACGAGCGATTGGCTCGAGATCGAGCGCCAACGCGGCATCTCCGTCTCGAGTTCGGTGATGCATGCCGAGTATGAAGGCACCCGGATCAACATCCTCGACACGCCGGGCCACCGAGACTTCAGCGAGGACACGTACCGCACCCTGTTGGCCGCCGACAGCGTGGTCATGCTCATCGATGCCGCCAAGGGCGTCGAGCCGCAGACCCGACGCCTCTTCGAGGTATGCCGGATGCGCGGGCTGCCGATCTTCACGTTCATCAACAAGATGGACCGCGCAGGACTCGACCCTCTGGAACTCCTGAGCGAAATCGAGGACGTCCTCGGGATCGAGGCGATCCCGGTCAACTGGGCGGTGGGGTCAGGGCGCGAATTCCGCGGCGTATACGATCGGATGGGCAAGAAGCTCCTCCTGTTCCGTGGAGGCAACCACGGCGCGAGCGAGCTCGAAGAAACCGAGATCGTCGGAGACGTTGCCGACCCTGATGTCCGGTCGGGTATGGGCCCCGAAGCCGAGATCACGGCCGAGGCGCTCGAGCTCCTCGACGGCGCGGGTACCGAGTTCGACCTCGCGCGCGTGCGCGCCGGCAAGCAGACGCCGGTCTTCTTCGGAAGCGCGCTCACGAACTACGGCGTGCGACCGTTCCTTGAGAGCTTTCTCACGATGGCCCCCTGCCCCGGCGCGCAGCTCGCCGCGGAGGGCCCCGTTGATCCCGTCGAAACCCCGTTCTCCGCTTTCGTCTTCAAGATCCAGGCGAACATGGATCCGGATCACCGTGATCGGGTGGCCTTCGTACGCATTTGCTCGGGACGCTACGTACAGGGGCTGGTCGCGAAGCATCAGCGAACCGGCAAACCGATCCGACTCGCGAAGTCCACGCTCCTCATGGGACGCGACCGTGAGGGCGTCACCGAAGCCTTCCCCGGCGACGTCATCGGACTGTTCGACCCCGGGATGCTGCGCATCGGTGACACGATCTCCGAGGGCGGTGAGGTCTCCTTCGTCGACTTCCCGGCCTTCGCGCCCGAGCACTTCATGCGCATCGAGCTCGGCCTCGTGACCAAGCGCAAGGCTCTGGCGAAGGGACTCGAGCAGCTCACCCAGGAAGGGGCGGTTCAGCTCTTCCAGGAGCAAGACGCCTCCTCGCCGACGATCGTCGGCGCCGTGGGACCACTTCAGTTCGACGTCCTGAAGCATCGCATGGCCGCCGAGTACAAGGTCGAGCTGCGACTCTCGCCCCTGACGTTCAAGGTCGCGCGGTGGCCACAGGCCGGCTTCGACGACGACATGGTTCGGCACTCGCAAATGACGAAGCTGGTCTACGATCGCGACGGTCGGGCCGTCGTCCTCGCCCAGAGCCAGGCCTTCCTCGACAGCCTCGTCGCGCGTCACCCCGAGCTCGAACTCGCCGACACCCCAGACCCGAAACTCTTTCAGCGCACGCAGAACGCTGCCTAGCGTCGCGTCCGCCGCCTCGAGACTTCGGGCCGCCGTACCGAATCACGTACATCCAGCTCTGATGCCCAGACTTCCGAACGCTCGGCGGATCGGGTAGCAGTGGACGGATGGTTAGCCTCCTGAAGACGCTCGGCATTCACCGCGACGGTCCACCGACGACGAAGGGCGAGGTGCACGACCGCATCCACGCAGAGCTTCCCCGGCTCGGAGAGGAGCGCATCGAGTACCTTGCTGCGTTCGCGGGTCTCCTCGCCCGCGCTGCATTCGGCGACATGGAGATCACCGCCGAAGAAGGGCGCGCGATGGAGTCCTGCCTGCGCGAGCCGGCCGGCCTCGCCGAGGAGGACGCCTCGCTCGTCGCCCACATCGCGCGAAACGCGGCCGAGGCTCTCGGCGGCGTCGAGGACTACCTCCTCACGCGCACCTGCAACGAGCGCGCGACCCCCGAAGAGAAGGAAGTCCTGCTCGAGTGCATGTACACCGTCGCCGCCGCCGACGGGACGGTGTCCGTCCCCGAAGACGAAGAGATCAAGCAGATCGGCTCCGCACTGATGATCCCGCACGCTCAAGTCATGGACGTGCGGGCAAAGTTCCGCGATCAGCTCGCGATTCTCCGCAACCTTCCGTCCTGATCCAAGCCACGGCCAGGTTGACTCGGCCTTCGCGACCGAGTTAACGCCCATTGAGTGGACGCCACCGAATCGATGAGCGAACCGCCGCTGCGGCTAGTCGCGTTCGTGAAGCGCAGCTGCCCCACGTGCGAGCTAGTGGTCCCCGTCCTGCAGCAACTCGCCGCGACCGCAGACCTCACGATCTACACGCAGGATGATCTGCAGTTCCCACCCGGCCTCGCACCGCGGGACGACACCGACCTCGGCGAATCCTATCAGCACGGGATTGAGACGGTTCCAACACTGCTGCGAATCGAATCGAAGACCGAGACCGAGCGCGCCGTCGGCTGGCACCGCGGCGACTGGGAAGCATTGACCCGGATGTCCGGGCTTGGGCCAACGCTCCCCGAGTATCGACCTGGCTGTGGCTCCCTCTCCGTCGAGCCCGAGCACGAAGCCGAGCTCCGCGCTCGATTCCAAGGGCACGCGCTCGGCGCGCGGCGCGTCGAAATCGCGCCGCTGGAAGACGAGATGGAGGCGCTCTTCGACCGAGGTTGGACCGATGGCCTGCCGGTCGTGCCCCCGACCGAGCGGCGCGTCCTCGCCATGCTCGAAGGCACGAGTCGCGCGCCCAGCGAGATCGTCACGACCGTGGCGCCCGACCTCGTGGAATGCTCGGTCGAGAAGGTCGCCATCAACGCCGTCATGGCGGGATGCCGGCCCGAATACCTCCCCGTCGTGCTCGCCGCCGTCGAGGCGACGTGTACGGATCGCTTCAACATCCACGGAGTGCTCGCCACGACCATGGGCGTCGGCCCGGTCGTCATCGTGAACGGACCGGCGCGGCGCGCCCTGGGGATGAACTCCGGCATCAACGTGCTCGGACAAGGCAATCGGGCGAACGCCACGATCGGGCGCGCCCTGCAGTTGGTCATCCGCAACGTTGGCGGCGGCCGGCCCGGCGAGGTCGATCGCGCCACCTACGGGAACCCGGGCAAGGTGGGCCTCTGCTTCCCAGAAGACGAAGAAGGGTCCCCGTGGGAGCCGCTCTCGTCGGACTTCGGCTTCGCCGCTGGGACCAGCACCGTCACTGTGTTTGCCGGAGAGAGCCCCCACAACATCGTCGACCAGCTGTCGCGCGAACCAGACTCCCTGGCCCGATCGCTCGCCGGTTGCCTGCGTACCGTGCATCACCCAAAGCTGGTGATCGGGTTCGGCGCGATGCTCGTGATCGGCCCCGAGCACGCACGCGTCTTCCGCCAAGCAAGCTGGAGCAAGGCGAAGCTGAAAGAACGCCTACAGGAGCTGCTGCTCCTACCAGCGTCGGAACTGATGCGCGGCGCCGGCGACATCACCGAGGGCCTGCCACTGCCCGAGGAGATGAAGAACGCCGAGCTTCCCAAGTTCAAGCCCGACGCACTGCACATCGTACATGCCGGCGGAGGCGCTGGGCTGTTCTCAGTCATTCTAAACGGCTGGCTCACGGGCACAGAGGGCAGCGAACCCGTGACCAGGGAGATTCGACCATGAGCGGACAACGTACCGTCCTCGATCCCACGAGCGAGCGGAATCTTCCGATCCGCAAACGACTCCCTCGTCTCGAAACCCTCGAAGGCAAGACGATCGGACTGCTCGACATCTCGAAGGCGCGCGGCGACATCTTCCTGGGCCAGGTCGAGACGCGCCTGCGCGAGCGCGGCGCGAACGTCGAACGGTTCCGGAAGCCGACATTCGCGAAACCGGCCCCAGAGGACCTGAGACAGCAGATCACCGTGCAGTGTGAAGCTGTCGTCGAAGCACTCGCGGATTGAGGCAGCTGCACGTCGTGCAGTGTGCACGACATCGTAGACTTGGAAGGGCGCGGGATTCCTGGCGTATACGTCGCAACCACTCAGTTCGAGGACGGAGGCGCCGCACAGGCGCGCGCACTCGGCGCGAATCCCGCGGCAGTGTTCATTCCCCACCCGATCCAAGACCGCACCGACGAAGAGCTTCGCAAACTTGCCGACGACGCAGTCGCAAAGATCATTGCGGGCCTTACGGGCTAGCTTGCCGCCAGCGAGATCCCGCCAATTCCACCTTGCCATCGATCCGCGCTCGTTCGGAAGGCACACCGACACAGGAATGTCGGCAATCTTCGGGAAGGAGACGAGACCGCGCGACGGGAATCGAGGGGCGGCAAGACCTGGATGCGACCGCGCTCACGGTGCACGAGCGCCGAGAATCTGATCGGCGATCCGGGCGCGATGATGATCCGGATCGCCAAGAGCAGGCCGTGAGGCGAGCGCGCGCCGACGGTAGAGGTGCGCGTCACAGTCTTCGGTGAAGCCGAATCCGCCGTGGAACTGGATGGCGCGCGATGTCGCGAAGCCGTATGCGTCGGCCGACCCCGCCTTCGCCATCCGAGCGAGGAGCACGGCATCGTCGTTCCCCTGGTCGATCGCACACGCAGCCGCATAGACGAGCGAGCGTGCTTGCTCGGTCGCGATCAGAACGTTCACGAGAGGATGCTTGATCGCCTGGAACGCACCAATCGGTTTCCCGAACTGCTCGCGCGTGGCGGCGTAGGCGGCCGTCAGGTCGAGAGCCGCGGTGGCACCACCGACCGACTCCGCCGCCAGTGCGGTCCACGCCAACGGGAGTATCGCCGCTTCGACCTCACTCGCCGGCCGCTCGAGAAGGGCTTCCGGCGCCGCACCGTCGAGGACGATACGGCCTTGGCGACGGGTGCGGTCCAACCCCGCCTCCCCTTGGACGTGCAACCCGACGGCGTCGCGCCGGACGAGCGCGATGCGGACTTCCCCATCGACTCGGACGGGGAGACAGAACACGTCGGCGGTCTCGGCCGCCCAGACGAAGGCCTTGGTGCCGTGCAGGCGGCCGCCCTCCTCCTCGACCGTCGTGTCATCAACCCGCCAGGTGCCACCGACCTCGACGTGCGCCCAGCTCGCGCGGAGGCCGCCCGCCGCGAGGGGCGGGAGCCACGTCGCGCGCTGCGCGGCGGAGCCACCAACATCGACGACCTTCGCCGCCAACACGTGCGCGAGCAGTGGCGTCGGCAAGAGGGTGCGGCCGGCTTCTTCTGCGAGGATTGCAAACTCGACCGCCCCGAGCCCGGCGCCACCGTGCTCCTCTGACGCCAAGAGCCCCAGCCAACCCAGCTGCGCCAACTCCGACCACACGGCAGGATCATCCCCGACCGGGTCTGGATGCAGGGCGCGCACCGCCTCGATCGACGAGCGCGTGGCTAGCATCCGGCGCGCCTCGTCGCGGAGCAGAGCCTGGTCTTCGGTGTAGGCCAGACGCGTCGAGATCGAGTCGAGGGCGCTCACCTCGTCTTAGGAAGGCCGAGCACCTTCTCTCCGAGAATGTTGCGCACGATCTCGGATGTCCCGCCCGCGATCGTCATGCTGTAGGTGTTTAAGTAGAAGCGCTGCCACTCTCCCTCGTCCACTGCAGCGGGGTCGCCCTTGGTGAGCGAGCCAGCATAGCCTTGGAGCTCGCAGCCGTAGTCGGCGAGGCGCTGCAGATGCTCGCTGCTTTCCACCTTCGCCATGAGCGGGAGCGCCATCGGTCGATCCGCGACGAGCCCAGGGATGCGAGTCCGCAAACGGGAGAAGCGCATCGCGACCGCCTCCGTCGCGAAACGGGCGATCCGATCGCGCACGCTCGGGTCTTCGAGCGCTGGCCGGCCATCTCGCACGGTCTCTCGAGCCAGCTCGATGAGGGCACCGATGTCGTAGCTGTACACGTCACTGCGACCGCCGGCGGCACCGTCGGACGCGCCGCGCTCGAAGCCCAGTGTGGCGAGCGCAATCTCCCAGCCCTGCCCTTCCTGCCCCAAGAGCCGCTCGGCGGGGAATCGCGCATCGTCGAAGAAGATCTGATTGAAGCCGCCTTCCCCGGTCAACTTCGTGAGCGGCGCGACCTCGATGCCTTCGATCTTCATCGGCGCGAGGAAGAACGAGATGCCCGCGTGCTTCTGAGCATCCGGATCGGTTCGCGCGAGGAGAATCATCTGGTGCGCGTAGCGCCCGAGCGACGTCCAGACCTTGTGACCGCTGACGGCCCACTCGTCCCCGTTGCGAACGGCGCGCGTCTGGAGCGATGCGAGATCGCTTCCCGCGGAAGGCTCGCTGAACCCCTGGCACCAGATCTCATCCGCCCGCAAGGCTTTCATGATGAACCGCTGCTTCTGCGCCTCGGTTCCGTACGCGAGAATGACGGGCCCCGCCCAAGCGAGCCCGACGAGGTTGATCAAGAACGGCACACCAGCGCGGCTCATCTCTTGATCGACGACCCGTTGATAGCCTCGCGGTCGTCCTCCACCCCCGTACTCCACCGGCCATTCGACACCGACGAAACCCGCGTCGTAGACCTTCGCCTGCCAATCGCGGAGATAGGTGAACTGGTCGTCCGTCGTGACGGACAGCATCGTCTGCGGCAAGACGAAGCCCGGATCGGGCGGGCGGTTCTGCTCCACCCACCTCCGTACCTCTGCACGGAAGGAATCGAGGGCTTCCTGCGTAAAAATCTCCTCCTGCGCCATCGCCCTACTCCAGCGAAAGAATGTGGCCTTGGCTCGGCACGACCCGCCCCTCGACCGTGTCGAGATACACGGCCTGTACGGCCTCCGGCCCACGTCCGTGCACGATCTCGAGCCAGCCGTCGGTCTCGGCCAGGAACGTTCCCCAGGCCTCCGCGCTCCGCTGATTGAAGCCCGCGGCCCCCCAGTCCTTGCGACGCTTGTCGACCTGCGACGGCGCGAAGAAGAACTCCGGCTTGGCCCCGCGCAGTCCGTCCACGCCCCCGCGTTCTTCCCAGTGGGTCATGCCGACCTGGCAGCTGTACTTGACGGCATCGCCGAGGCGCTCGTGCGCCGCGCGGAGGACCGTGGCATTCCCGGCCATGTCGACGATGACGGTCGGGTCGGTCGGCGGAAGCGATCCAATGTCTCCGTACGCGACCGTGCGGTCGTAACAGCCGAGGCCCTCGACGAACGAGACGTTTCCTTGTGACGTGAGGCCAACCACCTGGCACTGCCGATTGCGCGATAAGAGGAACGCCAGAGAGAAGGCCGTCTTGCTGGACGCGCTGAGTAGGACGACGGTCTTCGCGCCGAAGAAGTCATTGTCGGCGAGGAAGTCGTCGATCAGGAAGGCCGTCATGAACAACGGATTGAGGATCATGCGCCGATCGTCCTGCGTACGGTCATAGCCCGGCTCGGCCGCGAGCCGCGTGTACTGGTTGTAGACCTCAGGCAATGCGGCGCGATGCGCAGACACGTCGGTCAAACCGTGCGTCGTGACGTTGCCGGGCTCGATGATGAGATCGGTCGACATCGGGAGGTAACCGTACAGCCGCTCCCCCTCGGGAAGCTCCGGATGACGAGACTCATCGACTGCCGCAACGCCCCAGACCGGAATACGACCCCAACCCTCGAGCGCCGGGAAGAAGTTCCAGTAGCCGATCAGTTCACCCACCGCGCCGTAGGTGACGTTGTTCGCCGTGAACGCGAACTTCTTGATTCGAAGCCGCGCCTGTCCGTCCTCGAGCTTTGGCGTAGGCTTCGATTCGAACTTCCCTTCGCGCAGGTTCTGCCGGTTTACGATGAAATCCATGGAGAACCCATGCCACGATACCCATCGGGTGCGCCACCACGGCCGCCGAGAAAGGAGCAGCCGCGGCCTGGCCGAAGGCGCCCGCGTGTCGTCGGAACCACGCCAGAAGAAAGTACCGAGATGTACGGCCGCACTGTTGATCGCGCCACTCCGCCCCGCCGGAGGTCAGAGTCCAGAACGTGACCTGAGGCCCGCGCGTCGGTCGAGGACGGTTCGCGCAATCGTCTGTTACGAGCGCTCCGCCTACGGGCCTGCGTTCGGCAGGCCGATGTCCAAGAACTCGAGCGGATCGATGTCACCACCGCCCCGCTGGCCGTCCCACAGCGTACCCGCCTTCTCGCCGCGCACGATGCGGAACTTTCGGTCGCCGAAGATCTCGCCGGTCTTCCACACCCAGTCGATGTCGACCGCGGCGTAGTGCGCGGACATCGCGCGGCGGAACCCCTCGGTGCGATTGCGCCCCGAACCGTGCAACAGGACCGGGTGGAAGAAAACGGTGTCGCCTGGGTCCATCTCCAGATGAACACGCTTCTCCTTCGCGTCACCGAGGTCGAGCACCCCCCAGTAGCCGCCATTCAGCCACTCGATGCCGGGGGGATTCCCGTGCGGCAGAAGACCCCCGTTCTGGCTGCCCGGCACCACGACCAGACACCCGTTCTGACGGGTGACGGGCTCGAGCGCCGTCCAGCTGGCGACGAGCCTCTCGGCCGGGCGAAACGGAAAGTAGAGCAGGTCCTGATGCAGGGGATGATGGCCCTGCACATGGGGCGGCTTGTTGATCAACATCGTATGGATCGTCTGGACGTCGTGGCCGATGAAGCGCTCGACACAATCGAGGATGTTCGGGTGCGTCGTGTACGAGTCCAGGACGGGGTCGTTCTCGTAGAACTGTATCTTGGCGACGGCCTCCATCTCGCTCTTGGGCTTCACCGCGCCCTTGGCCACCATCACGTCCTTCATGACGACCATCCCATCGGCCGGCGGCACGGTGCCCGCGACGATCGCCTCGAGGCGCTCGAGGAGTGTATCGAGATCGGACTGCCCGATGAGTCCGCGCGCGACGACGTAGCCGTCCCTTCGGTAGGACTCGACCATCTCGTCTGTGATCGGATTCTCGCTCATGGATCTATCCTTTCGCCTTCTTGCCCGTCGCCGCGGCCCCCGCCTGCGGCGCGAAGGTACCTCCCGCCTGCGGCGCGAAGGTCTGGTTCACCATCCGCTCGACCACGTCGAGCGCCAGCGGACGACGCCCATCGTCGCCGAACACGAGGCCCTGCAGTGCGAGGCCGGTCATCATCGCCTGCAACGACTCGAGCAAACCGTCGGCGTCACGATGCGCGAGGTCGGGGAAGTAGGTGTTCGCCCGACGACGAACGGCCTTCTGATGCCCTCCGGACGTCTCCTTCAGTGCGGCGCGAAGCTCGTCGTCCGTTCGCGCAGCGAGCAACAGTTCGAGAACCGCGGCGAACGCCGGATCTTTGTAGGTGTCCCACAGGAGCCGATAGCCCTCGTGAAATCGATCGCCGTCGGGATCGACCTCCTCCATTGCTGCCGCATACCGCTCCGCGATGCGCGTGTAGAGATGGGCCACGGCGGCGCTCAGGAGGCGCGCCTTGGTCGGGTAGTAATGCAGTCGGGCGCCGCGCGAAACGCCGGCGCGGTTCTCGACCTCGGTCGTGGTCGTGCCGGAGTAGCCCCGCTCGATGAGGCAATCGAGAGTCGCGTCGAGCAGACGTGCGTTGGTCTTGGCGCGCCTCTCGGTCTGGGTACGACGCGCCCTCGGGGCGGCCTCTGCCGCTGTTTCGGCCATGGTGCAAGACTAACTCGCGGGACACAAACCGGCAAGTCGGTTTGTTTTTGAATTCTCCCCCTGTCCGCGGAAGGAACTGGGGGAAGTGAACCGGCGACGTTCTCAGCGCTGGAGAATCTTCTGGGCGTTCTGAGCGAAGGCGGCCTGGGCTTTTTCGTCGTTGGCCATGCTGGGAACCTGAACGGGAACGTCGATGCCGCGGCGCAGGGCGGGGCGCGCCTTCATCGTGTCCATCCAGCGCTTTAGATGGGGAAGACCCTCTCGCGAGACCCCCGACCACTTGTAGGTTCGCATCCAGCACCAGTTGGCGATGTCGGCGATCGAGAAGTCGTCGGCGAGCCACTCGTTGTTGGCGAGGTGCGTGTCGACGACCTCGAACAGGCGACGACACTCGTTCTGGTAGCGATCGATCGCAGGCTGGAGCTTCTCCGGGAAGTACCGGAAGAAAACGTTCGCCTGCCCCATCATCGGGCCGATACCGCTCATCTGGAACATGATCCACTGGATGACTTTGGAGCGACCCTTGGCATCCGTTGGCAGAAGGCGGCCCGTCTTCTCGGCCAGATAGATCATCAGCGCGCCCGACTCGAACACGGCGAAATCACCCGCCTCACGATCGACGATTGCCGGGATCCGGCCGTTGGGGCTGATCTTCAAGAACCACTCTTCCTTCTGAACGTTCTTGCCGAGATCGACTGTGTGGACCTCGTAGGGGAGCTCGAGCTCCTCGATGGTACACGATGCCTTCCAGCCATTCGGGGTTGGTGCGGTGTAGAGATCGATCACGGCTTACTCCTCGAGGCCAAAGCACTCGCCGAGACCACACGATTCGATCCACGAGCGGACCTGTGCGCGATCACCGGCGTCGAGCTGGTTTCGGATTCGCTCTATCACGAGCTGACGCGAGAACTCGATGTACGGGCGTGCGAGATAGCTGACCTCTTCGCCGTACGTTTCGATCGCGAACGCCTTGCGACCCTCCGCCAGTGCTCGACGATTGCCCAGTGCGAACGGTGCGTACTGATCGCGAGCGCGCTCCAGCAAATGGGCGGCGAACGGAGTCACGCCGGGCGGCGGCGCGATCGCCCCCTCCCCGCCCCACAGATCTGCCCCCTCCGCGTCCCACGCGAGAACTCTCGGGAACGCGGCGAGGTCGGGAATCGGATCGTTGTTCGTGTGTGCACGCAGGCCTCCCAGAAGAATCGTATCGACCGCGGTAGGGCGATCCCCGAGTGCATACGGGGTTGAGCCGAGCTGCGCCTCGAGTGCCGCGAGCATGTCGAGGTACTCCTTCTCGGCCGCCCGCTGTTGATGCTCGCTCTCGGTGCCGGTGGCCCGACACGCGCGCGGCCCCCACTTGGCCAGCGGAAGTTCCCGCGCCTCCTCAACCGAGAGGCTCTTGCCGAGCAACTCGCTGACCGTATGCACGGTGTTCTCTTCGTAGTGCCAGCGGTAATGCACCATCACGCGTGCAAACCACTCGTCGAGAACCTCTTCGACGATGTGCACGAGAACACCGGCTGGCCCCGCAGGGAACAGGTGGCGCGCGGGGAATCGCGCGTCCATCATCGCGAGGATCGGCGTTGTATCAGCGATCGCCCAGTTCTCGGGTGTCAGCAAGACCGGCACCTGGTGCGTCGCTGCGCGCCCCCCGATGTCGGGATTCGGCATCTCCTGGTGAAACGGCGCGCCGTAAAACCGAAAGGCCGCTTCCAGCTTCCGCGTGAAGAGACTGATGGAGGGCCCATAGATGACGTATTCGTTGGCCACGGTGGACCCTGACATAATGGCAGAAATTATGTCAATTCTGCAGGCAGCGGTCGAGGAACACTGCGAGCCGCTCGTTCCAGTCGACCCGGTTGTCCTGCCCGCGGCTTCCGTGGATCTCGTCCTCATAGAGAACCAGCTCGACCGGAGTACCAGCACTCTCGAACGCGCTCGCCATCTCCTTGCTCTGCGAGAAGTGGACGGTAGGATCGTCCTCGCCGTGCCCCAGGAGAACCGGCACGCGAATGGACGACGCCAGATTGACGGGTGAGGTGCGACGACGCTGTTCGGCGTCTTCCCCGAAATAGGGCGCGTTCCTCTTCTCGGCTTGGTACCAGTTCAGGTCGCTCATGAGCGCGTCGATGTCGGTCAGCCCCGCATAGCTGGCGGCGCATTGAAACAGCTCCGGCGTCGTCGCGGCCCCCATCAGTGCCGCGTACCCGCCGTAGCTCGCGCCGTAGATCGCGATCCGTTCGGGGTCGGCGACCCCCTGATCGATCAACCAGCGCACGCCATCCGTCAAGTCGTCCTGCATCTCCAGGCCGAGTCGCTGGTGCCCCTTCGTCTCGAATGCCGCGCCATAGCCAGTCGACCCACGGAAATTCATCTGGAAGACGGCATACCCGCGAGAGGCGAAGAACTGCACCGTGGGGTCGAAGTCGATGTAGTCGCGGGCCCAGGGACCGCCGTGCGGATACACGACCACCGGGAGATTGATTCTCGGACCGCCGACGGGAAAAGTGAGATACCCTGGGGATCTCGAGGCCGTCGCGCGCCGTGTAGGTCACGGCCTTCGTCGGGGCGAGCGTCGCCCCGCGAAGCGCCGGGTAGGCGGTGTAGAGCTCCTCCAGTTGGCCCTTGTCGTGATGGAGCAGGTAGACCGTCGGCGGGACGATGTCGCTACTCGAATGGACGAGGGACAGCCGCCCGTCCGCAGACCGGCTCCCGATCCTGTTGTGTCGGCCGCGCAACGCGCGATCGACGGCGGCCTGCTCGTGGCGCGCATCCTGATCCCAGAAAAACGATGCCGGGCGATCGACGACGTACGCAACACCGACGTAGTCCTTCTTTTGGGTAGAATACAGGATGCCGCCGGCATCGACCTTCGGGTGACTGAAGAGTCTCCGACCGAAGCGCGTTCGCACCAGGTCGTACTCGTAGATCGCGCCGCGTCCCGTCTCGTGCGGAGAGAGCACGTACGCGATGCCTGGTCGCGAGGAAAGGCCCAGTGGCACGAAGCTCGTATCACGCGCAACCCTGTAGCTCGCGACTTGCGCGAACCGCGCGTCGGCGTCGCCGCGGGCGTAGACCGTCACCTCGGCACCACGCACCCCAACTCCCATGCCGACATGCCCCGACGGGTCGGCGTACCAATCTCGAATGCTCAACTGCGGGGCAACGACCTGCGAAAGGTCGCCCGTTCGTACGTCCATCCGATACACGCCCGCCGACTTCCTCTCGTTCGGCGGCGACAGGCTGAGGAGGATGTGCTCCGGATCGTCCCTCAGCCAGGCGACGACATCGTCTTCGAACCGGATCGGAGTCTGCTGCAGCGCCTTCGGGTCGGGCTTCCCACGGGCTCCGCTTCGACCGAACCAGCGGCTCCCGAGATGACGCAGGTTCTGCCCATCGCGGTCGACGCCGAACAAGAGATGCGATCGCGCGCGCACACCCACCGACCAGGAAAGAGGGATGTCGACGCTGAAGAGGATACGATCGTCGCTCACCCACTCGAGCCACCGAATCTGTAGGTCCGCATCCGGAAAGGCGAGGATCGGCGGTCGTTCGTCGGTGCTCAAGTCGAGCACCGCGATCATCGGTTTGCCCTCGACCGTCGAGACGTAAGCGACATATTGGCCGGAGGGGGACAGCGTGGGCCCACGAATCACCGAGTCTCGAAAGAAAGCCTCGACCGTGGGCGCCCCGCGCGGATTCGCGCGGCCACCAGCCGATCCAGACTTCGTGGCCCGGGCCCCGCACGAGGCGATGAACCCGGCGAGAACCACGAGGAGAGCGGCAGAGCACGGAGTCCGAAGTCGAGCCGCAACCATTTTGCGACCTTCCGAGATCGGATGGGGGCCGTCAATGAATCGGGCCTGCTCACGTCGCGCGAGCCGGAACGGCGCCGGCGGCATCGGGGCCCCGAAGGGCGTACGGCCGCCGTCCGAGATCGGTCCCTATGGTACCGCCGTCATGCGACGGCCGCCGAGGACGGCGAGGCCCACGAACAAGATCGCCAGCGCCGGCAGGCCGGCCCCCGGAACGGGCGCCGGCTGCTCCTTCGGGATCACGATCTCCTGGCCGACTGCTACGGAAGACTGGGTCGTCACCTGACCGTCGGGCCACTCGACCCGGATCTCGTCGACAGTCGCCGCCAAACCGGTGCCGAAGTGCGCAATCGCAGGCTCGGCGGAAGCAAAGTTCGTCCCTGCACGAATCTCGCGCATCTGCGTCGTCGCGCCGATCGTCATTCGGACGACCGCGCCGATGCCTTCGCTATTGCCAGAGGCACTCGTCAGCCGCACTCGAAGCGATCCACCCGCCGGATCATCGTTCCGAAACAGCTTCGGCGCCTCACCGTTGTTCGCAACGAAAACGTCGAGATCGCCATCCCCGTCGTAGTCGAAGCAAAGAAGGCCGCGCCCTTGCCCGGAGTCGACCACGCCGAGCGCGGCCGCGCTCTCCGTGAACGTCGAGTTGCCTTGCGCACGGAAGAGTCGTGAGGGGTCCGCGATGAACTCGGTCGCGACGCCCTCGTCGAAGCCGTTGGTGTGGAAAAGATCCGTGTGGCCGTCCTGGTCGAGGTCCTGCGCACACGCCCCCCAGCCCCAGTACCCCTCCCGCACTCCAGCCGGAGTCGTCACGTCTTCGAAGACGCCGTTGCCCAGGTTCCGGTACAGACGGTTGCCGCTCGTGCCCCAGTTCCCCTCCGCAACCTGGTTTGGATCCCAGATGCTCGTCACCAACCAGTCGACGTCGCCGTCGTTGTCGTAGTCGAAAGCCGCGGCACCCATGCCGTTCTCGTCATCGATCACCGCGGTGGTGATCTCGGCGAACGTTCCGTTGGTTTGATTCCGAAAGACCCGACTCGTGCCGAAATCGGCTGCGACGAGGAGATCGACCCACCCGTCGCCATCAATGTCGGAGAACATCGGAGAGAAGCCGTAGATGCTTCCCACCTGGAGGCCGGAAGCCGCGGTAATGTCGGTGAAGGCGCCTACCCCGTCGTTCTCCCAGAGCGTCACGCGCAGATCGAAGGCCCAATGGACGGCCGCAATGTCGAGATCGTCGTCATGGTCGAAATCCGCGAGCGCCATCGAGAACGTGCCGCCGAACGGCGTGAATCCCGCCGCGAGGCTCACGTCCTGGAACGTGCCGTCGGCGTTGTTCCGATAGATCGCCGCAGCCGAGCCATCGACGCCGCCCACCAGCAGGTCGAGCCAGCCATCCCCATCCAGGTCGGCGAATACCGGCCCCGCTCCCGCGACCGGCGCACCCGCGACTCCCGCGGCCGCACCCACCTCGGTGAAGTTCCCGGCGCCGTCATTCTGAAAGAGGAGGTTCGGGCCGACGTTCCCCCGAACGGCGTACACGTCGACGTCGCCATCCCGGTCGTAGTCGGCCGCCGCAGCGCCGCCCGAGATCGTCCACGTCTGCTGCTGCGCGAGATCCGCCGGAGTCCCGCTGAACCCGTGTTGGTAGTTGAAGCCCACGGTCGCGGCGACCTCGGTAAAGGTCCAGGCACCCGCGGCCGGCCGGGCCAATGCGAGCAGCCATCCGAGAACCAGAAACCTGCGGGTGCGTAGGAACCCCATCTGCCGAGCATTAGACCCCATTGCGAGCCCCCCTGCCTACTCCTCATTTCCGCAGGGAAACCGGGCAAGTGCCCTGGCCCTCGCCCGGTTCGTCGCTGGGCCCTCCACTCTGGAGCCTTGACGCTCAGCGGTACGGGACCATAGGTGGCTCGTCGTGGCGCGAGTCATCGGGGGAGTCATCGGGTTCTTGCTCGTCCTGGAGTTCGGGCTACGGGCGGTAGGCCCGTTGTCCGCAGGCGTACAGGAGCAGCGGAACCGGCTCTCCTTGCGAGATCACGAGGCCGTGAGGATTCTGTGCATCGGCGAATCCATTACGGCGTTCGGAGGCAAAACCGCCTACCCCAAGCTCCTCGAGCGTGAGCTCAACTCCAGGGACGGCGGAGACCGCTACGTCGTCGTGAACGGCGGCCGACCCGGAACGGACAGTACCGGGATCATCGACCGCATCGGACGCCAGCTCGAGCGATACGATCCGGACATCGTAGTTTCGATGATGGGCATCAACGACGCCCGCATACGTCTCGGCGACCATGCGCCGACCTTCGGCTCTCGTGGCGGATTCCTCCACACGTCCTACGCGTACCATCGTCTGAACATCGCCCTCGCCGAACTTCTGACGTCGTCCGCGGAGGAGAATGAAGAGGACAAGACTGCAATGCCTACAGCCGCCCCAAGCGACTTGCCCACCACCACGGCAGGGCTCGAAGATGTGCTGTTCGAGACGCCGAACATCGTGAGCTTGACGCACCTCCTCGAGGCGTACGACCGCGAGAATGCCGGAGAGGCTGCGGACCGCGTGGTCGCGCTGGTGCACGCGCGCACGGACGAGAAGTCGAGCGGGTCGAGCCAAGTCGTCGCGGACATCGGCGCAGCGCTGTACGCAGCGGATCACCACGTGCTCGCCATCGAGCTACTCGAGCGCGGCCGCGACCAGGAGTCGCCACCGAATGAGAACTGGGGCACACTCGCCCGCCTCTACGGACATCGCGTCGCCCAGCTCACGAAGCACGCGGAGCTCGAGGGGGCACGGAAGCTCGCACTGCGCGCTCTCGCGTACGCCCCTGCCGAGGACGTGGCCACGCGCTCAATCCTCTACTCGCAGATCGCACTGATCTACTCGCTCGAGGGCGCACCCCGCGAAGCCGGAGAGCACGCCACCCGTAGCCGAGAGCTTCGCGCGAGCAACGTCAACGTCGCGACGCAGAAGAACTACCGACTGCTCTATGAAACGCTCTCTCAAAACGACATCCTACTGATCGCCGCGGAGTATCCCGGGCGCGACGTCGGGTCTCTTTCACGTCTCCTGGTCGGTCTCCCGGGAGTCGTTATCGCCGACAACGAGAACCCGTTTCGCGAGGCCACCGCAGGCGGTGGCTACTACGACTACTTCACCGACAACTTCGCCGGCGACGTCGGTCACCTGAACGAACGCGGCCGCCAGATCATCGCGCGAAATGTTGCCGACGCAATCCTCGGCGCGACGTAGCGCCGAGCGCGCCAAAGAGCATCAGAACTGGAAGTAGATGAACTCGTCGCTCGCGCCGCTGAAGACCCACACCAAGGCGACGACCGACCCGATCGCAGCCCCTTCGAGAACCCGACCCGGGAGGCTCGACGCCATCTCCCGGATCTGCGGCAGGTGGACCCGCGCGAAGCGTTCGAGCCCGTGCAGGAGAAGGCAGGTCGCAACGATGCCCATCTGTACGACGGGCCACTCGTCGCCCCAGCCGCCGGCGACGATCCCGGAGAAGACCTCCCACGCCGCGGAGAGCGTCGGAGCACGGAAGACAATCCACAGTAGGCAGACCCCGTGGAAGCAGAGAACGACCCGCAGCCAGTCCGAGCGTCGAACGGGTCCTTCCTCACCAGCACCGTGCCTTTGGAACACGCGGTGCAGAACGAGCCACGCCCCGTGAAGCGCCCCCCACGCAACCATCGTCCACGACGGACCGTGCCACAACCCACCGAGAGCCATCGTCAGGAATAGATTGAACTGCGTGCGCGTCAAACCGCGCTGGTTCCCGCCGAGAGGAATGTAGAGATAGTCACGGAGCCACTGCGAGAGCGTAATGTGCCATCGCCGCCAAAATTCGCTCGGGTTGCGCGACAAGTACGGCTCACGAAAGTTCAGCGGCAGCTCGAAACCGAGCAGCGCCGCGAGCCCGCGTGCCATATCGGTGTATCCAGAGAAATCGAAGTAGATCTGGAACGCGAAGGAATACACAACGAGGAGAAGCTCGGGGCCGCTCGCGAAACTCGCGTCGGCGAACACTGCATCCACGTACGGAGCAAGGAGAAAGTCGGCGAACACCACCTTCTTCACGAGCCCGACGGCAAGGAGCCACACGCCCCGCCGGGTTCGCCCCGCCTCGATCTCACCGCCGCGCTCGAGTTGCGGCAGGAGCTGGCCACTGCGGAGAATCGGCCCAGCGATGAGCTGCGGAAAAAAGGAGACGAAGAGCGCATACCGGTGCAGCGGCGGCGCGACGCTGATGTGCCCACGATAGCCATCGATCGTGAGAGCGAGCAGCTGAAAGGTGTAGAACGAGATGCCGAGCGGCAGCACGATCTCCGGCACTTCTGGTGAGACGCTGACGAAGACCTCGGCGACGGGCAGCAAGCCCGTCAGGAGGAATGCTGCGTACTTGTAGTACGCGAGAAGGCCCAGGTTGAAGACACACGCAACTACGACAAACGGCCGCCGGTTCGAGCTGCGCAGCATAGCGACCAGCAGCACGTAGTTGATGCCGATATCGGCGAGCAGGAGCAGCAGATACGGGGGGCGCCAGAAGAAGTAGAACAGCAGGCTCGCGCCCAGCAGCAGCGGGCCGCGCTGTCCGGTCGGAGCCACCCGGTATGCCACGAGCAGCGCGACGAAGAACGCCGCGAAAGGGAGGCTATTGAAGAGCACCGCGTGTTCTTGCGCGCGCCCTGGGAGGTGCGCAAGGGCCGCCGGAGAAGATCCGACGGCCCACGCACCCGAGGGAGGGCCTTTCTAGAGAACCAGCTCGGCGACCTGCTCGATGGAATTCGGGTCGCCGCCGATGAGCAGTGTCGTGGCCTTGCTCTCCTTCCACTCGGCGAGCTTGTCTCGCACGCGCTCCTTCGGACCCACCAAGGCGACGCCGTCGACGAGATCATCGGGAACCGCCGCGGCCGCCTCCTTCTTCTTCCCATCGAGGAAGAGATCCTGGATCTTCTTCGCGTCCTCGGGCCAGCCCTGACGCGTCACGTGATCGTTGTAGAAGTTCTTGTCTCGTGCTCCCATGCCACCGACGTAGAGCGCGAGGTGCGGCTTCACGAACGAGCGTACCGCGTCGAGATCATCGTTGATGATGGCGGTGACCGTCGGCATGATCTCGAAGCCGTCCCAGCCCTTGCCGTTACCCGCCTTCGCAAATCCCTTCTCGACGGACTCGGTGAACGTCCCGAGACCGGCTGGCGTGGTCCAGATGGGGATGAAGCCGTCGGCCACCTGCGCGGCGGTCTCGACGCCCTTGGGCGAGATCGTCGCGGTGTAGATCGGAATGTCGGCACGGCCGTGAAGGATGCTCTTCAACGGCTTGCCGAGGCCCGACGATCCCGGCCCCGTGTACGGCATCTGATAGAACTCGCCGTCGAACTCCACTGGCCCCTCGCGCTTGAAGATGGCGCGCATGATCGCGATGTACTCACGCGTGCGCTTGAGAGGCTTGCCGTAGGGCTGGCCGTGCCATCCCTCGACGACCTGCGGGCCCGACGGGCCGATGCCGACGAGCATGCGGCCACCCGACAGCTGATCGACGGTCATCGCCTGCATCGCGCACATGGCCGGAGTACGAGCAGGCATCTGCATGATGGCCGTGCCGAGCTTGATCTTGGTGGTCTGCGCCGCAATCCAAGCCAGCGGAGTGATGGCGTCGTTGCCCCACGCCTCAGCCGACCACACGGAATCGTAGCCGATCTCCTCGGCGCGCTTGATGCGATCGATATCGATACGAATTTGCGGGCCAAAGCCGCCCGCGTTCAATCCGAGCTTCATGAACAGTCTCCTTCGTCGTGGGGGTCGCTCGAGCGACTTCGAAGACGCCGGCGGCACCCATGCCGCCGCCGACGCACCTCATGATCACAACATACCGGGCGTTGCGCCGCTTGCCCTCGATCAAGACGTGCCCGACCGTCAGGCGAGCCGCTTCTGGATCGCTTGCTCGATCAGCCAGATTCGATCCTGGCCCCACGTTGCGAACTCGGGGTGGCCGTCGCCCGCGAGAAGCCGAAAGCTCGGCACGCCCCAAAGCCCCGCCCCGAACATGGCCTGGCGGTTGGCTTCGAGCTCCTCTCGCCAGCTCTCGTCGGAGCGGCTCTCCTGCGCCTCTTCCCACACGAGGCCCGCTCGCTCGGCAATCCGACGCAAGCCGTCCTCGGTACCCGCGTCGATCCCCTCTGCGAAAACGCCCCGCGCGAACGAGAGCAAGTACTCGGCCTCGCGCCCTCGGCTACGTGCGAAGCCGTAGAGAGCAAACCCACGTTCCACCGGCTCGCCAACCGGGTCGGCCACGCGACCGAATGGAAGGCCCTCTTCCTCGGCCTCCCGCTTGGTATCGAGCATGATGTACATGCGCTTCGCCAACGGCACCGTCATCCCGCGCATCACCATCGGCAGGACAGGGCGCAACCTCAGCTCGACGCCATATCGGCGACGCAGGTCGTACACGCGCTCCATGGAGATATACGTGTAGGGGCTGCGAAGCGACGGAAAGTACTCCAGGACGGGCGGAGAATCGGGCTCGGCTCCCGGCAAATGGCCCGGGCCTGGGCGACTCACCAAGTAGGAGACGTCCGACGAGTCCCGCGCGAGGCCGAGTTCACGAAGCCGTTGCTCGAGATGTCCAAGACGATCGACACCCCAATACCATTCGCCGCCGTAGGCGAACATTGCGCCCGAGTAGTGTCCCATCCGTTTTCGTAGAGCACTACCGGCGGCGACGGCGGCGCGCGCCTCGTCTTCCTCCGCGCGCGGCATCTCCTGGGAGAGCTTCTCCAGCTGGCCCCGATCACCCGACCAAAGAGCGGCGCCCACCTGCGCAGCCCGCGTCACGAACGTGTCACCGGACAGACTTGCCACCAGACGCGTCGCACGCCGGGTGAGATCCACGTCGGGCGGCCCCGCGTCGCGCGGAAATTCGAGCCCATAGGCTGGCGCGACGTCGGCAGCGTCCTTGCGTGCGTAGGCGGCCAACATCGCCCGTTCCGGGACCGAGTCGGCCTCCCCGACGAGGTGCGGCACGAGCTCCACGTCGTATCGGGCCACGAGAGACGGAAGCACCTGCGCCGCGAGGTGGCTGTACGGATCCGCCACCTCGTGGAAATAGTGCACCTCGTGAGCCTTGCCCCGCAGACGCCGGCGCACCTCAGCGGTGCGGCGCCGGAAATCCCGCAACCCGCGACTCGAAAGCCCAGCCACGGCCTCGGTCGCGATGCGCCGCCCGAGAGACATCAGAGAAGCTCCCGATGAGTGATCTCGCTCGAACGGGCGGGGAGGCTGAAGAAAGTACCGTCTCGCCCAATCGTCACCGGTCCCGCGTACGTCTGCGTGACACCCTCCATGAACATCTCTTCCATCGTCGGGAGAATCAGGGGAGGCACGACGTGATAGAAGAGGAGCTCCTGCGCGCCCGCCTCGCGCGCCACCTCGGCGACCTCGACTGGGCTCGTGTGGTAGTCGAGGATGTCGTTGGTGATCTTCACCAGGTTCGGACGCTGCGCGTTCTCCGCCCCCTGCGTGAGCAACCCAACGAGCTCGGGCGACAGTGCTTCGTGCACGAGCAGGTCGACGCCTTGCGCAAACTGCGCGAGGTTTGCCGACTTGCTCGTGTCACCACTCACCAGCACCGAACGCCCCTTGTAGTCGAAGCGATACCCGACTGCCGGCCGGATGGGCTCGTGGTCGACCGCGAAGGCGGTGATCGTGAGGTCTCCGTCTTCTACGACCTTCACGCCTTCCCCGGGGCCGGGTAGCCCGAACGGCTGCGCCCTCGCACCAGCGCCAGAGGACGGCGCCGTCTCCTCGCCATGATGCGCGGTCCGGTAGACCGCATCCTGGGCGTAGGCCTGATTGAAGCCGGCAACGACCCTCTCCACTCCGTCGGGGCCGTACAACGGCGTCGGGAGCGTATGCGTACCGTTGACCCACCGCTGCATCAACATCTCGCCGAGACCGTCGATGTGGTCGGAGTGGAAGTGGGTGAGGAGGATGGCGTCGATCTTCCCTTGCGACAAGCCCATCTGCCCCAAGTTCCTACTGCTCCCCGATCCGGAGTCGACGACGAACAGATTCTCCCCGGCAACGACGGCGACGCACGGCCCGGACCGCTGCGGATCCGGCAGGGGAGAACCCGCCCCACACAGCCCAACGTGCAGACCGTCGGGCAAGTCTTCGAGAAACGTCGACGCCATGTTCCCGGCGACGACCCGCGAAACGACCACCCGGGTCAGGGGCCGGCGAAACACGTACGCCAACGCGCCCAAGACGAGCGCCACCGCCACGACCGAGAACAGTATCTTCTTCACAGCGCCTCCTTCTGCTCCATCACGCTCGCGGAGGAACTGCGCTCGCGACCAGAGCCTCGATCAAGGCCTCCAGCGCTTCGCGCGTGTCCTTCTTGGTCAACTTCTGATCCGTTCGGAGCCGATCCCACGCCTCGAACGACACCGCGACCTCGAGGGCATTCGCAACCGCCGGAGGCACGCCCTGGAGTTCGGGCAACCAACGCTCCAGATCGGTGCGCAAGTCGCGCACCATCGCTCGATGTTCTTTCTGCAAGAACGGCGACCTCCACCGCTGCAGGTTCGCCGAACGCTTGTACGGACCAAGGCGTTCGTAGAGACCGCATCGCCTCCCCACGAGATCCCGTACCCTCTTCAAAACCGTGCCCTGCGGCATTCCGCCGGCCAAGAGCGGCGCAAGCGTTTCCCGAAGCCTGGTGTTCATCTCGGCGAACAGCTGATCCATCTCGTCGAAGTGCCGGAAGACCGTTCGGATTCCGACCCCGGCGCGATCCGCAACACGCTGGGCGGAAGGCCGCAAATCGCCGTCACCGATCAGGTCGAACATTGCGCGGACGATCGCCTCCCGGCTCTTGGCGGAACGCCGGCGTCGGCCATCGAGTTCCTCGCCGTCCGTTTTCGCATCCGTTTTGTGTGATAGCGTCACGCTCGCCTCTCCCACTCCCGCCGGCAGAACGACACCACCCACGGGGCAAGTGTCGCCGGTTGCGAACCCCACATATTGGCAGTAACCATGCCATAAAGGATCTGAACGACAGAATCAAAGGAGCACCCAAGTGGACCTCACCTACGACAGCGAGCTCGAGAGCTTTCGCGAGCAAGTCAGGGCCTTCATCGCCGAAAACTGGCCGCGCGAGGGCGATGGAGCGGTACAGAAGTTCCGCCAACTCGCCATCGACTCCGGCTACCTCTACCGTCATTTCCCCAAGCAGTACGGGGGCTCCGAACAGGACGCCCACCCGCTGAAGGCGCAAATCATCCGAGAGGAGTTCGGTCGCGCCCGCGCTCCGGGAGAACCCCTGGGCATCGGCCCGTCCATGCTTGCCCCGACCCTTCTCGAACGCGGCACCGAGTGGCAGAAGGAAAAATTCATCCCCCGCACGCTCACCGGGGAGCTGATCTGGTGTCAGGGGTACAGCGAGCCAGGCTCCGGCAGCGACCTCGCATCTCTGCGCACCAAGGGCGATCTCGACGGCGACGAGTGGGTCATCAACGGGCAGAAGGTTTGGACCAGTGGCGCGCACCTCGCCGACTACATGTTCTGCCTCGTGCGCACGGAGCCCGATGCACCCAAGCACAAGGGCATCTCGTACCTCTTGATCGACATGAAGCAGCCGGGCGTCGAGGTACGCCCCCTGCGCACGATGACGGGTACCGCCGACTTCAATGAGGTCTTCCTGACCGACGTTCGCACACCCCGCGACTGGATCGTCGGCGACCGCGGCGAGGGCTGGCTCGTGTCGCGCACCACGCTGAAGCACGAGCGCAACTCGATCGGCGGTGCGCGTCGTACGGAAGAGTCCCTCAACGCTCTTGCGCGACTCGCGAAGAAGACGACTCGAAACGGCCGCCCGGCGATCGAAGATCCCGCGGTGCGCCAGCGACTCGCACAGATCGAGGGGTACGTGCAGGCACACAAGTACTCCGGGTTCCGCCAGCTCACCAAGGACGCGAAAGGCGAGTCCGTGGGCAGCCTCCAGCTGATGATGAAGCTCTTCTCGACCAACATTCAGCATGACGTGTCGCGGCTCTCGATGGACTTGATCGGCGCGGACGGCATGCTGTCGGCGGGCAGTGCCCATCTAGGAACGCCGGCGAGGGACAGCCAGAGTTGGATCGGCGCCTACATGTACTCCCTCGGCATCGCGGTGGCGGGCGGCACGGCGAACATTCAACGCAACGTGATCGCGGAGCGCGGGCTGGGCCTTCCGCGCGACGCCGCCGCAACGAGGAGTTCAAAGTGAATTTCGATCTCACCGACGAGCAGCGAATGCTGCAGGAGACCGTCGGACAGCTGGCCGAGAAGCAGTGCCCGGTGACCGAAATCCAAAAGCGACTCGAGTCCGAAGAGCACAACGCGGCCCTTTGGAAGGCCCTGTCGGACTTGGGCGTCCCGGGCCTCGCCATCCCCGTCGAGCACGGCGGCGCAGGGCTCGAGGTCCTCGACCTCGCCGTCGTCGCCGAAACCCTGGGCTACCACGCGACACCGGGGCCGTATCTGGGCCACGTCCTCGCCGCGCACGCGATCTCGCTCGGCGGCAACGAGGAACAGAAGAAGCGGTGGCTTCCCGGCCTCGCGACGGGAGAGCGGATCGGGACGATCGCCTTCGCCGAGACGGGCAGCGCGTGGGACCCCGAGCAGTGGGTGCTCAGCGGAGAAGGCCCCCTCACCGGCACAAAGGAATTCGTGCCCTCGGCAGACATCGCCGACCTGATCGTCGTCGGCCTGCGCGGCGGACAGCTCGGCGTCGTCGAGAAGGGCGCCGCCGGACTCGCGGTCGACGCGGTCGACTGCGCCGACCTCACGCGCCGCGTCCATCACGTGCAGTTCGAGGACACGGCGCGTGAGATCCTTCCCTTGGGGGCAGCGACATCGACGGCAGTGCGCGACGTCGGCCTGTCGCTTCTCGCAGCCGATGCACTCGGCGGCTCCCAGCGCCTGCTCGACATGTGCGTCGAGTACGCGAAGACCCGCGAACAGTTCGGGGTGACGATCGGCAGCTTCCAAGGCCTGAAGCATCAGCTTGCAAACATGGCCGTCGATGTCGAACCGAACCGCGGCCTGTACTGGTTCGCCGCATACGCCCAGGATCACGTACCCCACGAGGCCGAGCGCATCTCGGCGATCGCCAAGGCGCACATCACCGACCGATACATGCAAATCGGTCGCGACAGCGTCGAGGCGCACGGCGGCATTGGCTTCACCTGGGAATGCGACGTGCAGATCTGGTTCAAGCGCGCCATGTTCGACCGTGCCTTCCTCGGCTCACCGTCGGAACATCGCGAGCGCGCAGTTCAACTCGCCCCCTGGGCGTCCTGAGGAGAGTAGAATGAAGATCGGCCTCATTCCCTGCAACGTCGGCGTGAGCAGCGTCGACATGATCGTCCACATGGCGCAGACCGCCGAAGAAGTCGGGCTCGAGTCTCTGTGGACGTTCGAGCACGCGATCGTCCCGGTCGACTACCAATCGGCCTATCCCTACAGCGCCGACGGCAAGATGGGCGCAACCCCGGAGACGGGCTTCGTCGATCCGTTGATCGCGCTCACGACCGTCGCCGCGCACACCGAGAAGCTCCGGCTCGGCACCGGCGTGAACATCCTCCCGCAGTCGAACCCACTAATGCTGGCGAAGCAAGCCGCAAGTCTCGACTTCGTATCGAAGGGGCGGTTCATGCTGGGCATCGGGATCGGCTGGCTCAAGGAAGAGTTCGACGCACTCGGCGTCCCCTTTGAACGGCGAGGTGCCCGTTTCGCCGACTACGTCGACGCCATGCGCAAAGTATGGTCCGGCGACACCGTCGAACACCAAAGCGATTTCGTCCACTGGACGGGCTTCAAGAGCTACCCCCTCCCGATCCAGGATCCGCTCCCGCTCGTGATCGGCGGCTCGAAGAAGAACGCGCTCAAGCGCGTCGCTCGCTACGGACAAGGCTGGTACGCCCCGGCCATGACGGCAGACCAGGTCGAGGGCATGCTGCCCGCGCTCGACGAGGCGTGCGCCGCGGAGGGCCGCGACCGGTCCACGATCGAGATCTCCACGATGTACATACCGGCGATGGAACCGCCCGCAGAGGCGCTTCCGCGCTACCGCGACCTCGGCGTCAGCCGACTCATCATTCCGCTGCAAGCACTCGGAGAAAAGCCTCTGGAGGGCATCGCCCGCCTTGGCGACGACGTGCTCGCAAAGATCAACTGACCCGCAACCCAGAAAGGAACCCATCATGCCGAGCATCATTGCCAACATCCGAGTAAAAGAAGACAAGGTCGACGAGGCGAAGACCTTCTTTGCGAAGCTCGCGACGGACACTCTCGCGGCGGAAGCGGGCACGCTCGCCTACGTCGCGCACCAGCGCAAAGACGACCCGACGATGTTCGTGTTCTACGAGAAGTACGCCGACGACGCGGCCTTCGCGACGCACGGCGAAAACCTCGGCCAGCACGGCAAGGCGTTCGGCGCCGTCATGGCAGGCCCGCCGGAGATCATCTTCATCGAAGAAGTCTGAACGCCGCTACCGGATGGGCACCACCCATCCACGTCGCGCGTCCGCACGACGGTACGTGTGACATTCGTTTCTCTTCTCTTGGCGTTGCCAGCAAAGCCCTGCGCTACCGTGTCACGTTGACCCGACGGCGGTGTGCCAGATCCGCCCACCGATACGCCGCATCGACTCCGCGCCTGCGCGCGGCACGGGAGAGACCCAGATGCCCACACAGGCCCAGCTTGCCGCGTTCGCAGACCACCCAGGCGACGCGGCCCGGTCGTCATGGTGAACGTCCTGCGATACGTGAAGGGCGAAGGCGAGGCCGCCTATCAGAAGTACGGCGAGATGGTGCTCGAGATCCTGCAGAAAATCGGCGCGAGGCCGCTCTACATGGGCAGCTTCGACTCCACGGTCATCGGCGACTTCGATGAAACCTTCGATTCGATCGCCTTGGTCCAATACCCGAACCGCCAAGCGTTTCTCGACATGATCGGCTCCGAGGAGTACCAGGCCGCACACGTCCACCGCGACGAGGGGCTCGAGAGCCAGTGGCTGCTCGCGAGCACCCCGATCTTCACCGGCTGACCACGAGTGGTGCTCAGGCGCGAACGGCACGGCCCTTGCAAAACGGCCCTTCGGCCGGCGAGCAGGCCCGCCGCGTGCCAGCGCCTCCCACAAAGCGTCCATGGAAGTAGATATTCGGTCCCTCCACGTGGAAGCCGCGACCGAAGCCTGGTATTGTCCCCGCGTCTGAAGCTGGGAGCGGCAGGATACCACGTGGGGGGTATCGGCGGGCTCCCGCAGCGGTGTGGGGTGTGTGGGATGAAGACGGTGGATCGTTCGCGGGGCGGCTGGGACGTCGTTGGACGCGGAGTGATGCAGGAAACGTCCGAGAGCGACTCGGGCGGTGCGCGGACGCAAAGCAGGGAAGAGGTCCCTTTTTCGTGGGTCGCAGACGTCGTCGAACCGGCGACCGCCCAAGACGAGCCGAGCGACGAGAAGCTGAGCGCACTCGACGCCGGCTTCCTCTTTTTGGAGAAACCTCACCAGAACTTCCAGATCGGCTGCGTCGCCATGCTCGACACGTCGCCCGGATTCGAGACGCTCGTCGAGACGCTCGACGAGCGTCTCGCGGAGTTCCCACGCTTCCGCCAAGTGCCGGTCCGCGCGCGTTTCGATCTAGGCTGGCCCGTCTGGCGCGAGGACGCCGAGTACGACATTCGCCGCCATGTACGCCACGTGGCCCTGCCTCGCCCGGGCGACCGACAGAAGCTCAGCCACGTTCTGGAGACGCTCGTCACGACGGCATTGCCGTCCGATCGTCCGCTCTGGGAGGTCCATCTCGTCGAAGGACTCGAACACGGGCGCGCGGCGCTGCTGTTCAAGGTTCACCACTGCATGAATGACGGGATCAGCGGGTTCCACGTTCTCGAGACGATTGCCGACAGCCTGCCCGAAGCCACCCAAGAACGTACCCCGGCCCAGTCGGCGGCGCTCGACGTAACCACGCCCCCCGCACCTGCACTCGCGCGCAAGCCGGACCATGGCTTGGTCGGGCTTCTCTCCGACGTACTCGCCGATCCGCGAGGAATCGCGACGCGCGGCATCCGCGACTTCGCCGAAGCGGCGGGAACGATCGCTTCGTTCCTCGAAGAGCCCCCGGCGAGGATGCCTTGGAACGGCAGGCTGGGCCAGGGGCGCCAGCTCCTGTGGCGCTCGTACCCGATGGAGGAGTTCACCTCGCTGAAAGTCGCGGTCGACGGCACGATCAACGACGCCGTCCTGGCCATCGTGGCCGGAGCCCTGCGCACCTACTCCCTCCAAAGCGGGCACGCCTCCGACCACGGCACAGTTCGGTGCATCGTCCCGACCAGCCTCCGGGCGAAGGGCGACGGAGCAGCCCTGGGCAACCAGGTCACCGCAATGTTTCCGCGCCTACCGATCGATGTTGCCGACCCGGTGGAACGGCTCAACCGCATTCGCGACGAGATGCGCAACCTCAAGGAGCGCAAACAGTCGCGCGCAACCACGATGATGCTCGCCGTTGCCGGCGCCCTGCCCTCCTTCACCGAGGCCTCGGTCCTGAGCGCCGCCTCGGACATGTCGATGGTGAACACCCTGTGCACGAACGTGCCGGGCCCGAAGCAGACTCTGCACGTGTGTGGCAAGCGGATCACCGAGATCCATGCGATCGCGCCGCTCTTCCTTGACGTAGGGCTCGCGTTCGCCGTGGCGAGCTATGCCGACCGGATCTCGATCTGCGCCGTGGTCGACCCAGCATTGGTGCCCGACGTCGAGAACATCGGTAACGCCCTCGACGCCGCACTCTACGACACGCGAAAGGCGCTTTGGAGCAAGTCGGAGGCCCTTCAAGCGGCCTCGCGCCTGGCGCGCGGGCCGACGGTCGCCGACCTGATGAGCCGGAACGTCGCGACCGTCGGCGTCGACGACTCGCTGCAACGCGCACACGAGTTGATGCGCATGCGTCGATTGAACCACCTGCCGGTCGTCGATCGCAACGCGCGCCTCATCGGCGTGCTCACCCAGCGCGACCTCTTGTTTGCCACGCCACAGGTCCCTGCCAAACTGAACGCGCAAGACCGCGCTCGCATGCTCGGCCGGTTCGCAGTCGGCCGCGCCGTCGACGGCAAGCTCACGACGGCGAGCCCCGACGAGCCGGTCCTCGATGCCGGCAAACGAATGGTGGAGAACCAGCTCGACTTCCTTCCCGTCGTGGACGACGGCGGACAGCTTCTCGGCCTAGTCACAGAGGACCACATCGTGAGGTGGACGACCCAAACCCAAGCGCTCTGAGCTTCTCACCTGCTCGTGGGCCCTGGGGCGCCTGGATGCGAAGCCCACTTCGCTCCGATATCCCCTCCGATGTCCCTAGCCTGGGGCCATCACCGAGATACGAGGAAGCGACCATGGGCCGACTAGACGGAAAGCGCGCGATCGTCACGGGTGCGGGCAGTGGCATCGGCAGAGCGACGGCATCGCGCTTCGCCGAAGAAGGCGCCGTGGTCCTTGCGGTCGACCTGGCCGCGGAGGCCGTCGACGAGACCGTCGGAGCGATCCGGGCGGCCGGCGGGCGAGCAGAGAGTGCCGCCGCCGACGTGGGGGACGAGGCGGTGGTCGAGGGACTGGTCGACCGCGCGGTCAAAGACCTGGGCGGCCTCGAGGTCGTATACGCGAACGCAGGAGTCCCAGGACGACCGGCACCCTTGTTCGACCTCACGGCCGAGGACTGGGAGAATGTCCTGCGCGTGAACTTGATCGGCCCGTTCCTCGCGATCAAACACGCGGCGCGCGTGATGAGGGAGACGGGCCGCGGTTCGATCCTGTGCACTGCGTCGGTCGCGGGGCTGCGGTCGGGCGCCGGTCCGACCCCGTACTCTGCCAGCAAGGCCGGTGTGGTGAACCTCGTTCAGACGGCGGCCAACCAGCTCAAGGGGACCGGGGTGCGCGTAAATGCGATCTGCCCCGGGCTGATCGAGACCGGAATGACGGCGCCGATCTTCGAATTCGCCCGGGCCGCGGGCAAAGAGAACAAGATTGGGCAGCTGAACCCTCTTCAACGCTACGGCGCCCCCTCGGAGATCGCGAACCTCGCCCTCTTCCTCGCGAGCGACGAGGCCAGCTACGTAAACGGCCAGGCCATCGCCGCGGATGGCGGGCTTTCGAGCAGTCTGCCGGTGGTGGCGGGCCACCTATTCTGATCGCCGCCGGGCCCGGCTTTCCGATCCGCTAAAGAAGTGTAAACCCGCGGAATACCAATGGACTTGACTGCGGTCCGGCTGATAGGGCAGCAAGGGCATGCGCACATCACCATTTAAGGCGGAGCATCGGCTCCCTAGAACCTGAAAGGGGCACCCGCGTGGGCTACCTGAACTCTTCTTCACGTCTCTGCATTCTGGTCACCTCGCTCCTCGTGCTCGCCGCGAGTCCCGCCTTCGCACTGGTCTCGACCGACGAGCGAAAGTGCATCGACGAGATCAACAAGGGCGGTCGCAAGATCGCGCTCGTCCAGAACAAGGCGATCCAGAGTTGTGTTCGCTTCTTCTCGAAGGGCCTTCTCCCCGGAACGTTGGACGACTGCATGATCGAGGGCCTACCGCCCAAGGTCTCGCTGAACGTCGCCAAGGTGGAGGCCAAAGCGAACAAGACGTGCGACGACACCCCGCCGTCATTCGGCCCCTTCAGCACCACGAGCCAAACCTCGATCGCGATCGCAACGTCGTTCGACCTGCTGCAGGACGTCTTCGGGCCGACCCCGATCGACTCCGCGATCGCCACCGACTCGATCGAGTCGAAGTGTCAGACCACGATCCTGAAGGACCTGCACAAGTGCGAGGACACGCGACTCAAGACATTCCGGAGCTGCGTGAAAGACGGAGTCAAGTTCGGCCAGATCAACGACGAGACCGACATCGAGCTGCTCTGCCTCCAATCGCCAGATCAGACCGAGCCGCGGGGCAAGATCACCGCGAACTGCATCACCAAGCCCGCCGCGCACGTGTCCGGTCGGTGCACTGGCAAGGGCGTGGCCCTCGACACGGCGTTCCCCGGTTGCGGGACTACAGTCGACGGCGAACTGGTCGACTGCATCGACCAAGCGGCGCGCTGCCGCGTTTGTAACTTCGCCGTCGAGGTGGACGCGCTGCTCACCGACTGCGACCTCTACGACGACGACACCGCGAACTTCAGCTGCGCCACCCCGAACATCTGTGGCGACAGCACGATCCTCGATGGCGAGACCTGCGACGACGGCAACCGCGCCGACGGCGACGGCTGCGACGCCACCTGTCAAATCGAAACCGGGTACTCGTGTGCCGGCGAGCCCAGCACCTGCGGCGAGATCTGCGGGGACAGCCTGATCGTCGGGGCCGAGACCTGCGACGACGGCGGAACATCGGCCGGCGACGGCTGCTCGGCGACGTGCCAGATCGAGTCGGGCTACAGCTGCTCCGGCGCTCCGAGCACCTGCTCGGAGATCTGTGGCGACGGTCAGATCGTCGGCGCAGAGACCTGCGACGACGGCGGAACCGCCTCGGGCGACGGGTGTGACTCGGTCTGTCAGCTCGAGGCGGGCTTCAACTGCGCCGGCGAGCCCACGACGTGCACGAACATCTGTGGGGATGGCCAGATCGTCTCGGGCGAGACCTGTGACGACGGCGCCACGAATCCCGGGGATGGCTGCGATGGGAGCTGCCAGCTCGAGTCGGGCTTCAACTGCTCGGGCGAACCTACCACGTGTACGAACATCTGCGGCGACGGCCAGATCGTCAGCGGCGAAGCCTGCGACGATGCCGGCACGACGCCGGGTGACGGCTGCGACGGCGCTTGTGCGATCGAGAACGGCTATGCCTGCGCAGGTGCGCCGAGCCTCTGCGGCGAAGTCTGCGGGGACGGCCAGGTCGTCGGCGGCGAGGCTTGCGACGACGGAGGAACCTCGTCGGGTGATGGCTGCAACAGCGCCTGTCAACTCGAAGCCGGCTTCAACTGCGCCGGCGCCCCGACCAGCTGCTCGCCGATTTGCGGCGACGGCCTGATCGTCTCTGGCGAGACCTGCGACGACTCCGGCACTGCGCCGGGCGATGGCTGCAGCGCCTCGTGTCAGACGGAGACCGGCTACTCGTGCGGCAGTCAGCCGAGCGTGTGTGCACCGGTCTGCGGTGACGGCCTCGTGATCGCTCCCGAAACCTGTGACGACCTCGGGTCGGCGCCGGGCGACGGCTGTGACGCCTCCTGCGGGGTGGAATCGCAGTGGGCCTGCTCGGGTCAGCCCAGTGTCTGCAACCTCTTCTCGGTGGTAATCAATACCCCGACGCACGGCTCGTTCACGCAGTCGGCGACCTCCAACGTGACGGGCGTGGTGAACTTCCTAGCGCCCGCGCAAGCAGCGCTCACGATCAACGGCGCTCCGGTCTCGGTCGGCCCAGGTGGCGCCTTCTCGACGACGGTCACGCTCGATCAGCCGGGCATCTTCACGCCGATCCGCGCAACCGTCACCGACACGACATTCGGGGGCAACGCGCACGACCGGGTGGTGGCGATTTTCGGACCGTCGGTTGCCGACGGCGCCCTCTCTGATGAGAGCGTCGCCCTGCGGCTGAACGATAGCGGCCTCGATGAGGCGGAGCCGCTCGTTGCCGCCTTGGCGGGCGGCGGCCTCGATCTGGCCACGTTGATCCCCGTCGGGACGCAACTCATCGGCAACACATGCTTCGTCGACTCCTTCCTGGGCTGTCTGGGAAGCGGGTCGGTCAGCGTGTCGAACCCACCCCCGTCCATCGCCGGCTTCGGGATCGCAATGGACTCGAAGATCAACGTGGTCGAGGGCATCGTCACCGTGACGAACATCCAGGTCAACGTGCAACTCAGCGGATCGGGCGTCGTTCCGACCTGCGGAATTCGCATCACGGCCAACAGCGCCACGTTCGACGCGGACTACAGCCTGAGCCCGGACGCCGGCGATCCGGGCATGATCGACGTCAACCAGTCCGGCAACTTGGCGGTCTCCTTCAGTGGCTTCAACCACACGTTTACGTCGGGCCTCTGTGACGCGCCGATCATCGGCGACATCATCGCCCTGTTCCTGCCCGACATTCAGTCGCTAACGCTCAGCGCGATGGAAGGCTTCCTGAACGATCCGGACGGCGCCGGCCCACAGGACGGCCCGATCGGTGACGCGATCGAGACGGCACTCGCCGATATCTCGATCTCCGGACCGATCGGTTCCGGGTTGGGCGTCATGCTCGACACCCCGCTGTTCGCGGTGCTCGAGAACCACTCCGGAATCACTCTGGGCACCGACTCGTCGTTCACGACGCAGGTCGGCACGGGCCCGGGGGAGTGCTTGCCGCCTCCAGGCGCGCCGGATCTCGCGGCCTCTCTGGCGGTCAATCAGACGTTCCCGACGTTCGGCGCCAACACGCCGGTTGGGGGCGTTCCGTATGAGCTCGGGCTGTGTATCTCGTCCGAGGGCTTCAATCAGCTCCTCAAGGCTCAGGTCGAGTGCGGCCTGCTGGTCTCGAGCATCAGCGAGCTCGATCTCGGCGGCGGCCCGACCCCTCTGACCGCCAGCACCCTCGCGCTGCTGATCCCGCAGTTCGGGATCTTCCCGCCGACGACGCCGTTCCGCATCGACATCCTGCCTACCGTGGCACCGGTCGTCGCAGGCAACGGCCCGTCGGGTGAGCTGACCGAGCTCAAGATCGCTCAGGTTCTCGCGAACATCGTCCAAGACGACGGCAGCGAAGAAATCGTGCTCCAGGGCGCGTTCGACGCGCGGATCGGCATGGATCTGGAGTTCGCCCCGGGCGGTCTCGGCATCGTGCTCTCGCCGCCTCTGGCCGGCGGCATCACGGTGGCAATCATCAACAACCCACTCGGAGTCGACGAAGTCGCGCTCGAAACCACGATCCTGCCGCCGCTCGTGAGCGTCCTTCTGCCCGACTTGGCCTCGTCGCTGGCGAGCTTCCCTCTGCCTGAGTTCCTCGGGCTGGAGCTTTCCGGTGTCGAAGTCTCGAAGAACGGCGAGTTCCTGTCGCTCTTCGCCGACCTCAGCCCGGCACCGTAAGGTGCCCTAGGGAGCGGTAGACCCCGCACGGGCCCTCGGGTCCGTGCGGGGCTCTACTCTTCCCCTACCAGGTGTCGACGTAGCGCTTCTTGCCCGTACGCGGCGCAGGAGGCGGGACCGACCGAAGTGCCGTCACAATCCAGTGACGCGAATCGACTGGGTCGATCACCTCGTCGATCTCGAAGGCCGAAGCCATGTTCACGGCCTTGCCGTGCTCATACATGCGGTCGACCATGGCCTCGAAGGTCTTCCGTCGCTCCTCACCATCGTCGATCGCTTCGAGTTCCTTGCGAAACCCCAGCTTCACGGCGCCCTCGAGGCCCATGCCGCCGAACTCCCCGGTGGGCCACGCCACGGTGAACATGCCCGCCTTGAAGCTCCCCCCGGCCATGGCCTGGGCGCCCAGTCCGTAGCCCTTCCGAAGTACGATGGTAAAAAAGGGCACGCTCACTCCCGCGCCGGTCACGAACATGCGCGCCGCATGGCGCACCAGCGCGGTCTTCTCCACCTCAGGCCCCACCATGATTCCGGGCGTGTCGCACAAGAACAGAATGGGGATGTCGAAGGCATCGCAGAGCTGCATGAAGCGCGCCGCCTTGTCGGCGCCGTCGCTGTCGATCGCGCCCGCGAGGTGCGTCGGGTTGTTCGCGACGACTCCGACCGGCCGCCCCTCGATACGCGCAAGCGCCGTCACCATCCCCAACCCGAACGACCGTCGTAGCTCGAGCACGGAATCGTCGTCGGCAAGGATCTCCAGAACCTCGCGCACGTCGTAGATCCGGCGACGGTTCTCCGGAATGATGCCGCGCAACCTCCGCTGATCGTCGCACGACCAATCCGACACCGCGCCCTGGAAGTAGGACAGGTACTTCTTCGCGACCTGAACGGCCTCGGCCTCGTCCGCCACCGCAATGTCCACGACACCGCTCGGGACCTGGACGTCCATCGGCCCCACATCTTCGGGGCGGAATACGCCGAGCCCACCTCCTTCGATCATCGCCGGCCCACCCATCCCGATATTCGAGTTCTCGGTCGCGATCACGACGTCGCAACAGCCGAGCAGAGCCGCATTGCCCGCAAAGCACCGTCCGGAGTTGATTCCGACGAGTGGCACGAGGCCCGACAACCCGGCGAAGTAGGCGAACGCCAGGCAGTCGAGTCCGGCCACCCCAGCACCATCGGTGTCGCCGGGACGTCCGCCGCCCCCCTCCGTCAAGAAGACCACCGGGAGCCGCCACTTCTCGGCGATCTCGAACATGCGGTCCTTCTTGCGGTGATTCTGCAGGCCCTGCGTGCCGGCAAGCACCGTGTAGTCGTAGGAGAGAACCATGCAGCGGCCGGCATCGGAACCGAACGACCCACCGTTCACAGTGCCGATACCGGCCACCAAACCGTCCGCCGGCGTCTTCTCGATCAGGTCGTCGACCGAGCGCCGTCTGCGCTGCGCCGCAATCACGAGCGGTCCATACTCGACGAAGCTGCCAGCGTCGCAGAGGTCGTCGACGTTCTCCCGGGCCGTGCGTTGGCCGGTCTTGCGCCGGCGCGCGACCGCCGACGGGCGACGCTCGTCGTGCCCGAAGGCGTGTCGCTCACGCACTTCGGCCAGATCTGGACGTACGTGGTCGAGGTCGACGGCGGAGCGCTCCTCGCTCCGCCGAACTTCGACGACGCTCTCCTCGATGAAGAGGAGGCCGTGGCCGTCGAACACCGCGTCGCCCACGGCAACGCCGAGCTGGCGGACGACTCCCCCGATCGGCGCCGCCACGACGTGCTCCATCTTCATCGCTTCCATCACGACAAGCGCCTGACCCTCGTAAACTTCGTCGCCTTCCGTCACCTGGATTCCGAGGATCGTTCCCTGCAGGGGCGCACGCACGGCGAGGGTTCCGTCGGGTACCACCATCTCGGCGACCGTCGAGCGCGGTGCCGGGGCGCCCGCGGCCGGCGCGTCGCCCTCCCCCTTTCCGTGCCGAAGAACCGCGAGCGGGTCGGCGGCATCGACCCGGGCCCCCGCAAGGGCGGCGCCAACTTCATCGCCGTCGAACGGCGCCCCGGGGGACGCGCCGGTCGCGTCGATCAGCTCGGCGGCATGCTCTTCCACGAAGCGAGTATGAACGCGATTCGCCTCGACGTCCGCATGCGCGAGCAACGCGCCGAGAAAAGCCGCGTTGGTCGGCACACCCTCGATTCGCAGTTCGCCCAACGCGCGGCGGGTACGAGAGAGTGCCGCCGAGAAGTCCGGCGTCGGCTCGGAGACGACGAGCTTTGCGAGCAAGGAGTCGAACCGCGGGCTCGTCACGTACCCACCGTACCCGAACGTGTCGACGCGGATGCCGGGCCCCGACGGCACCTCGAATGCGCTGAGCGTGCCGCCCCCCGGACGGGCCCCACCGTCAGGAGTCATCGTCTCCATGTTGATCCGCACCTGAATTGCGTAGCCGCGAGGCGCCGGGGCCGTACCGGATTCGAGCCCGAGCTCACGAAGCGTGCGCCCGGCTGCCACTTCGAGCTGAGCCCGAACGAGGTCGATGCCCGTCACCTCCTCGGTGACCGTGTGCTCGACCTGTAGCCGTGCATTCGCCTCGATGAAGGCAATCTCGGGCCGCGTCATGTCTGTGCCAACGAGGAACTCGAACGTGCCGAGGCTCTCGAAGCGGGATTCTTCGGCCAGGCTCAGGGCCGACAGCACCAGCCGATCCCGCACCGAAGGGGGCAGGTCGATACTAGGCGCGATCTCGACGATCTTCTGATGACGCCTCTGAAGTGTGCACTCGCGATCTCCGAGCGCCGCGACCGCTCCGGACGAATCTCCGATCACCTGGATCTCGATGTGACGCGCCGGATACAGGCATCGCTCGACGTAGAGGTCGCCGTTGCCGAACGCGGCGTCGGCTTCCGAGCGACAGCGCTCGAAGGACGATGCGAGCTCGCCGGCGTCGCGAACGACGCGCATGCCCCGACCGCCGCCGCCGCCAACCGCCTTGATGAGGATCGGTGCACCGCCCTGGCTGGCGAAGAACGCCTCGACATCGGCCAACGTGGCCGGCCCCGCCGTGCCCGGCAGAAGCGAAACCCCAAGCGCTTCGGCCAGCGCACGCGCCCGCGCCTTGTCGCCGAACAGATCGAGCGTCTCGGGTCGAGGACCGACGAACCGAAGCCCCCCGTCCGCGCATTGCCGAGCAAAATCGCCGCTCTCGGCCAGAAAGCCATACCCAGGATGGACGGCGTCACAGCCGGCTTCCTGGGCGATGCGCACGAGCTCGGCCCCTTCGAGATACGCCGCGGGGCCCGAACGACGCAGTGGGCGGGCCTCGTCGGCACGCAGACGGTGCAGGCACCGGTCGTCGTCCTCGGAATACACGGCGACAGTGTGGATTCCGAGGTCCGCAGCAGCACGGCACACCCGAATGGCGATCTCGCCGCGATTGGCGACGAGCAAGCTTGCGAGAGTCATTTTTCGGAGCTCCTCGTTTCGCGCGGTTTGGCAGTCCAACCCTGCGATGCTGTACGGTCTGGTTGGCCCCGAGCGCCAAAACTAGTTTGCGGCCCGCTACGTGCGGCTTGCGGTCAGCGCGCCCACGATGCTCGGAACAGTTGCCAAATTCTCAGAAGAATCAGGTGCTTACAAGACCCTCTCGAGCCCCCCATCACCTGGCACCTCGCGTGCAATCACTCTTTCCTGCGAACGACAGGAGAGACGATGAACACGTCAACGAACGAGACCCCGAACTTCATCGAGCAGCTACGCCGGGTGCCCGACGGCCACCACCTACCTGGTCGCCGACTTCGTCTGGCGGTGCTCCTGCGGGCGTTCGACGACGTCCGCCAGGGCGGCCGCTACGGCTGGGAAGCCCGACGGTGGCTTCTGAGCGACGACGCCGTCAGCGGAGGACTCGAGGCCCGCGATCTGATGGAGGAAGCCGGTCTCGACGTCGCCAGGGTCCGCAGAAATCTTCGGCAACGCTCCCGGGACGGTCGCCACGCCGCATGAACGCTAGGATCGGATCTCGCGCAGGAGGCACTCCTGCGTGACCGTTGCCGTGTGCCGTCCTTCACGGTCGAAAAGCTCTGCCATCGAAAGCCCGCGCCCGCCCCGAATTCCCTGCGCCCGCACGTCGTGCAGGAGCCATTGGTCGGCACGGAACGGGCGATGGAACCAAATCGCGTGGTCGAGACTGGCCGCCATGAAGACGTCGTGGTGGTGATTGCCCTCGTCATCGGGCGCAGGACACTTCGGGTGACAGCGGGCTGCCGCATCGATCAGAACGTCGTCCGACGCATACGCCAACCCCGCAGCGTGCACCGTAGGATCGTCACCGAGCGTCTCGCGCACCCGGATCCAGTTCCGAGCCCGACCGCCCCAGCTCTCCATCCGCACGGGCTTGTTCTCGAGCACCCGACTCCAAGTATCCGGCGCAGCGGGGAGAGAATCGGGATCCGGTGTCCCCTCGGGGAACGCGACACTCTGGACGTCGGCCGCCTCGTGCTCGGCGACATGGAACGAAGCCGACAGATTCAGGATGGCGCCCGAGGACTGACGAGCCACCGCTCGGCGCGTGCAGAACGAGCGCCCATCGCGAATCCGGTCCACCTCGTAGCGGATCTTCTCCTCGGAGCTCCCACCGCGGATGAAGTAGGCATGAAGAGAATGAACGCTGTACTTTTCGTCGACGGTTCGCGCCGCAGCCGCCAACCCCTGTGCAACGACCAGCCCTCCGTAAACCCGGCCCCACGGATAAGCGGCTGCCGCAGCCACGAAGTGGTCGGCGCCGTCGTGCTCGAGGGCAAGGAGGGTGGAGAGGTCGGCCGCCTCAAACGCAGAATCCATCCTCTATGAGGTACTCGACGGAGGAGAAGAATCGCAATCCGAGGCGCAGACCAGAGGTAGAAGCATCGAAGGCCCTCGGAGGCTTGGCCACCCACGCCCAGACTCTCCCCAGCCCCCATCGGCGCCTAGCTTCGGCAGGGAAAGGCTTCCTTCACCGCGGTGAGAACGAGGTTGGCCGCCTGCTGCCGGAGGCGGTCGGGGTGCTCCTCGAGCCACTCGTGTACGACGAGGCTCAGGTGCCCGGTCGGGACGCCGTTGGGTAGGCAGATCGGCGACTTGAACTTGGCCACCGTCGCTACGATCTTCTCGCCATCGAGGACACCCACGATGTACGCGGCCTGCTCCGCCCGCCCCTCATCGCCCATGTTGAACTGCCGCATGAGGTCCTCGCCCGTCTTGAAGCCACCAACGGCATGCGCAGCGGTCGCGAGCCCCAACACGAGGGCGACGGTGACGCAGACCCTTATCAGACGCTCGCCCATCGATTCTGCCGAGCTTCTCTGAAGCGAGGAGCTGGGTCAATCGGCACGCGCGACCGCGCTGCCCGCGAGCACCAGATCCCCCGCCCGATTGACGGTCTGAATCTCGAGATCCACGAGTGCATCGGGGGCCCGGCGGTGCACAGCGACGACCGTGGCGCGAGCGATCAGAGTGTCGCCAGGCCACACCTGGCCGACGAATCGCGCCGTGTAGCTCACGAGGCGGCCGTCTCCGACCGCATCGGTCAGCACGCGGCCCGTAACCGCCATCGTGAACATGCCATGGCCGAACACCCCCGCGGGCGAGCCGGCAGCCTGCGCGAATACCTCGTCGCTGTGGAAGGGATGGAAGTCTCCCGAAGCACCCGCGTACATCACGAGCTGCGTGCGCTTCAGGTCGTCGACGACGACCTGCTCGAAGACCTGCCCTACGATCAGGTCCGATGCGCGCAGGGCCATCAACCCACCCGCCGTTCGGTCGTAACGCCGACGAACGTCGCCGTCACGACCAGCGCGCCCGCCTCGTCGCGGAACTCCTGAACGATCTCGGAGAACGTCAGCTTCCCCCCGCGGCGCCCATCCTTCTGCCACGTCCTGCCGGCCTTCACATCGACGGTGAGCACCTGCCCGGGACGAACGGGCCGATGATACTCGAAGCTCTGCTCCGCATGAAAACCCGACCCACCTTCGGCGTTGAACGCCCCCTGCGTTGCGCTGATCGGCTCCCTCCCCGAACCGAACCAGGGCGTCCCGGGCTCGGGCCGCCGAATGTAGCCCGGCTCGTAGTGGTCAGCCGCCTGGGTGAACGTGGGCGGCGCCAGCACACCGCCCGCGTTCGTCGCCGCGTCGGACTCCGGGTCGACGTATGCCGGATTCGGGTCTCCGATGGCGCGCGCGAACTGTAGAATCTGGCCTGCCTCGACGGGAAAGCGGAACGTTTTCACCTGTCGCCACCGAAGACGTACTCGCTCATCGGGTGCGCATCGACCTTCGTCAGGTCCAGAAACTCTTGGACACTCTCGAACATCTTGCCGGCGTTATCCTTGAAGCGCGATTCGGATCCCTGCGCATCGTAGAAGATCCGCGGGTCGTCGAGAGCGCCAACCGGGAACGTCTCTTCGACGATTGCGCACCACCCCGGGGCGTCGTCCGTCAACGCGCGGACGATCTCGTTGCGCACGTAGCCAGTGCTGCTCTGCGTATCGACCGCGATCTGACGATGAACGCCGTACCAATGACTGAGGAACTGGTCGTACGAGATACCGGCCTTCGGGGCGATACCCGTCACTTGCACCCAACCCGGCGAGCGCGCGCCCCGCCCCTCGCCCCGCTCGGCGAGCAGGGGCCTTGATTCCACGACCAGGTAGCCAGCGATTCGTCCCGCCGCGGCCGCGATCCTTTCTTCGAGTGGCTGTCGATCCTGCGAGACCTCCAGCCAGAAGCTGACGAACCCTTCCTTGTGCGCTTCCAGAGAAGAGAGGCGCAGCTTTGCCCCGGCATCGACCTCCGTATCGGCAACGAAAACCCGCAGGCGCGCGGCACCCAGCACCTCGAGCTCGTCGGCGAGCTCGGTGCGAAGCCTCCGCCCGAACGCTTCGCGGGAGTCTTCGTCGGAACGCCAGAGGCAATAGATCAGCTTTTCCATCTCGTCTCCGATTTCGGCTTCAGGTCGGAAGAGGCTTCACGAACGTGCCGCCCTTGAGGATCGCATGCAGCCGACTCTCGTCCTGCAGGATCGTGATGTCGCTCGTCGGGTCACCGTCGACGACAACGAGGTCGGCACGCTTGCCCACCTCGATCGTCCCGACATCCCCCCAGCCCGTGAGGGCGCCTCCATTCCTCGTCGCCCAGCGAAGAACCGTGAGAGGCGATATGCCGGCGTGCCGAACGTAGACCTCGAGCTCCTTCGCATAGTCCCCGTGGGGAACACCGACGGAGCCGAAGTCGTCACCCGTCGCAATCCGGACGCCGGCAGCGTCGGCCTTGCCGAGCACGGAGCACATGTGGGCGAACTCGCGACCACCATCCGTTCGATATTCGGTCTTTCCGTCCTCGACCGGATCGCCCATCCGTTGCAGCATACACAACGGCAGGTAGAGGCTTGGCAGAACGAACGTGCCGGCTTCGGCGAGGCGACCAATGCACTCGTCGTCCATCCCGTCGGCGTGATCGACGATGTCGACACCGGCATCGAGGCACTGCAGAATCGCTCGCTTGCCCGCCGCGTGCGCCCGCACTCGGCAGCCGCGGCCGTGCGCCGCCTCGACGGTCGCCTCGAGCTCGGCTGCCGTCATCGCAACGTGCTCCTGCGCTCGCGTCACGAAGTGGCCGCCACTCACGAAGACTTTCATCATCTCCGCGCCGCGCTTGATCTCGTCGCGAACAGCGTGCCGGAACTCGTCGGGCCCATCGCAGATGCGCGCGGCCGCTAGATTCGAGATCTCCATGTAGCCGGGGCGATTATCGGTCGCGTCGCCGGTCGTCACCAGGTCGTGGCTAGACGGGACGACCCGAGGGCCCTCCAGGAGCCCATCCTCGATGGCGTCGCGAAGGGACGCATCGACATCCCAGGCCGCGCTCGCCCCCACGACGCTCGTGAATCCACAATACAGAGCGCGGCGAGCGTTCTCAGCCGCGATGTACGCATGATAAATGGGTGCCTTCTCGAACCCGAACACCCACTTCTGCGCGCCGATGTCGCGGTACGTCGAGTGAAAATGCCCCTGCACCATACCCGGCATCAGGGTACGGCCACCCAGATCGATGCGCTCCCCGTCGGTCGCACCCTTCGGATCCAGAGCCGCGATCCGGCCGCCTTCCACGACCACAGTCGCGCCGGCGCGAGGCGCTCGATCACCGTCGAATAAACTGGCATTCGTAAAGACGATCCGATCCACTCTTAGCCCTCCCCGAGCGCTCACTTTACGCCGAACCGTCGCCGGATCGCCACTCGCGAGGCATTGCATCGCGACGGGGCGGTCGTGCTACGGGAACCTCATGTCCAACGAAACACTCCTGCGCGACCTCACCCTGGACGAGAAGGCCCAGCTCACCGCCGGCGCGGACATGTGGAACACGGTCGCGATCGAGCGCCTCGGCGTTCCCGCCCTGAAGATGACCGATGGTCCGAACGGTGCCCGCGGCGACGCTCTGCTCGGAGCCGGTGCGGCAACCGCCGCCTGTACGCCTTGCGGCTCCGCGTTGGGCGCGACGTGGAATCTCGAGTTGGTCCAGCAGGTGGGCGCGACACTAGGCGAAGAGGCTCGCACCAAGTCGTGCCGGGTACTGCTCGCGCCGACGATCAACCTGCATCGGTCCCCCCTCGGAGGTCGATCGTTCGAGTGCTACTCGGAGGATCCCCTGTTGTCCGGCCAGACCGCCGCAGCCTTCGTCCGCGGAGTGCAGTCCTTCGGAGTCGCCGCCACGGCGAAGCACTTCGTCGCGAACGACGCTGAGTTCGAGCGGTACACGATGAACTCCGTCGTCGATCAACGTGCGCTGCGGGAGATCTACCTCTTGCCGTTCGAGCTCGCGGTACGCGAGGGCGGCGCGCTCGCAATCATGACCGGCTACAATCGGGTGAACGGAAGCTACTGCTCCGAGAACGAATGGCTCCTGACCGACGTGCTCCGCAACGAATGGGGTTTCCAGGGTATCGTGATGACCGATTGGTTCTCGTCCGGCGACACCGCCGCCTCGTCGAGGGCCGGCCTCGATCTACAGATGCCGGGACCCGGTCGATTCTTTGGCCCGGCGCTCGCCGAAGCCGTGCGCAAGGGCGACGTCGACGAGACCGTGGTCGACGACATGGCTGGTCGAATCCTTGGCGTGATCGATCGATTGCGCGCCTGGGAGGACCCAGCCGAGAAGTCCGAGCGCTCCGCGGACCAGCCCGAGCACCGAGCGCTCCTGCGCCAGGCGGCGTGCGAGTCTACGGTCCTCCTCACGAACGACGGTTCCCTGCCTCTCGATGCCGAACAGCTCGAGAAGGTGGCGCTCGTCGGTCCGAACTGGGGGCGGGCCCACATCATGGGCGGCGGATCGGCCTCGCTCCGCCCCCACTACCGCGTCTCGCCGCTCGAAATTCTACGGGGACGGCTCAGCGGAACGTGCGAGATCCTCCACCACCGCGGCTGCGACATCGACAAGAGCGCACGTCCGCCTACGCGGTCCGTCCTCACGACGCCAAACGGAGAGCCCGGCCTCGCTGTCGATCTCTTTACGAACCTCGACTGCGAAGGCGGAGCCGCCGCGCACCTCGTGTACGACGATGCGCGCCTGATGTTCTTCGGCGCCCCCGCACCCGGCATTGCCCCGGAGCACTTTTCCGCCCGTGCATCGGCCCGCTTCACCCCGGACATCTCCGGAACGCACATCTTCACCCTGGTCCAGGCAGGACAGGCGAGAGTGCTGATCGACGGCGAAGAAGTCCTGGACGGCGTGACGACCCAGCCTCCTCGCGGCACCCAGTTCTTCGGCCTGGGCAGCGAGGAGATCCAGGCCCACGTCGAGCTCGTGGCCGGCCGCAGCGTCGATCTAGTGATCGAGTACTCCAGCCGTGACTCGTTCTTGCTCCGCGGCGCCCAGGTCGGGCATCGCCCACCGCTCGAAGAAGACATGATGGGGAACGCCGCGAAGCTCGCCGCCGAGGCGGACGTTGCAATCGTCATGGTCGGAACGAGCGACGAGTGGGAATCGGAAGGACACGATCGACGCTCGATGGACCTGCCGGGAGACCAGGACGAGCTCGTAGCGCGCGTTCGCGCTGCAAATCCGAGAACGATCGTCGTCGTCAATACCGGCTCACCCGTAACGATGGATTGGGCCGGCGACGTGTCGGCCATCGTCCAGTGTTGGCTCGGTGGCCAGGAGATGGGCAATGCCATCGCCGACGTCCTGCTGGGCGCGACCGACCCGTCGGGGCGCCTGCCAACGACGATCCCCGAGCGACTCGAGCACAATCCGTCCTACGGGAACTTCCCGGGCGAGAACGGCGAAGTTCGCTACGGCGAGGGGGTTCTGGTCGGGTACCGGTGGTACGACACGAGAAAGCTGCCCGTGCGTTTCCCGTTCGGTCACGGACTCTCCTACACCAGCTTCGAGATCGGCACACCCGAGCTCGCATCGAGCGGCGACACGCCGGGCGGGGCGGTCCTCGTGCGCGTCCCCATCAAGAACACGGGAAAACGCCGCGGGGCCGAGGTCGTGCAGGCCTACGTCGCCCCGTCGCGACCGCGCGTCGTGCGTCCCGACAAAGAACTGAAGGGTTTCGCCAAGGTCTGGCTCGAGCCCGGGCAGAGCGCGACGATCACCATCTCGCTCGAGGATCGCGCGTTCGCCTACTGGGACCCCTGCGCGCCCGACCAAGCCGCGCTCAAAGAGAAGCTCGGCGCCATGGCCAACATGCTGCCCGGCGGCGTTGCGAGCGCCGAGCGCGCCGTCCCCGGCTGGTACGTCGACGCGGGCCAGTACGAGATCAAGATCGGCCGCTCTTGCACGGACATCCTCCACTCGATTCCGCTCACGATCACGACCGACGCGTTTCTTTCGGCGAAAGGAGCCACCGCCGACTCGTGATGAAGTGGGTCGTACGAACCGCGCTCGCGTGCGCGGGACTCTATGCAGTCACCTTCGGTGCCGGCATCTGGCAGGGCTCGACCGCAATCCTGCGCCCGCCCTGGTATCTTCAGAGCACCCCAGGTGGCGAACTGACGCCCTTTGAAGAGCCCAAGGAGATCGAATGGGCTCAGGGCCGAACCAAGGACCCCCTGCGTGACTTCGGGTACCCGTTCGAGGAGGTCGAGTTTCCCGCCCAAGACGGCAGCACACTGCGAGGCTGGTACGTGCCCCCCGACGACGCCTCGCCCGGTGAGCCCGCTGCGGCCGGCGTCGTCTTCGTGCACGGCGCCGGCGGTGACCGACGGGGCTTCCTGCGCCACCTCCCCCTGTTCCACGAGGCGGGCTACCCCGTTCTGATGTTCGACTGCCGCGAGCACGGAATCAGCGATGGTACCGGCCAAGGGATCTCGTTTGGCGTTCGGGAACACCAGGACGTCCGTTCGGCGGTCGCGTGGGCGAAGCAAACGCACGGCTGGGGGCGCATCGGAGTGATGGGATCGTCCCAAGGGGCCGCGAGCGTTCTCCTGGCGGCCGCCGGAGATCCAGAAATCGACGCCGTCGTGTCCGAGAACCCGTTTACCGACGTCTACGAACTGATCCGGTACTCGGTATCCAAGGAAGCCGGCGCGGAGCCCCCCGCGAACTGGGTCATCGACCTCGTGACGGGTGTCGCGATGTGGCGCGTAGGCGGGCTCTCGAGTCCGGCCCCCATCGACATCGTCGACCAAGTGGGCACACGCCCCTTGCTCTTGATCCACGGCACGGCGGACGTCGTCATTCCCTTCGAACACTCAGAGAAGCTTCACGCGCGGGCCGGCGAGACCGCCGAGCTATGGATCGCGCCCGACGCGGCGCACAGCGCGATCATCAATCGATACCCGGACGAGTTCCGTGAGCGCGTGATCGAGTTCTTCGATCGTGCACTGCGAGGCGCGCCCTAGCGCCCCGACTCGGTCTCGACTCCCAATGCATCGGAGGCACCATGCACGTCCCACTGCTGATCAACGAGTTTCTCCATCGCGCGGCGCGGCTGTACTCCGACAAGATCGCGATCGTCGACGGCGACGCCCGGTTCACCTACGCACAGTATCAGGAACGCGCGAACCGCCTCTCGAACGCACTGCTCGCGCTGGGCGTGAAGAAGGGGGACCGGGTTTGCATTCTCTCACCGAACTCGCACTTCTTTCTCGAGAGCATCTACGGCACGAGCCAGATTGGGGCCATTCTCGTCCCACTCAACTACCGCCTAGTTCCGGAGGACCACGAGTACATTCTGAACCACGCCGGCGTGAAGGTCGTGCTGGTCGACCGGGAACAAGCGGAGATCGTCGACCTGATCCGCCCGAATCTCCCCTCGGTGGAACAGTGGATCACTGCCTGCCAACCCGGCCACGACCGCGCGCCCGACGGCTGGCAGGATTGGGAAGCGATGGTGCAAGCCGCTTCGCCCGAAGCTCCACCCAGGCCGGAGTTCGACGAGAATGATGTCGTATCGATCAACTACACGTCGGGAACCACGGCGCGCCCCAAGGGCGTCATGCTCACCCATCGTGGCCTGTATCTGAACGCGTACAATCTCATCGCTCACCTCGGCATCGAGCATCACGACGTCGAGCTTTGGACTCTCCCGATGTTCCACTGCAACGGCTGGGGAGGAGTGTACGCGCTCACCGGCGTCGGCGGGACCCACGTCGTGCTCCGGGCTGTCGATGGCGCTGACATCTGGCGGTTGATCGAAGACGAGAAGGTCACCTTCGCGTGCATGGCGCCCGCCGTTCTTCGTGCGATCCTCGACTACCCCGACAAGGAGAAGCACCAGATCTCGACCACGCCCCGCTTCGTCGTCGCGGGAGCTCCGCCACCTTCCGCCTTCATCGAACGGCTCGAGAACGAGCTCGGCTGGGACTTCATCGAGATCTACGGCTTGACCGAGACCTCGCCGCTACTGACCGTCTCACGCCCCGACCATCACACGAGAAAGGACGACTGGGCCCGCCGCTCCCGAGCCGGCGTGCAGGGGCTCGGGGTCGAGATCGTGCTCCTCGACGACGACGGCAACGAAGTGCCGAGAGACGAGGCGACGGTGGGCGAGGTCTGCGCCCGATCGAACGTCGTCTTCGCCGGCTACTGGGAGCAACCCGAGGAGACTGCCAAGGCGATTCGCGACAACTATTTCCATACCGGCGACCTGGGCGTCTGGGACGAGACGCGCAGCATCCACATCGTCGACCGCAAGAAGGATGTGATCATCTCCGGGGGAGAGAACATCAGCTCGCCGGAGATCGAGGACGCCCTCTTTCAACATCCCGCAGTTCTCGAGTGTGCCGTGATCGGCGTCCCGCACGAGAAATGGGGCGAGACCCCCAAGGCGCTCGTCGTATTGAGACCCGACATGGTGGCGACGGAAGAAGGCCTCATCGCGTTCTGCCGCGACCGGCTAGCGCACTTCAAGTGTCCGACCTCGATCGACTTCCCCCAGGAGCTGCCCCGGACCGCGACCGGCAAGCTTCAAAAGTACCGTCTGCGCGAGCAGTACTGGGGGGATCGGAGAAAGGTGAACTGACCTCGGGCTCCCGCGCACCGCGGGACTCCTGGCCGCGGGGCAGCCTGGAGCGCGCCCCTCGCCTCCGGATCCCCGAGCCGGTAGAACTCGAGTGTGGCAACCGTTTTACAGCTCTGCACCGGCCTACCCGAGCGCCGGCTGAATACGGGAGAAATCCTCCTCCGCGAGGGAGACACGACGCGCAGGGAACTGTTCGTGTTGGCCGAGGGCGCTCTCGAGGTCGTGAAGGGCGCCGACGTGTCGATCACGACGATCAGGGAACCGGGCGCCGTGGTGGGAGAGATCTCCGTGCTTCTCGGGATCCCGTTCAGCGCGTCGGTCCGCGCCATCGAACCAACACGTTGCTTCGTCGCTTCAGACGGCGAGGTTTTCCTGCGCCAGCATCCGGCGGCGACGTTCGCCGTCGCCAAGCTCCTCGCCCGACGGCTCCACCTGGCGACGACCTATCTCGCCGACATCAAGCGGCAATACGCGGAGCAGGATGCCAGCCTGGCAATGGTCGACCAGGTGCTCGAGACGTTCTTGCACCATACCGACGACGACGACATCGAGCCCGGATCCGACCGCGAGCGCGAGCCGAACTACTAGTCCAAGCCGCCCACGGGACCAGGCGAAGGGAGGAGCTTCTCTACGGGCTGCTAGTACAACAGCTCGCGCGGAGTCGCCGTCGCGTTCGGACCGACCATGTCCACGATCTCCGTCCCGGCCAGCGAATGCCATGTGGCGGACCCCTCGTCCGTGTCGAAGACGATGTGGCAGGGCACCGGGCCGATCTGCTTGCCGGCGTTGAAGACCCACGTCGTGCCGATGCGATCGACCCAGGAGCCGCCGGTGCGGAAAGGCGACTGGTGGATATGACCGCAGAGCACGAGATCAGGAGAGTAGCGGCCGATCCACTCGACCAGCGCATCGTCGCCGAAGTGCTGCTTGCCGGCCCAGCTCGTCGGCGAGCCCGACGGCGGGGCGTGATAGACCCAGATCCAACGCCCGGTGCGATGCTGGGCGTCGCGTTCGAGCTGAGCGCCCACCTCGTCGCGCGCGCTCGGCCCGTCCCACCAGGGGCAAATCGAGATCAAGCTGCCGTCGATCTCGAGCTGCTCGCCGTCACACGAGATCCCGGCCCGGCGCAGCTGTGGCATCCACCGGGCGACCTTCTCTCCCGCCTCATTGCGCCCGGTGAGGTCGTGGTTCCCGGACGAGACGAGCAGCCGGGTCTGTGTCTGCAACCGCTTGAGGTGGTTCAGCACCACGACCAGCTGCCCGGTGAGCGGAACCGTCGACGCGATGTCGAGGTGATCGCCAGCCAGAACAATGACATCGAACTCCGGCGCGACCGCATGCAACCAGTCGAACTGCTTCAGCGTGTAATGGAGGTCGGCGCAGAGGAGAACCTTCATGATTCCTGGAGGAACTCTACGATACGAGGGAACGCAGCGCGATCCTGCAACAGGAACATGTGGCCACCGTCGAAGAGCTCCAGCCGTGCGCCGAGGATCCGAGCCGCCAGCGCCTCCTGGTTCTCCGGCGGCGCGATGCCGTCTCGCTGCCCGCCGCAGACGAGTGTCGGGGATTGGATCTCACCAAGGCGGCCCCACGTGTCGTGGCGGCTCCGCGCCTCGAGCTGCCGCCGCGCTCCGGCCACGGCTTCCGCGTCGTCGGCGGGAGGCTGGCGCTGCATCGCGAAGTCGATCATCGCCTTTACGGCGTCCGGGTTCTCTCGCTGCCACGCATCGTCGCTCGCAAGGTCGCTGATCGAGACCTGCTTCACAGCCCGCGCCCGCGGCTCGAGCGGGGCGAGCTCGTGCAGCGGATAGGAAGCGCCACCCGCCCCACCGCTCGACGTGCACGCGAGAACGAGGCGCTTGACACGCGCGGGATGGCGGATCGCCATCTCCTGCGCGACCATGCCGCCAAAAGACACGCCGACCACGTGCGCGGCGGTCCACCCCACGGCCTCGAGAAGGCCGGCCGCGTCATCGCCGTACTCACGCATCTCGTAGTCCCGCTCCGGCTTCGTCGTTCGACCAAGCCCTCGCTGATCGTACACCAGCACCTCGAACTGGCCCTTCAGCGGACCATCGAGAACACCCGGCTTCTGGCGCAGATCGCCCCCGGTACCGCCGATGAACAGAAGTCGCGGACCTTGGCCGGCGATCTCGTAGTAGATCTCGATGTCACCGACCGTTGCAGTAGGCATCCTAGAAGCGGTGCGAGATTTCGACACCCATCGTGCGCGGCTGCGCCCAGTAACGGGTGACGACACCAATCGTCCTCGGGATGGCGACCGTCTCTTGGAAATACTCGTGGTCGGTCATGTTCGTGCCCCAGAACGCGACCTGCGACCGATTGTCATTGAAGTCGTACGCGATACGAACGTTCACGATGTTCCGATTCGGCTCGAGCAACTCCGGCAGCTCCGGCACCCAGTACTGCGTCTGACTCTGCCACGTCCAGTCCACCCGCGGTGTGAGATAGCCGTTCAGCCAGGTCGGCCCGACATCGGGCACCTCGATCGAGTACTGCACGCCGAGGTGCGTCTGCCAGCGCGGCACGAACGTAAACTGCTGACCATCACGATTGATCGGCTGTCCGGTGCGGGCGTTCTGCGCACCGGAGAATCCCCCAAACACCGCGTTCAAGAAACCCATCGAGCCGTCGATCCGAAGATCGTCGATCGGCTGGGTCAGGAACTCGATCTCGACACCCTTGCTCTTCGAGTCGGCGGCGTTTCGCGTGAGAACGTCGGTTTGGTTGAGACCCGTCTCCGGATCCTCGAAGGTGATGATCTGCGGAACCTGCTGATCCTGTCGGTCGGAGTAGAAGAGAGCCAGGTTGAACGACAACCGACCGTCGAAGGAGATCGACTTCGCGCCGACCTCGAACGAGTCGATGAACTCCGGCTTGAACGGCCGGATGCTCTCTGGGTTCTCCGTACGTGCGCCGCCGTTGAAGCCCCCCCCGCGGAAGCCCCGCGAGTACGTGAAGTAGGTCATGACATGCTCCACCGGAGCATCGCCGAGCCAATCCTGCGGCACGGTGAACGCGAGGCTCGCCATGGGGGTCCAAGCGTCCGTGTCCTGCTTGCCATCAAAGTCGACGGTGACGAGAGGCGAGCCGATGGGCGGGTTGAACGGACTGAGCAGGAGCCGGCTCAGGCGCTTCGTCTCAGCGGTGTAGCGGACACCGGCGGTCAGGCTCATCCAATCGGTGAAGTCCGCAGTCGCCTGGCCGAACAGGGCCCAATCGTTGTTGTAGGTGTTGACGAAGTTGTTGCTCAACGAGGCCGACAAAACGGTGGCACGGGGCACCAGTCCGCCTTCCGCGTCCGCGAAGAAGCGGAACCCATTGTCCGTCCGTGCCTTCTCCCAGAACAGGAAGGCGCCGCCGACGAAGTTGATCTTCCCGTCCCACGCGGACCCGTTTACCTGCAACTCGCTCTGGAGCTGATTCTGCCAGTTCGGGCTACCGTTGAACTCGCTGCCCGCACCCCCTGCCGTGGACAGGAGGGCAACCGGCTGGGCCGTGCCGTCGAGGTCGTCACGGCCTCCGACGACCTGCTGTCGCCAGGCGCCCGTCAACTTCATCCCGAGGTCGTCGAGGTACCCGACCTCGCCGAACTCGTAGCTCGCGGTGCCCCAGACGCCGTAGCTCTGCACGGAGTTGAGCCGCGCGACGTCCGACTCACCGTGGAACCGGCCAGACTCCTTGCATCGACGCCGATATTGCTCCGTCAGCTCGGGAGAGTACACGATCCTCGTCTGGTCACTGAACGCAGGCTCGATGATCTTGCATTGTGGCCCAAGCCCCTTGGTGTGCGAGACCGAGTAAGACCCGGTCATGTCTACCGTGAGATCGTCGGTAGGCAGCCAGCGCGTTGCGACCATGAAGTTCTGCGAGTTGCGGTCCGAGAGCTTGTCGCCGTTCAGCGTATTGGTGAAGTACCCATCGCGCTGGAAGGACGCGAAGTTGAACCGCATGAAGAGGCGATCCTCGATGACCGGCAGGTTCAACATCGCTCGGCTATCGAAGGTGTTGTAAGAACCCGCACGAACCGAGGCGTACGCATTGAGCTCGGGCTGAGGCTTCACTGTCGTGATGCTCACCGCACCGCCGACCGAGTTCTTGCCGAACAGCGTCCCCTGCGGCCCACGCAGGACTTCGACCTGCGCCATATCGACGATGTCGAGAACAGATCCCGCGTTCCGCGACAGCACCACGCCGTCGACGTACAGCGGCGTGCCCTGATCGTAGTAGACGAACGGGAAGTTTCCGACGCCGCGCGTAACGATCGAGATCGTCTGCCCGCTGCCGGTTCGGAAGATGGTCAGGTTGGGAACGAGATTCTGGATCTCATTGAGCTGCGTCGTGCCCGTGTCCTTCAACATCTCGTCACTCAGCACGGTGACCGAGATCGGCGTCTCCTCGAGGAGCTCCGCACGCCGGCGCGCGCTCACGATGATCTCTTCGACCTTCTTCGCCTCCGACGGCGAAACGCCGGCCGATATCGCGCCGCCCTCTTCGATCTGTTCGGCGATGGCCCCTTCCGCCGCGGACTCCTCAGCGCGGCCCGGCGCCATCGTGTCGAGAGACTCTTCCACCTGCTCGGCCGAGCCTTCGACCGGCATCGGCGCGCCATCCAGCACTTGCGCGATGGCGGGTGCCGCAAGAAGGAGGCCCGCCAGGAGCACGCCGAGTCCGAGTCGATGAGAGTTGGTCCTGATCATGAGCGCGCTCCTCAGTTCCCATGGGCCGCCGGGCCTTCCTATTGGTAAGTGGGCATGTGCGTTGAAGTACCTGAGCGAGTGCTTGACGTATCGTTGTACAGGAAAGCGTTCAAGCAACCGCGGACCGTTTGGCCCAAACTAGGGAGCGGTGCGTCAATCATCGACGATGTCAGGAGAGCATCGTGCTACACGATCAGACATGAGCACTTCAGGTACGAACGAACAGCGAATCGATGGCAAGGTCGCCATCGTCACCGGAGGATCGCGAGGCATCGGACTCGGCATCGCCCGCGCATTCGTCGCTGCGGGCGCGAAGGTGATGATCACGGGGCGCAAAGAGCAGAGCCTCGATGAGGCCGCACAGAGCATTGGCGGTGACATCGCGTACAAGGCCGGCCACGCCGGCAGGCCGGAGGACATCGAAGCCACGGTCGACGCCGCGATGGATCAGTTCGGCAGCGTCGACATCCTGGTGAACAACGCCGCAACGAACCCGTACGCCGGACCGACGATCGACGTCGACCTGCCCCGCTGGGACAAGACTTTCGAGACGAACCTCCGCGGGCCACTCGTGTGGTCGCAGACCGCGTGGACGAAGAGCATGCGCGCGCACGGGGGCTCGATCATCAACATCTCGTCCGTCGGCGGCCTATCCACGAACCCGATCCTAGGCGTCTACGACGTCACCAAGGCCGCCCTGATCGCTCTCACGCGCCAACTCGCGGCGGAGCTCGCGCCGGGAGTCCGTGTGAACGCCATCGCGCCTGGTCTCATCAAGACCGACTTCGCTCGCGTCCTGTGGGAGGGCGATCGCGGCGACGACGTCGCAAAGAGCTACCCGCTGAAGCGACTCGGCGAAGTGGAGGACATCGCGAGCGGCGCGCTCTTCCTCGCCGCGGAGGCGAGCGGCTGGATGACGGGCCAAACCCTCGTGTTCGATGGCGGCGGGTTGATCAAATTCTCGACCTGACCTCTTCGCGCGTCTCGCGGTGCACCTAGATCTGCCAGCGCGACCGAACGGGATCGGTCACGTCGGTCGCATGCAGGACCGCGGCCCCGATAGCAGCGCGCACGCCCTCCGCAGCCGTTTCCGTCGACATGCTCGGTGCGCCGAGGTTCGCCTCGAGTGCCGCAACGCTGGGGAGGTGGGGCAGATGCACCCACCCCGCGCGAATCGGAGAATGCTCGACCGCGATGCGATGGAGGACCCCGTACATCAGGTGATTGCAGACGAGTGTTCCCGGCGTGTCTGAGATGTCGGCCGGGATGCCCGCTTCGCGCATGGCGAGCACCATCGCCCGGATCGGAGCCGTTGCGTAGTACGCGACCGGACCGTCGGGCGCGGTCAGCGCATCCTGGAGAACGACTCCGTCATTGTCCTCGAGCGCGTAGCGCGCCGAGTCGTTCAAGTTGTGAGCAAGACGCTCGACGGTGATCTCCGCTCGGCCGCCGTACTCGCCGAGCATGATGACGACTTCGGGCTTCGTCTCCCGAATCCCTTCGGCCGCCGCGTCGATCGACTTGAACCACTCGCAGGGAACGATCCGACTGGCGACGTGCGCGCCACCGATCGTTTCGCCGTCGAGCTGCTTCGCGACGGCCTCAGCGGGATTGGTCGGAGTATTGCCGTACGGCCCGAAGCCCGTGAGGAGCACCCTCGACATGATCGCCACCCTAAACCAGTCGTCGGCCTGGAACAACTGCCGGGTTCGCTCAACGCTCGTCTCGGTTCGGGCAAGCACGAGGCCGAAGCCACAAAGGGGCTCCGATGATGACGACCGCATATGGACCCAAAGCGACAGGTCTGCCATCCATCCTGTCGTGCCCCCTTCCACCAACGACCCGACCTCGGGGCTGGCCGAGTCCCTCGGCACGTGGGGAGCCGCAGTGCTCGCGACCGTTGCCCTCGCCGCGCTTCAACTCACGTTCTCCGGGCTCTTCGATCTCGATAGCTACTTCCACGCGCGGGCCGCGCTCGATCTCGCGCAGAACGGAATCCAGACGGAGTTTCCGCAGGCGGCCTTCAGCACCTGGGCGGACGCGTACAGCGACAAGGACTTCCTCTTCCACGCGCTGATCGCACCTCTCGTCTCGGAAGAGTCGCTCGTCTCGGGCGGCAAGTGGGCCGTCATCCTTCTCGACCTCTTGCTCATGCTGTCCATGGCGTTTGCGCTGCGCAGCCTGCGGATTCGGTTCGGCGCCGTGTGGGTGCTCCTGCTGATCGCGGCGAGCACGTACTATGTCTCACGGTTGGTGCCCCTGCGGCCACACACGCTGGGCCTCGCGTTCATCGCTGTCGAGATCGCACTCGTTGCACGAGATCGGTGGAAGCCACTGTTCTTCGTAAGCGGGCTGCACGTCCTTGCCCACAGCTCGTTTCCGCTCGTGTTCGGACTCTACGGGATCCGCATTCTGGTGGCACTGCTTCGACGCTCGCCCCTGCCCATCAGGCCGGGCGTAGCACTCGGCGCCGGCGTCGGCGTCGCTCTGGTGGTCCATCCCTACTTTCCCCACAATTTTGAGATCGCCTACGCGCAGATCTTCCGTCTCGCCGGGCACTTGTGGGGAAGCTCGAGCGAGATTCCGCTCGCCGCGTTCGGAAGCGAACTTCGCCCGATGGGAACCGCCCCGTTCCTTCGCGCGACGCCGGGATGGTTGCCGGCCGCACTCGGCCTGCTCGCGACCGTCGCCATACGGGGCGTCCGGCGGTGGTCGACCCGAGACCTGTTCCTCCTGGTCACGACGCTCGCCTTCGTGGCCTTGGCATTCGCCTCGCGACGCTTCCTCGACATGTTCATCCTCTCCGCGACGCTGCTTGCCGGCGGGCTGTGGACGACGCTTGCGCAGGAGCGGCGACTCGCTGCTCTGATCTCGAGCCAACCGATCCTCGCCGGGGGCAGCGCCGCCGCCGTGCTCTCGTGTCTGATCTGGGGGCTCACGGTCGCTTGGACCGAGCTCCCGGAACGTTTCGCGAACCAAGCATACGGCGACACCTACGAGCCTACGATCCAACGACTCGGGGAACTCGCTGCGCCGGACGATGTCGTCTATCACCCGTCGTGGCGCGAGTTCTCGGTACTCTACGCGTTCCGGCCCAACGGGCGGTACATCTCCGGACTCGACCCGGTGTTCCTGCACGAAAAGGACCCGAGGCTTTTCCGAAAGAACTGGATGTTGTCGCGCGGGCTCTCGAAGCGGGCCTACGAGGTGCTAACGGAAGACTTCGGTGCTCGCTGGATCTTCGTGACGACCCAAACGCGATTCCTCGCCTTCCGGCGCCTGCTGGCGCGAACCCCCGGAATCGACCGGGTGTGGGAAGGCCCCGCGTCTGAGATCTGGGCAATCACGCCGCCGGCGGCGGCGGCCCCCGCAACGACCGCGCCGTAGAGATCTCACCGTCGAGCACGAGCACGCTACGACGAGTCGCCCCGACGACTCAGCTCCCCAGCGGCTTCACCGCAGCGACGTAGAACATGTTGTCGCCGACGTACAGCCAGCCTTCGACAGCATACTTCGCGCCCTTCTTCGCACTCTCGATCGGATCCAAGCGGTGGCTCGGCCCGACGAAATCGAGGATCGGCGGAAAAATGTGCTGCACGAGCATCATGCCCGGGTCGCTCCCCTGGTAGGAACCGACGTCGGAGATGTGGAAGAAGAACTTCTTGTCGCCCACGGTGACCGCGAGTGTCTCGGGCCCGCCCGCTTTGTCCTTCTCCCACGGGGTGAAGGTGCCCACGAACCGCACGGTCATCGGTGCGCCGAGGCCCATCGTCTGTGCAGAAGTCGTCTGCGCCGCACCCAAAACCAGCAGGAACAGCAGCCCCGCCGCGAAAATCGTCACCGTCGTCTTTCTCACGGCTTCCCTCCCAGGTCGTCGAGCCCCCATCGGCCCCAGGCGCCGTCATCCTCCGCCAGAACCAGCGGGTCAAGCGAGGAGCTGCGGCTACGGCAGAAACGGCGCCACGTCATCCGCCACGAGGACCGGCGGCGCCCCCCCGGCTGTCGTGACGGCGAGCGCGTACGATCCGCCGTCACAGCCATTGCTGATGTTCGACTCGACCGCGAGGAAGAACGTTCCCGAGAATGGGAACCGGCGCTTGAATGCAGAGCAGTCCTGGCCACACACGTTCGGCACGCCACAGGGGACCGACACCACCTGCGTGTTGGCGACGGTGCTGGCGCCATCCATCGAGATGTACGTGAGCTTCGGCTCGAGACCGGACAACCCGCCAAGGTCATCCTTGGTCTTTACCCGCACGCTGATCTCCTGATCTGCCACGCCGTCGATCGCCCACACGTCGACCTGCCCCGGCGGAACAGCTCCACTCACCTTGACGGTCTGCGCAATGCCGCCGATCGCCGTGATCCCCGAGGCCGACAGCGCCTCGCTCGCGCGCGGGTCGAGAAGCGCGACCATCTGCTCAGCGATCTGCTGCTGCAGGGGCCCCGCGACGCAATCCAGAATGCCGGTCAGGTTGCAGACCCAGCCCGGGATGATCGCAGCGCAACCGGCGGCGAGGGCTTCGAAATTCAGCCCCGGCGTGTTGGCGCCGCACAGCTGGTCATTGCTCAGACTCCCGCAGGAGACCGTGATCTTGAGCCGCTTCTTGATCTCCGCCGCGGCAATCTTCTCGTTCTGCTTCGCGCACGTGTCGTCGGCCTCATCCATGCACTCGCCGAACGCGGTGTTCGAGTTGCGATCATCGGGGTCACACGGAGCCCCGTACACACCATTCTCGCAGTTGATCTGACACTCGACTACCGCGTTGGTGCACTTCAGCGTCTTGGAAATCACCGTGTTGGCGTACTTCGCTCCCGACTTGGCGATCTTCGTCTGGCACTTGAGAACGTCTTTGAGGTCCGCGTTCTGCGCGAAGGCCGGCGCTACGAGAGGCCCGCCGGCAACCAGAGTAGCCATCAAGAAGACGGTGGCGGCGATCGTGGGCTCGATGGATCTGGGCATGCTTCCCTCCCTCACAGGTTCCATAGGACAACGGAGTTCTCTGGAAGGATGCTTCCACGCGCCTCGACACGGTGGCAAGCAATATCTCGACGATCAAGTGCTTCGCGTATCCTCGAGCCAGTCCGGCAAGTCGATCGGCGGGTTGGGCAGTTTTTCGACATCGCGCTCGGCGAGAAGCTTCTCGAACCCTTCGGGGTCGGCGGCCCAGGAACGGGGATCGCCGATCATGACCTCGAAGAGTTCGACTCCCTCGGCGCCCGCAATGAAGGGCCCGAAGGCTGCTCCGTGCTCGAGAGTGATGTGCATGCCCTTCGTGCATCGCACATCACCACACATCATCTCGCCCTCCAGGACGTAGAGCACGTGATCGCCGTTATGGCCGTGCTTGTGGATCATCATCCCCGGGTCCCACTTCGCGTGCAGGGTCAGAAACTTGGGCGTGAATTCGAGCCACTTCTCATTGACCGACATCCGTCGGTCCGCCTTCTTGTCCCTCAGCGCACGAACCTCGTGCCACTTCTCCTCGTCCACGTGCCGGAACTTCACCTCGGCCATCCTGTTCTCCTCGCCGTTGGGGTGTAGGGCGAATGAAGCCCCGCAGCCGCCTCGAGGCAAGTGCAGAGCTGGGGCGGTGAGCCTCGAGAAAGTCTCGAGTTGGATTCAGGCAAGCCGCGCGGACCGGTCAGGCGGCGGCATGGGCGCGATGTACCAGCGCCGCCGGACGCTCGGACAGCATCCGGCGCTCCGCCGGGCAGCGCGGGTCCGCGCACGGGGCCACGCACCAGCGATAAACTCCGGCGGCGCCCAGCTCGTCTTCGACCCGAAAAGCGGCCGACCAGGGCGACTGGAGCTGGCCCGCTTCGTGAGCCAGAACCGCGGTGCAACTCGGCGAATGCGTACGATTTCTTGGGTGTTTCATTCCGTGAGTTCCTCCGAACGGGGCCGGCCCGAGGGCCGGACCCGTCCGTTGGACGCATCACGAAAGTGGTTTGTTCAACTCAACTGGCTGTGATGCGCCATTTCACGGAACGTAAAATCTACCCAGCGGCAGGAACATCTCGTTCTCGGTGCTCTCGCCGCCGGTGATCCGGCACGCATCGCACCAACCGTCGCCGGCGCCAGGGCTCGAATCGCATGCCGCGTCGTCGCCCACCCCGTTGCAGCGCTCACCGACCATGCCGTCGTTCACGCAGGCCACTGGACTACACCTCCCGGGCACTCCCGGCTGGAAGACGCTTTGCGGAAGCCGCGAGTAACGCGTCACCTCCTCGACGTTCGGAGAACCATCGGGGTTCCGACCATTGTTGTAGAGTGCGCAGAACGTGATCGTGCGATCCGCGGGGTTCGGAGAGTCGAAGACCATCGGAGGATCGAACGTCAGGTTCAGAGGGTCGTTGTAGACGAAGCTCTCGTACAAACGCGTCCCGTCGGCGAGGTCTGCCGTGAAATGCTTCCCGCGCTGGTGCGTGTGCGAGCTCAAGCTGTACAGATGGGCGTTCTCCGGCAGCGTGTAGTCGCTGCAGAGCGTATTTTCCTCGAACGGCGCGGCATCGGGGCCGAAGATGTTCGAGATGTCGAAGATGCCGGACGTCTGGATGTCCGCATTCTCGGGACCGGCGAAGTAAACGTTCACCCGTGCGTTCATCGCATGGTCCTTCGTGGTGAGATTGAACGCGTGGGAGTTCCACACGACGATGCCCTTCATCGGCATCGTGGAGAATACACCGGCGGGGAACTCCGTAAACGACTGCGCCGCCTGCGCACCACCCGGTAGGCCCTCGGTGCTGAGGAAGCCGAGCCCTGGGGGGCCGAAGTTGAAGCAAGCGAACCCATCGACGAACTCGGTGGCACAGCCACCAGTGCCGTTACAGGCGGCGAGATCCAGGGGATCGCACGCCGCGCCGATCTGATCGCCGCTCTTACACGTCCACGGACCAAAGTCCGGGTCGGAGATGTCGACGGCATCGGTATCCGCACGGCTCACCAGCAGGTGGTGACTCTGCGGATCCTGGCGCATCTCGCTCGACCAGTAGCGGAACCGGGTTCCTCGGCCCACGAGATTCGCTGCAGGGACCTTGCCGGTGAGATCGTAGTACGACGCGAAGCAGACCTCGTGCTCGCTCGATGCTTCGAGCACCCAGGGCGGCATGACCAACTGAATGCCCTCGCTCGGATCCGGCGCCGGCAACGGAGCGATCGTGAGAGGCTCGATCTCGGGCAAGCAACCATCGACGAGCTCTTCGGTCTCGAGCGACGTACCCGTCTCGGGCGCGCCACCGTAGATCCAGCGACGCAGGAGCTCGAGCTCGTCCTCGCTGATGGCCGGCAGCCCGCTCGGCATCGGTGTGCCGAAGCCTTGGTACTCGTCGGGGAACACCTTCGACGCGAGCTTCAGCCACAAGTAGCTGCGATCATTGTCGCCCGGCGTGATGCGTGGAAAGCGGTACGACGTAGACGGGGCCTCGACCAGGTTCGCGTACGCCACATCCGGCCGCAGATCGAGGCCACCCGCGGCACTGCTGCCATGGCAGACGTCCTGCGCGCAGCCATTTCGCTCGAAGATGATCTCCTGAACCGCTTCCCAGGTGCTCGCGTAGCTCTGGGCGCCCTCGCAGACATCACCGTCTCCATCGTCTCCATCGTCTCCACCATCACCACCATCACCACCATCACCACCCGGCGGGACCTCGGCCGGGGGGTTCGCCGTGGTGCCGGAGCCGTCGGAACTGCTGCTCCCACACGCAGAGACGAGACCTACCATGAGGACGAGCGCGAAGAGGGCCCAAGAGACGTTCGAAAGTCGCATGGTCATAGGGTGTCGTTTGGCCGAGAGCCCGTCAACGGGTGCGATCCGACCGGGCGCCCCCGAAGCCTGCAAACGGGTCGCAAAAACTGGATCTCCTCGCCGTTTCGTGGCCATCTGCGCCATACGCTCCCCTGGACGTTCCCCGCTGGCCGCCCTTGGTCTCGCCACTGCGGCGGGCCTCATTCTGAGTCTCCCGGCTCCCGCCGCCAGCCAGCCGGCACCATCGGAGATGCATCGCGAGATCGAGACACAGACCGAGACCGGCGGGTTGGAAACCGAGTCGGACGCAGAGGCGGCGATCAGCCGTACGCTGGATCCCAGAAGCGCTGGTCGATTCTGCGCCGAAGCTCTTCGGGCGACGTCTTTGGTGCGTGCCCTTGGCTCTGCGCCATCGCGCCGACCGCCGCCGCGAGATCCCGGCTCACGCGCCGGATCTCGGGCAGTGGCGGTAGAAGCGCCCCCGTCGGGTCCGTGCTCGTAGGGGCCGATGCTCCCAGAGAGCGCGCGGCGGCGCGCATCATCTCATCCGTGACCCGCGCCGCGCCCGACGCGAGCACGCCCAGCCCAACGGCGGGGAAGATATAGGTGTTGTTGCACTGCGCGATCGGGAACGACCGCCCGTCATGGGAAACCGGGTCGATCGGGCTGCCCGTCGCGACGAGCGCTCGGCCGTCGGTCCATGCGATGACGTCCGAAGGGGCTGCCTCCATGCGCGACGTCGGATTCGAGAGCGGAAACACGATCGGTCGCTCTGCGTTCTTTGCCATGGCTCGAATGATGTTCTCGGTGAACAGCCCGGGCTGACCCGAGACCCCGATCAAAACCGAAGGCTCGGCTTGCTGCGCCACGTCCAGCATGGTGATCCCGCCGTCAGGACCACTCCGGGTCCAGCCACCGACACGAGCCTGGGGCTGGCGGAGCTTTTCTTGGAACGCAGACAAGCCCGTCATTCCGTCATGCAGCAAGCCAGGGCGATCGACGATGTAGATCCGATCGCGCGCCTCGCGGTCGGAAAGACCCTCTTCCACCATCCCAGCCACGATCTGTTCTGCGATCCCGCAGCCAGCCGACCCACCGCCGAGAATCGCGACGGTCTGGTCGCGCAGTGTGCTCCCGGCCGCCGCGACCGCCGAGAACAGGGTCCCGAGTGCGACAGATGCGGTACCCTGAACGTCGTCGTTGAACATGCACAGCTGGTCCCGATAACGCTCGAGGAGCGGCGTCGCGTGCTGGAATGCGAAGTCCTCGAACTGAAGAAGAACTTTCGGCCACACGCGCTTCACCGCGTCGACGAATCCATCGACGAACGCGACGTACTCATCCCCGGTGATTCGCTCGTGCCGCCAGCCGATGTAGTGCGGATCCTTCAACCGCTCTTCATTGTTCGTTCCGACGTCGAGGACGATCGGCAGGGTATTCTTCGGATGGATGCCTCCGCAGGCCACGTACAGCGAGAGCTTCCCGATGGGGATGCCCATCCCGCCCGCGCCTTGATCTCCGAGACCGAGAATTCGCTCGCCGTCGGTCACGACGATTGCCTCGATTTCATCGCAGCCATAGTTCCGCAGCATCTCCTCGAGCCGGTCTCGATGCGGATACGGAACGAAAAGTCCACGCGGACGCCGATAGATCTCACTGAAGCGCTGGCAGGCAAGTCCGACGGTCGGCGTGTAGATCATCGGCATCATCTCGGCGAGATGGTCGATCACGACGCGATAGAACAAGACTTCGTTCGCGTCCTGTATCGTGCGCAAGAACACGTGTCGTTCGAGATCCGTCTCGAACCCCCCATAGGCCTCGTAGGCGCGGGCGACTTGCTCGTCGAGTGACTCCACATGCGGCGGCAAGAGCCCGTAGAGCCCGAGCCTCGCTCGTTCCTCTGGCGAGAAGGCCGTGCCCTTGTTCCAAAGTGGCTCGTCGATGAGCTCGCGCCCGCGCAGACTGTCTCCGGAGATCTTCATCGCCGCCCCCTCAGTCGAACACGTTGCCGTGTTTGTACTGCTCATCCTGACCAGCCGCCTGCGTCAGGGCCGCGACGTTGTCCTTCGTAAAGAAGCCCTCATAGCCCAGGCAACGCTCGACGTACTCCGTAATCAGCACCGTGTAGGCGGAGTGCTTCGAAAAGATCTGCTTCAAATTCGGCTTGTCGGTGCACTCACCGACCACGTGGGCCAAGAACTTCATCCCCGAGTCCCGCAGCGTCGCGACTACGAAGTCGATGTTCTTCGCACCACTCTCATGATCGCCATCCTTCACCTCTTGAGCGATGTGATGCATCCGGCGGCCGAAGTTCCGAACGAAGTCCTCCGTCGGCATCGGCAGATTCTCAAAGGAGTTCACGAAGGACGGCGTATTGTTCGCCGTAAAGACCTTTGCGGGAGACTTCTTGTCGTCATCCACCCCCGGATGGCGGTTCACGTTCGTCGACGAGTTCTGATCCGCGATGTTGTAGGCACCCCAGAAATAGTACGGAGACATTGTCAAGAACTCGAGAATCGCGTCCTCGCGCTCGCCGGCCAGGATCCGCGACGCCATGTGATCGATGCCGAGGATCAGGGACTCGAGCCC
>JAJCZO010000271.1 GCA_029262355.1 Deltaproteobacteria bacterium
TTGAACTAAGCCGCTTCGCGGCAGCTGGTTCTGACGGGACGGCCTGAGGATTTCTGTCGGCGCCGGAGCCCCTCTGGCGTCCCGCGCTGGGCTCGCGCACGGTTCCTCCTTTCCCGCGCCATGAGGCGCCGAAAGGAGGAATGCAATGGGAGAGCTACGCGACCGTATGGAGGAGGACCTGCGGCTGCGGCGGATGAGCGAGGGAACGCGCCGCATCTACCTGCGCTGCGTGCGAGACTTCGCGGCCTACCACGGGCGCTCACCGTCGATCCTCGGAGAAGCGGAGATCCGTCGGTTCCTGACCCATCTCGTCGAGGAGAGAGGCATCGCTGCGTCGACCCAGGGCGTCTACGCGGCCGCGCTTCGCTTCTTGTACGGAGTGACGCTCGGGCGCCGCGAGATCGCTACCACGATTCCTCGGCCGCGCGTCCGCGCGCCCCTTCCCGAGATCCTCAGCACGAACGAAGTCGAGCGGCTGATTCGGGCGGTACGGTCCTCGAAGCATCGGGCGATCCTCATGACGGTGTACGGCACGGGGCTCCGAGTGAGCGAGGTGCGTAAACTGCGCATCTCCGACATCGACGGAAGCCGCAAGGTGATCCGTATCCGTCAGGGAAAGGGCGGGCTCGATCGCTACGTGCCTGTCGGTGATCACCTCCTCGAAGTCCTGCGTCGCTATTGGGCCGAGGCGCGCCCGCCAGGCGAGTACCTGTTCCAGGGCACCAAGCGTGGGCATCCGATCACGTCCCCTTCCATCTTCATCGCGGTGAGGAAGGCGGCCCGGGGCGCGGGCATCAAGAAGGTGGTTTCCCCGCACACGCTCCGTCACTGCTTCGCCACACACCTGCTCGAAGCCGGTACGGACATCCGCACGATCCAGCAGCTCCTGGGCCATCGGTCGATTCGGTCCACAGTGCGGTACACCTCCGTCTCGCGAGAAGTCGTGGGCCGCGTGAGAAGTCCACTGGAGAGCCTCGACGGGCTCTGGAATCCGCCCGAAGAGTAGCGACTGGTGTCGCGATGTCGTCGCGGCTCTGCACACGCCCCTCGTCCTCGCTCTGGCCTGGAGGTGGCCCACATCTTCCACGAGCACGGGGAAGCGTACCGCCGGAGCCATGCCCTCTCTCGCCCGCAGCGCACCGCGATGCGCGCCATCGAGACCTGCCGCACGCCCGTGCTCGGCGGCCACCTCGACGTCTGCAATGAGTGCGGGCACGAGCGGCCCGCGTACAATTCCTGCCGAAACCGACACTGCCCGAAGTGCGAGGCTCTACGCGAAGCTCGGTGGATCGAGCAGCGCATGGGGCGTCTCGTCCCGAGCCACTACTTCCACGTCGTCTTCACCCTACCGGCCGAGCTTCGACCACTCGCCCTGCGCAATCGCAAGCTCCTCTTCTCCATGCTGTTCCGGACCGCTTCGCGGACGCTCCTGGCCCTGGGGGACGACTCCCGTCGCTTGGGCGGTCGGCTCGGCGTGACGGCCGTCCTGCACACCTGGACTCGCGATCTCCAGTTCCACCCCCACGTGCACTGCATCGTCACGGGCGGTGGCCTCCATCCCGACGGTGATCGATGGGTCTCCTCCCGGCGGCGCCACCTCTTTCCGGTCCGCGTCCTGTCGCGGCTCTTCCGTGGGAAATTCCTGGCCGCGCTCTCGCGCGCGTACTCGAAGGGGAGCCTCGATCTCGCGGGCGGATGCGCCGGACTCGACGATCCTCATGCCTTCGCCGACTTCAAGGACGACCTCTACCGCAAGGACTGGATCGTCTACGCCAAGCGTCCCCTGGCCGGTGCGAAGCAGGTCTTCCGCTATCTCGGGCGCTACACCCATCGCGTCGGTCTCTCCAATCATCGATTGCAGGCGATCGGCGATGCGGGAATCCGATTCGCCACCAAGCACGGGCGGTCGACGACTCTCGCGCCCGACGAATTTATCCGTCGCTTTCTCCTCCACATCCTTCCCCACGGCTTCGTCAAGATCCGGCACTTCGGTCTCTTCGCGCCCGGACGTACCGCTGCTCGACTACGCGAACGGGCTCAGTGCTTGCTCGGCCAGAGTGAATCCGTCCCCGAGCCCGCGCACTGGCGAACGCTCCTGCTTCGCATCACCGGCATCGATCTCTCGCGCTGCCCGCGGTGCCAACGCGGAACCATGATCGCCATGCCACTACCCGCACTCGCGCGCGGTCCGCCGAGACTGGCCCCTACGTGATCCTCTACCCCGAGCAGACTCCCATCGTAGTGTCGCCCAGCGCGACTTTGCACACGTGCGCGCGCTTGCCGACTGAGAAGGGCTCTGCGCCTCGGTGGTGTATCCTTGGCCGTGGCTCGACGCGGATCTCGCGGGCCAACCATGCTTCATCTCGTGGGCCGGAGGCGCAGTCGATTAGATTCTCCACCCCGCCGAAGGCCCCTTTCTCCCCATAGCGTCACTCTGAGGTACGCGGCTCAGTTCAACGCAGGTTTCCGGAACCGCTCGCTCCCTCGATGCCCAGCTCTCCACCGCACTCTCTGCGTCGCTTGGGTCCCGCAAACCGCTACCTATTTTCAATATTTGTAGGTTCAGCACCCAAGCGAAACCCTTGCAGCCATCCCCGAGCTCTCAGGAACATGGTGCGACACGGCAGACGAGCTGATAGGAGGCTGACGGAGGACGCTCGAGGAGATGAATCGTTGCAAGGACTGCGATTGCGAAGTCTACACCCCCACCTGCCCCGAGTGTGGTGGCCGTCCCAAGGCTTTCTACGAGGAATTCCGACACATGGGGCTCAGCTGCGCCCTCATTCTGGGCCTCGCCGGCAGCTTCCTACCTACCGTGATGTGGTTGGTCTTCCTGCTCGGCGTCCTTCTGGACCTTTGGTGGGACTGGTGCGAGTCCGAGCCAAAGGTGGCCGCGGGTAAAGCCGCGCTGTATGTCGCGGTCTTTGCTCTGCTCCACGGGCTCTTCACCCCGCACCCAAATGCGGACGAGAACTATCAACTGCGCCAAATGCGGAAGATTGAAAGCCGCCGGTAATATCTAAGAATGGTACCTGGCCGTGAAGCCTGTTGGCGATCGCGCGAAACCGCGCGCGTTCGATCGTTGATGAACTCGGGAGAAATGGCTCAATTTTCAGGGGGTTACGCCATGTTTCGTAGGCGATCGAATGCGCGCGGTTTCTGACGATCGGCTACAGCTTGAGGTCTCGATGTAGGACGGGGACGCCGTGGAGCTCCGCCAGCGCCTCGGAGATCTCACGCATGATTGCGAGTGCGTGTCGCTCGTCGAGACCGCCGGCGGGGATCTCACTTGCGAGCGAGCGTTCGGCCTTTTCCATCACCAACAGCAGGCACCCGTTGCGCTCGGCGATATCGAAGACTCTGATAAGCCTGTCGAAGGAATGATCGCGCAACTTCTCCGCGATCTCGAACTCGCGCTTCAGCAGTTCTAGCGGTGGAGGGTTTGCCCCGAATCCCTTGGGGTCGATGACCTTAACCGCAACCGGCGTACCATTGGACGCGAGCCCAGGATGAACGATCGCGAACCCGCCCGGGGTTCCGAGTTGGTCGGATGGATCGAACTCCCATGAGCCGCCCCAGCTGCCTTGGAACTTCTCCATTAATCCTGCTCGTCGCTCGACTGAATTAGCAAGGGCCCTCTCTCGGCGCCTCTCTCGGTCGAGCGTCCGGTGTCGCGGGAGTTTCTCTGGCCCCCAGCTGGCCCCCAAGACTATTCAGAAACACGAAAACCCGCGAGGGACGCGGGCTTCCGAAATGCGAGGAGCGGGACTTGAACCCGCACGGGTGTTACCCCACTAGCCCCTCAAACTAGCGCGTCTGCCAATTCCGCCATCCTCGCATGGATGGTGCCCTTGCCGTTCTCGGCGCAGGCGGACGGTCCTTTAACGTCTCGACGGAGAGGGCTCAAGCGGCGCCGCGAGGGAGGGCGCCGCCGGGCCGAGCTCACTCCGTTGCTGCCGCTTCCTTCTTCGCGTCGGAGGCCTCGTCCTCGGCCGTCATCTGCTCCTCGACC
>JAJCZO010000272.1 GCA_029262355.1 Deltaproteobacteria bacterium
GTTGCCTTCGCCGGGACCGGTCCCGCCGATCTGGTTCCCTGGCCCGTGGATGGTGAGTCCGCTGGCGTCGTTTGCGATCGAGGTGGTCGTGGCCGCGTCGAGTCCGATGATGTTCCCCTGTACGATGTTCCCGGACGCGACGGCTTCGAGCGTGATTCCACGGTAGTTCCCAGAGATCACGTTGCCCGCACCCGGGTCGGCGTCGCCGATCCGATTGCTGGAGCCGCCGAGGACGCGAACGCCCGCGAAGGTGTTTCCGAGGCCGACCGAGCCCGCCGCGTCCGTGCCGATGAGGTTGCCGAGGATCTCGTTGGCGTCCGAGTCCTCGCCGGAGATGCCGATCCCGGTGCCGTTGGCGGAGATGACGTTGCCGGCGCCGGCTGCCGCGCCGCCGACGACGTTGCTCGCGCTCGAGAGCCAAACGCCGTAGGCGCTGTTGCCCAACGCGATCATGCCGCTCACGTCGAGGCCGACGATGTTGCCGAGCACCGCGTTGCCGGGGGCTTCGACGCTGATCCCCTGTTGGTTGGCCGAGATCAAGTTCCCCTCTCCCGCCCCGCTCCCGCCGATGAGATTGCTTTGGCTCTGAACACGAACGCCGGTCTGCACATTGCCGAGCGCGGCGGAGCCGTCCTCGGTCGTACCGATGTAGTTGCCCCGGACGAGGTTGTCGTTCGATCCCACCCCGTAGATCGTCACGCCGCCCCCGTTGGCGGAGATCACATTGCGAGCACCGGCCGACGGGCCCCCGACGGCATTATTCGCGCCGGTGATCTGGATTCCGTATCCGACATTGCCGAGGGCAACGGTGCCGCTGGCGTCCAGACCGATCCGATTCCCGAGGGCCATGTTCCCGAGGCTCTCGAGGCTCACGCCGGTTCCGTTCCCGGAGATGAGGTTTCCCTCTCCTGCGCCGACGCCGCCGATGAGGTTGCCATCGCCGAGAACCCGGATTCCGCTGAGCGTGTTGCCTAGAGGTGCAGAGCCATCCGCTGTAGTGCCGATGGAGTTTCCCTGGATCAGGTTCCCGTTGCCTGTGGCGTAGAGAAGGACCCCGTTCCCGTTTCCCGAAATCAGATTCGATTCACTTGGGTTCGCGCTGCCGATCCGATTGCCGTCGCCGCTGATGCCGATCCCGAGTTCCGCGTTTCCGTGGGAGATGGTTCCCGTCGCGTCGGTGCCGATGCGGCACCCACCAACTTCGTTGTCGTTTCCGGAGATCTCGATGCCGCGGTCGAAGTTGCGAATGACGAGTCCGAGGATCGTCGAGTCGCTGGCCGAGAGGAAGATCCCGATTCCGCCGGTAATGCTGCCGTCGAGTTCGACCAGAGGTGAGCCCGCCCACCCGGGCTGCGAGGTGCCGTCGACGATGATCGGGGCCGTTGCCGCGGGCAGGGGCGTAAGCGGTGCGATCACCAGGTCCGCCGGAGCGAGCGAGAACTCGATGATGTCGGCCCCGGCGTCTGCGTTGGCGTCGAGGAGTGCTTGGCGCAGCGAACCCGCTCCAGCATCGGCGTTGGTCGATACCGTGAGCGCGGCCTCTGCAGGAGTGGTCAGCGATGCCAAGGCCAGGCTGAGTAAGATCAGAGCCAAAAGGCTGCAAAATTTCGAGCGTCGCATGATGGGTTGCTCCTGCCGCTGTTACGTGGCTTCGCCCGGCATTGGGCGAAGGGGCGCTACGGGGAGTGAGATACGGTGCTCGGGGACGGCAGTCCTAAGGACGAGGTAAGCCTTCAGTAAGGTTGAGGTCTGCGGTATAAATGCTTGAATTCTCAGGGGTCATTCAGAGTGAAATCCGTAAGATCCACGACGGGCATCGACCCGGCGGGGCCTGGCAACGAGCCATCGACGCGCGTCCGATTCGGCCCGTACCTGCTCGACCGTGTCGACCAGCGTCTGTGGAACGGGGAGGACCACGTCCCGCTGCCTCCCAAGGCGTTCGACCTGCTGAGCTTCCTCGTTGCACGGCCTGGGTTGCTCGCGACCAAGGAGGACTTGCTCGATGGAGTCTGGCCCGACACGTATGTGTCGGACGCCGTTCTGAAGGTGACGGTGGGGGAGTTGCGACGGGCCCTTGGCGACTCCGCGCAGGCCCCCCACTGGATTCAGACCGTGCATCGCCGCGGCTATCGCTTCATCGCCGATGTGGAGGGGGCCGAACCGTCGGTGCCGGCGCCGGTTGCCCGGACCGAGCCGATCGATCCGGATCACGTGGTGGGGCGTCGAGCTATGTTCGAGGACTTGTTCGCGGCTTTCGCCGCGGCATGCTCCGGCGATCGACGGACGGTGTTCCTGACGGGGCCGCCTGGTGTCGGCAAGACGGCTGTCGTCGATTGTCTCGTCGCGCACCAGGCGGGCACCGAAGCTCTCGTCGCGCACGGGCAGTGTCGTGAGAGCTACGGCGAAGGCGAGGCGTATCTGCCGATTCTCGAAGCCGTCGGTGGGCTTTGTCGAGGAGAGAGAGCGCCCGCCGTCATGTCGATCCTGCGCCGTCATGCACCTTCATGGCTGCTGCAGATGCCTTGGGTGCTGGACGACGACGACCGCCGGGCGGTCGAAGAGGCGGCGCGCCACGTCGGCCGCGAACGCATGCTCCGTGAGATCGCCGACGGGTTGGAAGAACTCAGCCGGGATTGCCCGCTGCTCCTGATCCTCGAGGATCTCCATTGGAGTGATCCCTCGACGGTCGATGTCCTTTCGACCCTCGCGCAGCGGACCTCGCCGGCTCGTTTGCTGATCGTCGCCACGTATCGTCCGATCGACGCGGTCCTGAGTGATCACCCGGTGAAGTCGCTGAAGCAGGACCTGGTCGCGCGAGGGCGAGGTGTCGAGCTTCCGGTGCAGCTGCTCGGCAAGGAGGACATCGGGGCCTACGTGGAGCATCTTCTCTCGGTTCCAGCTCCGCCGGAGGTCGTGGACCTCATCCACCGACGAACCGAAGGCAATGCGCTCTTCATGACGACCCTCGTCAGTGACCTCGTCGAGCAAGGCTGCGTCGAGCGGGTGGACGACCGACTCGAGCTTCGACGCTCGATCGAAGAGATCGAAGGCCTCTTCCCGGATGAGCTGAAGCAGATTCTCGAGCGGCACGTAGAGCGGCTCGCGCCGGAGAGCCTGCGCCTTCTCGAGTGCGCGAGTGTGATCGCTCGCGAATTCAACGCGTCGATGGTTGCCGCGCTTCTCGGCGACGACGGACGGACGGTCGAAGATCAGCTCGAGATGTTGGGACGGGGCGAGAACTTCGTTCGGAGCATTGGCGTCGAGCGGTCGGCGGATGGCTCCGTGACCGGCCGGTATGAGTTCGGCCACGTTCTCCATCGACATGCGCTCTACGACCGGCTCGGCAAGGCGAGGCGAGCCGCCTTGCACGCGCAGGTCGCGGAGATCTTGGAGAAAGCCGGCGCTGGCCCAGCGCAACTCGCCTATCACTACCACGCCGGCGGGCGTACGGAGGAGGCGATCGAGAATTGGCACCGTGCTGGTGACGTCGCGATGGGGCGTAAGGCGAGTGTCGAGGCGATCGCGCACTGTGAGCGGGCCCTGTCCTTACTCGCGGAGTCCGCCGCGAGCGAAGCGCGGGACGCTCGCGAGCTTACTCTTCTCACCGTCGTCGGCCCAGCGCTCGGGAACGTGTACGGTCATGGTGCGCCGCGGGTAGAGGAGGTCTACGCGCGCGCACGTGATCTCGCGGGACGGGCGGGTGGCGGGCTCGAGATGATGGGCGTGCTCGCCGGGTTGTTTCAGTTCTACGTGTCGCGGGCGCGATGTCTCGAGGCCAGGGAGGTGGCGGAGCAGCTTCGCCTCATCACGGATCATGAGACCGCCCCGCTCATACGCCGAAGCGGCCTTCTGCTGTGCGGCGTTGCGAGCACCTACCTTGGCGAGATCGATCGTGCCGACGAAGAGCTGGAGCGCACGCTCGCCATGGCCGACGGCGATGAGTCCACGCAGTGGGGTTACCTGGCCGACGGCCAAGCCTGTGCTTTTGCCGCCCAGGTCCATCACCTGAGGGGTGATGCGAAGCGGGCGGTCGAGCGTGCCGACGAGGCGATTGCGCTCGGTGTCGTGGCCAAGGACCCGTTCGCGCAAGCGATCGGTTTGCATTTCGCATCGGTGATTCACCGCTGGCGTCGTGATGTCGAGGCCACCCGAGAAAGCGCGACACGACTGCGCGAGATCGCCGATGAGCACGGCTTCGAGGTGTGGAGGCCCGTGAGCCGCTGGACGTTGGGCTGGGTGGAGGCGGAGTCGGGAGATACCACAGCCGGCCTCGAAGCGATGCGGGCGGCGATGGAAACGTACCGACAATCGGGCAATGAAACGGCTCGGACGGACTACCTCGGAACGCAGGCGACGGTGTGTCTGGCTGCGGGGGCGATCCCCGAGGGGATCGCATTGGTCGAGGAGGCGCTCGAGCAGGTCGAGCGCAGCCATGAACGTTTTCACGAAGCGGAGCTGCATCGAATCCGCGCGGCGCTGCTCGCGAGCGGGCCAGACGCCGAGAAGGCGGCGGAGTGCGCCATCGAGATCTCGCGCGCGCAAGGAGCGCGTGCCTTGGAACTCCGCGCCCTCGTGACTCTCTGCACGGTTCTCGGCACCAAGCGGAACGCGAAGAAGAAGGCGCGAGACGCTCTCGCCAGACTGTACGACGAACTCCCTTCGGATCTCGACACGCCGGATCGCGCGGATGCCCGGCGCGTCCTCGGTCGCGACGAACCGCACGTCTGAAGGCTAACCGAACCACAGTGGTGATCCGGCTCATTCGGGCGCGATGCGGGGAGCACGGCGCGCCGACCTACGGCGACGCGTCGCGCTCCCGGTGAACGCGGTGTCCGCTAGCGCCGCCATGCACCTGGAGGCGTGCTCGTCGTTCGGCCCTCGGACCGACGAAGAGGGGCTGTCTGTCCGGCGCCGCAGGGCTCGACATTGAATCCGGCGATGTTGGACTCGAACGCGTGCGGCAGAATCCCCTTGATCTGGTAGGTGCCTTGCTCACGGTCGGTGGACTGGGCTGCCTTATCGCCAGTACTGCCCCCCTGGGGCTGCGGCGAAACGAGATTCCCGCCCGATCCGCTGCCTTCGAGCCCAACGAACGGCAGATCGACGTAGTGATCGACGAGGACGCTCAGCGTGTGGTCGATTTCCGCTGCGAAGACGTCTGCGGACAGGTGACCCAACTCGTCGACGAACCGATAGCTCACCTCGGTCGGGGCGGTGGAGACGAGCACCCCGCTGAGGCGGAGCCGGCAATCGTTCTCGGGATCCTTCTTGATCGACAGAAATGCCTGTGTGACCGCCGTGCCCGCTACGAGAACCCCGGGACCGTCTCCGGGAAAGGTGGGCCGGCCCTCGGTCTCTCCCGCGACCACGGGCTTGGGCCTGAACTTGATCGTGATGGGCAGGGCCTCCGGAACGACCTTGTCGTACGCGAAAGCGCCCCAGACGGTGCTGCGGCAGCGAAGCCACGCGTGCATCTCGAGGTACGTGCGCATCTCGTACAGCCGGCTTCGGGCGGTGTGCTCACTGACACCCTCCTCTTGCATTTCCTTCTCGACCAGGAACTCCCCGAAATCGAGAATCGACTCGTAGGTGGGGAACCCCACCAAGGCGTCGTCCTGTGCGCCGCTCCTGAAGACTCCCTCGTGGGGGATGCGCATGTCGATCTCGTGGTCTTGGATGAGCCGCTGGGAGGAATCGAAATCGAGGCTTTGGCCACCCCAACCATCGACTTCCTCCGGATAGTTCATTCCTTGGTATTCGATCCGACCGGTGTCGGCCCTCGCGGTCACGGGTCTGTAGGTGCGGCGACATTTGCCGCCGAACTTCGCCGAGATCCAAAGCTCCCCGTCGGGAAGGCCGGGAACATCGATCGAATCGTAGACCCATTGCCCATTGATCTTCTTCTGGTGCACGTCGATGGTGTTGGCGGTTCCTTGCCCCTGCAGGGGCCCACACGGAAGCGCCTGGCCCTCCGAGCACTGTGTCGTGAACGGGTCGAAGTGCACGTAGGTCACACCGAGGTTCGGGGCGGCGTGCGCCGACGGTGCGATCGCCAGGGCCGCCGCCGTCGCGCTCATCAGCAACGTTCGAATCGGTTTCATCTTGGCTTCTCCCTCGAATGCCCGGGCCCGTCGTTGAGCCGGGGCGACGACACACGTGCCGCCACGGTCGAGAGAGATAGCTACGCCCTGCCGCCCAAGTCCTAACGCACGTGTACTCGTTCGGTAAAGGCCGACCGGTCCTTTGGTAAGGGCCTCAAATGCTTGGAATTGCAGGCTGTTTTCGATCGAGTTTTCAGCTCGATCGTGCCCCCGGAGACGCCCGAGCTCCTCGTTGGCCGGGAATCCCTCGTACGCTGGCCTCCCAGATGTGAGAAGCGCCGGCCCGATCGGGTAGAGATCCCGACAACCGTCGTATGGCCGCGGGCTTGCTTCTCGCCGTGTTGGCGAGTCGGACATGAGGGTCCTGGTCTACGGCGCGGGAGTGATTGGCAGCATCTACGCCGCGCATCTACACGAAGGCGGGCTCGCCGTCTCGGTGCTGGCCCGCGGCCGGCGGCTCGAAGAGATTCGCGAGCACGGCATCCGGGTGGAATCCGCGGACGCTGCAAAGCGCATCGAGGCCGACATTCCGACAGTGGACCGGCTGGAATCGCAAGACGCGTACGATCTGGTGGTGGTCGCCATGCAGAAGGGCCACCTCGCACCCGTACTTCCCATCCTTGCCGCGAATCGCCAGACGCCCACGATCCTGTTCCTGGGCAACAACGCTGCAGGCCCCGAAGTTCTGCTGCAGGCGCTGGGGCCATCGCGGGTCTTGATGGGCTTCCCCGGGGTGGGGGGCTACTTCGACGGATCGGTGGTGCGGTTCGCGGCGGAGGGTCGTCGGGGGGCGCCCCTTGGGTTGACGCTCGGAGAGGTCGACGGCCGCAAGACGTTGCGGCTGCGTACGATCGTGCGGGAGCTTTCCGACGCCGGCATCCGCGTCTCGGTCGAGCCGAGCATCGATGCGTGGTTGAAGGGCCACGTCGCGCTGGTGCTCCCCGTCCTGTTCGCCCTCGAGCAACACGATCTCGACAACCAGGCTCTGGCGGGCGATCGGGATGCGATGCGGCGGATGGCCCGCGCCGTTCGGGAAGGTCTCTCCGTCCTACGAACGCTGGGCTACCCGATCACGCCGCCGCGGTTGAAGACGATCACATGGCTGCCCCTGTTCGTCACGGTGGCGATCTTCGGGAAGATCATCGGTTCGGACTTCGCGAAGGTTGCCTTCGCCGGTCATGCGCGGTCCGCCCGCGCCGAGTTCGAGCTGTTGCGCAACGAATTCCGCGATCTCATCGCGAGCGCAGGATTGGCGGCACCGGCCTTCGACGAGTTGTGTGGGACACCACGAGGTCACCAGGGCGGGAACCCGTGAGGCGCGCCGTGATCCTCGTCGTGCTGATGATGGTCGCCGGGTGTCCCCGCAGCACCCCGACCTTGCCGCAGGCTTCCCCCGCAACCTTGCGGTCGGTCGCTCAGGGTGGGCTCGTCGGGTTCGTTGCGGGAAACGGCGCCCAGACCTCGTCGCATCGCTCCGATGGGTGCGGGACAACATCGCCTCCTTCGGTGGCGATCCCGACCGCATCACGATCGCCGGTGAAAGCGCCGGTGGCCACAACGTCGTGGCCTTGCTCGCATCACCCCTCGCAGCCGGCTTGTTTCATCGCGCCCTCGTGCAGTCCGGTAGCTTCGACAGCATCTCGGTTGCGGAGGCCGAGGGGACCGCCGGCGACAGTGCGAATCCATCGCGACAGATCTCGCAGGCGCTGGGCGCGGTGACCAGCGAGGAGTTGCGTGGGGTCTCCCTAACGGATCTCTTCGCGACGCTGACCTACGAGAGCGGCTTTGTCGGCGTGCCTCGTATGATCGAGGACGGCGTCGTCTTGCCGACCGAACCGCTGCGAGCCGCAACGGGTTGCCCCATGCCTATCGCGACCCAAGCACGGAGCAGAAGGCCCGGATCGTCGTCACGCACCCATCAAGAGTAGAGGTGGTGAGCGGCGCGTCTAGAGTTTCGCGCTACCGGCGGTTGGGTCGTCCCTCTCGGCGACCTCGTTCAGGGCCGCCATGACGATTTCGGCCGCGAGCTCGCCATCCTCCACCCCGCACATCGCTGCCCCGATGGCGGGTCCTCCGGGTAGGTCCGCTGCGCGGAACACGCTTGCGGTGTAGCCCGGACCGCTGCCGTTGTGGCCGTGGGTGGTTCCGAGGCCCGACTTCGCGTCTCCCATGAGACCAAGCCCGTAAGCGGGGTCTCCCATGCCCGGGATCACGCGGCCGATCGAGGTGAGACCCGTCATCCCATCGAGGGACGCGGGAGAGATGACGCGCCCGACGAAGAGGGCGTCCAAGAAGATCAATATCTCGGAGGCCGTCGACGCGAGGACCCCGTGGGCGACCCATCCCGGGTGATAGATCGCTCGAACGTCGGTCGCCGTTCCTGCCACGTCGAGCTGCCGGGACGTACTGGGGGCGAGGTGTGCGAGATCGTCGATGGTCCGAAGTGAGTACGTGCGCTCGAGGCCGAGCGGCCGAACGATGCGTGCGTCAATCAAATTCGAGCACGAATCGTCGCCGACTTCGGACAGGATGCGAGCCAGCAGCATGTAACCGGCGTTCGAGTAGGCGAACTCCGTGCCGGGCTCGAACCACAAGCCTCGATCGACGGTGTGCGCGGCGTACTCGGCGAAGGTCCACGGCTGCCCCGGTGCTTGGCGCACGCCCTCATGGTAGGCGGGCAGGCCGCCGTAGTCTGGTATGCCCGATCGATGGCCGAGCAGGTGGCGGATGGTGATGCGCTCCGCCCGATCGACGTTTGGGAACCATCGGGCGAGCGGTTCCTCGAGGTCCAGACGGCCCTGGTCAACGAACTGGAGGGCCAAGGCGGCCATGAACGTCTTCGTTACGCTGTACGCCGGGAAGCCCGGTTCACGCTTCGGGGCCCGTTCGATCTGTCCTTCCTCGCGACTCCAGACGGTGATGGTCGGCGCGGCGGGGGAGGGGCGGACCGCCAGCGATCCAATGCCGCGGCCGGCGAGTTTCGTCCTCAAGAGCGCCGCCAGCACCTCCTCGAGCGTTTTCTTCATGTGAGACTCATTCTCGGATCCGAAAATCGTGTCGCCTCGCTTCGCGGCCGCAGCCATCGAGGAGCCGACTCCGGGTATCGGAGAGGTGCTGCTCTGTTACCGCGCGAATGCGAAGAAGATCCAGGGCCCAGAGGGGACGCTCGCGACGAACCTCCCGGGCGGCACCAGGATTCGTCAAAGCAAGCACGAGAAGCGGTCCGCCCTGCGGCTCTCGGTCGGCAACGGCATCCCCGCCCCGTTCGAGATCGATACGAAAACGAGTGATGTCCTCTGTCTGCCGACCGAGGTGAGGTCGATCCAGCCCGAGTGACTGCGACCTCGCCCCCGAAGGGGGGTCTCCTGGACCTTTCGGGCCAGCCTTATCGAAGCCCGACGGGACGGCGGGCCCGGATCGCGGTCGGCGGCGCGGGCGGCTCCGGCAGAACCAAGAGGGACTTCAGGAACTCGATCACGGCGTTCTGGTCGTTCTGCGCGAGATCGAAGAACGTGTCGCGCGACGAGCGCGCCTCACCACCGTGCCAGTAGATCGCTTCCGTCAGGGTGGTCAGGTCGCCCCGATGCCCGTAGGGGTCGGAGTTGCCGGCGTCCCACAGCTTGCGGGTCAAGAATTCCCTCGTTGGGCGCGGAGGAGCCGGGATGGTGAAGTCGGAATCGGAGGCGAAGCCCGCCAAGGTTCCTTGCGGGACTTGCTCGTTGGCAAAGTGGTCGAACTCTGCGTCGTTCAGATCATGGCGCTTCAGATCGGTGAATGCCCGAACCCAGGCGCCGCCTGAGGCGCTTCGAGGCAATCGCGGCGGCGGTCCGTCCTTCGTCATGTCGAACAGGAAAGGGGCCGGTACGTCGTCGGGTACGAGATTGCCCGGCGGGTTGTAGGGGTTCGGCTCGGTGAAGTACGGAGACCGCAATTCGAGTGCAGGCACGTGGCACGACGTACACCCGATCGAGTCGAAGACCTGCGCGCCGCGCCGTGCGGCTGCGCGCCGCGCCTTGTTCTCCGGCAGCACCTGCACGGGGGTATCGAGCGCTGCTTGCCACAAGGTGGCCGCGGTGATGTCGCCGACGGTCAACTCGTTCTCGTACCCGTCGAGATCCGGGTCGGTGTCGAGCCCGAACCGTTCTACCGACTGCATGCCGTGGTGGTGGTTCATTGCGTTGTTCGTGAACTCCCGGATCGATACGACTGCACCTTTCTGGTGGAAGGGTTTCACGATCAGATCCCAGTCGACGCCGTCGATCTCTGTCGGGTCGACGACGCCGTCCTCGAGGACGGTGATGCGGCCGAAGGAGACCCCCTTCGCCACGAGGTCCTTGGTGGCGGGCGAGCCGGAAGCGGCTGCTTCGCGCGTCGCGGCATCTCGGATCGCGATCAATTCCGACGTCATCTCCCGCGCGAGCATCTCGATGGGCCCGCCGCCCATCATGCCCAGAGTGTTGCGCTCGTCGCTGAACTCAGGCGACACGGAGAAGGTCACCGGATCGAGTGCTTGGGCCAAGACGAACACGTTCGCGACGAAGTCGCCGGCACCGCCGGAGCGAGGCTGGACGTGGCACCCCGAGCACGCGTTCGCCTCCGGCGAAGAGGTGCGGATGAAGGCCGGTTGGTCGGGTGTGCGGGGCGCGCCGGTGCCTGTCGAGCCGGGACGGCCCTGGCCGTCGAGCGTGTTGAAGCGGGCGTTGAACAGGACGCCGCCGGATTGCAACAGATCGCTCAACCGGAGCTTGCCGGAGTCGACGTCGTCCTGGTCGACGTGATTCTGGATCGCTGGCCGCTCTCCGATGATCGGGTTGGCTTCGCCCGCGTGAATCGGGGCCGCGACGAAGGAGGCGGTGAGAGTTAGAGTGAGGGTCAAGCAAGGCCTACTCATGATGGGAACTCGGGTACCGGCGCCGGTGTTCCGTGTCAACGCGAGTGGTGGGACATGCACGCGTGGTTGGCGTGTCGACGCACAAGCGCGCAGGATCAGCCCGCACGATCTGAAGAGATCGAATCTAGAACGAACGCCATGACAGTTGCCGTACGGTGTGACTGGTGGCGATTTTGGTGGCGCTCCTATCGGGAAGGAACTCGAGGAGCCAATCGCAAAGGGTAGGTCGTGCCGAGTGCGAGGCGCCGCGCGTGCGAGAGGGCGGGGGTTTGGGTGAAGGCTCTGGCACAGTGACGGCGCCGTTGAGGCCCGCCAGGTTCCGTGGGCTCGGACGGTGCGTGCATCAGGTTTTACTCGGGGTGGGAGCGCGCCCTGCCTTCGCGCGATCGGCGTTCAGGCGTTCGGTGCGTGCAGGATCGCTTGGAGTTGAGCCCTGAGCTGCGCCTTCGCCGGCTGCGCCTGCTCGAAGATGGTCGCGGCTTTGTGGAACTCGAGGACCCGCACGTTCTCGATCTGCGCTTCGACGTAGATCGTGGGAGCGCGATCCTTGAGCTTGTGGTCCAGGATGGACTTTTCCGCGATCTGGAAAGAGTTGAACAGCGTCTCGGACAGAGAAGGTAGCTTGCCCGGCTCGCCGGTCCGCGTGCCCATGACGTCGATGGCAATCACGGGGTCGCAGTCGTCGAGGAGTAGATCGTAGGGCAGTGGATTGACGCATCCGCCGTCGATCAAAACGCGATCGTCGATCACCACGGGCTTGAAGATCCCAGGGAGAGCCATGCTGGCGTTGATCGCCGGGAGCAACGGGCCGGACTCGAAGACGACCTCGCGACGGTTCCAGAAGTCGGAGGCAACCACCTTGAGCGGGATGGCCAGCTCTTCGAAGGTGGAGACTCGAATGATCTGCTGGAGTGAGGCCAGGAAGCTGTCTGCCTTGAGAACGCTACTGCGGCCGAGCTCGACGCCGATCAAGTCGAGCCAGCCGAGTACCTGCCGGCCGGAGAACGCCTCCGAGACGCTTTGGGGCAGCGTGGTCAGCTGCTCGATCCCCTCGCGGATCTCTCGTGCCGACCGCCCAGAGGCGTACACCACGCCGATGATGGCACCGATGCTCGTTCCTGCGATCTGCGCGGGCCGAACACCCAGCTCATCGAGGACCTCGAGCATCGGGATGTGCGCAAGCCCCTTGGCCCCACCGCCTCCGAGTGCGAGTCCGATCCGTTTGTCGGCGGCGATCTCCATGGCCCGAGCCGTCGCCTACCACCATTGGAGCACCAATTCGATGGCGAGGCCGCGCGATGTCGACCCGCACTGGACCGCCCAGCGGGTCGCTGCCGCGAGAGAGCGCGTCGGGGTCAGATCATGGCGGAGGACGGGGATCGCCGATCTCTCGTTGTCGGCGACGACTTCTGTCTGCGAGACGCCGCGCCAAAGGGGGTCCTTGCGCTGCAGCTCGGGTGGATTCAACGACTCGTATCCGGCGGGGGCTCTTCGTCCAGAAAGTCGTAGACGCTCCGCATCACCTCGGCGGGGTGTTCGTCAGCAGCTCTTCATAGCGGCCCGGGGACCGGGCCGCGGGGAAAAGCCCCCGGGCCCTGTCCAGAGGGTCTACTTGGCGAGGCCGACGTCTGCGAGCGCCCGCTTGCAGCGATCGCTCACTTTGTCGGCGTTCGTCTGTAAGCACTCGACGACGCGACCTTCTCCGGTCTTGACGCCGGCACAGACGGTGTCGAGCTCATCCTCGCACTCGTTGGCTGCGTAGGTGAGTGCCGCGACGGCTCGCTCGAGCTGGACCGCGGCATCGTAGAGCGCGTACTCGCACGAGCCGGAGAGCTTGTCGCCGTGGGCGTAAAGGCAGGCGAGCAGGCGGCCCTGACCCGGGGTTACGTCCTTGCAGAAGCCCTTCAGCTCCTTGTCACAGCCGGTCTCCACCTCCTTCAGAAGATCCTGCGCGACGACCGTGGACGGGGCGATCGCGACGAGCGCGACGGCAGTAAGGATGGCGATGACGGCGATTTTCATGGGCTTCTTCTCCTCTTTGCTCATCGTAGAGCGGGTCGCGACGATCGCGAGTCCAGCCCGCTTAACAACCGGCCGAGTAGGGTTTCAACAAAGGCCGTCGCGTCCCCTGGTAACGCCGTGGGCGGAGCGCCGACGACCGAGGCGAGATCTAGGACGCGCGCGCGCACCAGGCTTTCTCTGAGGTCATGCATCTCCGGTCGTTGGTAGCTTCGTCAAAGTGGCATCCGAGACCGGGCTGGCACTGCCGGTCGATGACGGAAGTATGACCGCACTCCTCGCCTTCCGTCACATGCTCGGCGCAACGCTCCTCGACGTCATCGCAGTAAAGACCTTCGACACAGCCTCTGCCGTCACATGGTTCGCCAAGCTCAATGTTCCTTGTGCATATGCCGTTCTCGCAAATCCCATCCATGCACAGGATGTTCCCCCACGTCGGATGACACGCCTCCCCTGGGAGGTGCCGTCGGACGCAGACGCCCTCGAACGGCTCGCACACCAAGTCGGCCTGGCACTTGATGATCTCCTGAGCGGGGGTTCCGTCCGCTGCTGTCGTGGGGAGACCCGGCGCGTCGTCTGCGCAACGTTCACCCACTCCTGCGGCAGGTCCGTCGATTCGCTGCCGACACTGCGGAATTCCATCCTCGCCCTGCACGCAGAAGGCGCGTCCCATGCACTGGTTGCACGCCCCAATGACCTCGCAAGGTTCGTTCACCTGGGGCTTCTCGACACAAGCCCCGTCGACGCACGTGACCAACCCCTCTCGCTGCCCTCGACATTGCTCTTTGCGTTCGCAGGCCTCGCCAAGCTCGAGCACGCCGTCCGTCACCCGGAAGCACGTCTTCAGGATTCCTCGTGGATTCCCGCAGCTTGGTGGCGTTTCTCGAATCAGGCTGGAGCAGAGGCTCGCCATGCTCTCGCTAAACTGGCGGACGTCGTCTCCCGTCCACCGGCGCAGCTCGGCCTCGCGGTGCTTCTCCAGGCAGCCGCCTCGGTCGAACTCAATGCCGGCGCTGCTGCAACAGGAAGCGGCTCCGTCGCACACCCATTGTGCAAGCTCGTCCGCCAAGCTCTCCCGACTCAGAGTACCTTCCGGTGCATCCGTGGAGGGCGCTACGCTGGTTGCAGAACCGCCGTCCGAGCCTGAGCAGCCGACGAGGAACATCGCAACGGCGCCCAACATCACAGCCGCACGCGCAAGCCGCATTCTCCGTGTCGCTCTCATTCCAACTTACCCTTTCCGTCTTCTGTTGGGCTTTCTCGAGCAGGGGCGAGCAACGGGAGAGTAGGGAGGCGGGTGGGGGCTAAAGCCGTTTGGTGTAGCGCAGTTACAGCCCGGCGGCTCTTCCTCGTCAATATGGAGATTTCGGGCGCTCGATGGTCCACCCTCTCGCCGCCGGCAGGGATGATCCGATCTCCTTCCCTCCGCGCGGTACACCGACGTTCTGGGCATTGCCGTCGCCGGTGCGTCCGGTAGCTTCGCGTGACCGGGCGACGAAGGATGCTGCTTGGGGTACCCCAAGCCAAAGGAGGAGGAAGATCATGGGAACACATCGAGTTGGGCCGAAGGTGCGGGTCGGCCAGTCGCTCTTCGTCGCCACCGTGATTCTGCTCGCGACCGCGGTCGGGGCACAGCCGCTCGGGCATGAGTACGAGTTCGAGGCCGCTCCGATCCGCAAGGGAGAGAAGCCGGTCATTCCCTTGGATACGAGCGACCCGAGCTACAACGCGTGGCGGAAGCTCCGCGATCTGAGCAAGGATCCCAAGCGTGAGCCAGGCATCCTGAACCTTCAGAAATACGAGTTCGGCATGAGCTACAACGCGATGCCGACGTTCTTCAACGCACCGGTCGCCATGTCGCCGGAGGATCTCGCGGCGAGCAAGGTCGACGTGGCCCTCATTGGCGCGGTGCCTGACATGGGAACCGGCATGCGCGGGGCGGCGCACGGCCCGAACGCGGTCCGCAATTCGCAAGTGTACGGCGGCTACGGAGCCCGGCAGCCGCACATGCACACGATGGTCGATCCGTTGCAGGACCTGGTGGTGGCGGATTTTGGGAACGCGCCGATCGACATCATGAGCACCGAGCGGAGCGTGCATGCGATTCGTTCCTTCGTCCGAAGCGCGGCCGAGGTCGAGAGCGAGCCCGGCAAGCACGTGATCCCCATCATCGTGGGTGGTGACCACTCGCTCATGTACCCCGACGTCGCTGCCCTCACCGACGTGTACGGCAAGGGGAACGTCGGCGTGGTCCACTTCGATGCGCACTACGACGCGGGCAAGTACATGATGGGACACCTGATCAGCCACGGAATGCCCGTCTACCGGTTGATCGAAGAAGGCCTGGTGCCCGGCAAGAACTTCATCCAGGTCGGGCTCCGGGGCTACTACCCAGATGAGGAGTCCTTTGAGTGGATGCGTGAACAGGGGTTCCGCTACCACACCATGGCGGAGATCGAGGAGCGCGGGTTCAAGGCGGTGATGGACGACGTCGTCAAAGAAGCGAAGGATGGCCCCGAGTACCTCTTCGTCTCCTTCGACATCGACACGCTCGATCCCGCCTTCGTCGTAGGCACGGGGACTCCCGAGCCCGGAGGGCTCACCCCGCGCGAGGCGTTCCCGATCGTTCGGCGACTGTGCGCGGAATCGAACGTCGTCGGATTCGAGCTGGTGGAGCTCGCACCGATGCTCGACCCGACCTACGCCTCCGCCCTGAACGCGAACCGAATCATCAAAGAGTGCATGACCGGGATCGCCATGCGCAAAAAGGGCCTGACGGAGCCGCACTACCTGAGCCCACTGACGAAAACGGACGGACGGCCGGACTGATCCCCGCGGGTTGGCCCGACGCTCAGGGGAAATCGTCACCTCCGCACGGGAGCGCGAGGTACTCAACAGAGCCGGGCTCTGAGGTGGGACGGGATCGACGCCGTCGTCGATTTCCTCACGAGAAAGTAGGGCTCGGAGGGCGGAAGGGCGGCTTGGTGCATGCCTCGTGCTATCGACGGATGCATGGATATTTCGGGCTTGATTGAGAACGCGCCGGAGCTCATGCAGGGCCTCCAAGGGCTTGGCCTCGGCGAAGGTGAGATCAGCGGCATGGCGCGGGAGATCGGGGGTCAGCTCAGCAGTGGGGACGGGCTCGACTTCACGAGCTTGCTCAGCGGGCTGAACGCGGAGACCTTCCTGGCGCAGATCGACGTGGCGGCACTTGCTGCGAAGATTGGGGTCGCGCCGGAAACGGTGCAGGCTGCGGTCGAGCTGCTCGCTCCGGCCATCGCCAACTTCGGTAGCCAGGGCGCTGCAGGGATACTGAGCGGGGTCGCAAAGGGCTTGTTCAAGTAGGCCCCGGTCGTGCGCGTTCTGCGGTGGCTGGCGGTTCTCACCGTCGTGTTTCTCCTGGTGGCTGGAGTGGTCCTGGGGCCGGAGCTCTACAAGGCGGCGAGCGAGGACCCCGACGTCTGGCAGTCGGACGTCGTCGAGCTGGAGCAGCGCGCCGCGGCTCCACCCGATGGTGCGGTGCTCTTCGTCGGAAGCTCGTCGATCCGGTTGTGGGACGACCTCGCTTCGCAGATGGCGCCCATTCCGGTGCTCCAGATGGGTTTCGGTGGAGGCAAGATCGGCGACCTGCTTCACCACCTCGACCGACTCGTTCTAAACCACGAGCCACGTGCCGTCGTGATCTACATCGGTGGCAACGACCTCACGGGGTTTCTGACGAGCCGCAGTAAGGACCCCGAGGACGTGCTCGCGACCTACGACGAGATCGCGGCGCAACTTCGCAACCGGTTACCCGAAGCGCCGGTCTACTATGTCGCGATCAAGCCGACGACGACGGGGCGCGCGACCTGGGAGAAGGCGGCGGCCGTGAATCGCGGTGTCGCGCAGCGGGCCGTAGCCGATCCGATGTTGCGATTCATCGACGCGAACCCGGCGGTGACCTTGCCCGACGGATCGGCCGATCCGTCGATGCTGATGTGGGATGGAATCCATCTCAACCGCGCCGGGTATATCGGGTGGGCGGCACCGATTCGGGAACGCCTCGTGCGCGATGGGCTCGGTGCGCCCGACCCCGCGCGCTAGGGATTGCGAGCGCGTGCAGCGGACGCCTCCAGGCGAGCCCTGGGCGCCGCCCGACGGCGAGGAGCTCTAGGGCTACTCCCCCAGTGATCCGGTTCTCCGAGGCCAGGGGATACCCAGGACGGCTGGCACGTTTGACGGGGGCCCGAGCAGGTGATTATCCGGCGGAGTGACGACCCATTCCCATGGCGAAGAAGCGCTCATGTTGTATGGCGCGACCGGATACACAGGCGGATTGGTCCTGGACGAGCTCTTGCGTCGCGGCATCCGGCCCGTGCTTGGAGGGCGGAACGCAGGAAAGTTGCAGACGCTCGCCGAGACGCATGGGCTGTCTCATCGCACTACATCGTTGCGATCCGATGAGCTTTCGGCCGCCGTCCGCGGAATCCGCGTACTGTTGAATGCCGCGGGCCCCTTCGAGGAGACCGCGGCTCCCCTGGCGGCAGCATGCTTGAGTTCCAGCGTCCATTATCTGGACCTGAGCGGTGAGCCCGCGGCCATTGAGCCGCTCGCCCGGCACCACGCGGCAGCATGCGAACGCGGGGTCATGATCATGCCCGGCATAGGCTTCGACGTGGTGGCATCCGATTGCCTGATGGCACACCTTGCGCGCAGAGTTCCCACCGCTCAGCGCGCATGGATCGGATTGGCCGGCCTCAACCACGCGTCGCGCGGATCTGCGCGAACGTTTGCCCGTTGGGGAGGCCGCGGAATCCTGATCCGGCGCAATGGGCTTCTGCAGACGATGCCGCCCGGTGAGCTTCACCGGAGCTTTGACTATGGAGAGGGACCACGAGTCAGTTTAGGACTTACCTGGGGGGATGTCTCGACGACGTACTTCACGACGGGGATTCCGAATACCGAGGTGTACTTCGAGGCAACGGGGGTACTGCTGGGTACCCTAGCTGCGAGCCGTTTCTGGGGAAGCTGGCTCAACACGCCCAGCGTACAGAGCATGCTCGATGCCCAAGTAGAGCTTCTGCCGGCTGGGCCGACCAGCGTCGAACGCGAGGCAATGCAGATCATCACGGTCGCGGAGGTCGAAGATCGCAGTGGCCGCCGATCGTCGGCTCGGCTTCGTACGCCGCAGTCATACACCTTCACCGCGCTCTCGAGCGCGGAGATCGCGATGCGAGCCCTGGGCGGCGACCTCCAACCCGGGTTCCAGACTCCCGGCCGCATACTTGGCGGCGACTTCCCATTGACACTGCCCGGTGTTCATCGGGAAGATCTTTCGTGAGGCCTATAGGGCCCCCTCGCTTGAAAGCGATGTCGAACTGCTTCTAAAACAGCCTGGATCGGTCGCCGGCCCTCGTCTCTCACCCTCATGCATCCCGAATCTCCCATCAAGGTCGCCGTGATCGGCGGAGGCTGTGCTTCCATGGCAGCCGCGTTCGAGCTCAGCCGCCCGGAACACCAGGGGCGCTACGAAGTCACGGTCTATCAGATGGGGTGGCGGCTCGGAGGCAAGGGCGCTTCGGGCCGCGGGCCAGCGGGCCGGATTGAGGAACATGGTCTGCATCTGTGGATGGGCTTCTACGAGAACGCCTTCCGTCTGATGCGAGAATGCTACGACGAACTCGGTCGCGACCCAACGACATGTCCGATCGCAACGTGGGAGCACGCCTTCTCGAAGGCCCACCGTGTTGGCGTAACCGACCAAAACCCCGACGGCGTCTGGGATATCTGGGAGGGCGTCCTACCCGAGCTGCCGGGAACGCCGGGCGACCCCGCGAACCCAACGGGTTCGCCGAGCGTGGCAGAGTACATGACGCGCGCCGTCGAGATGCTGAGGACGCTGTTCGATACGATCGAACGCAACGCGGCACCGACGACCGGCTCCTCAGCTGGCGTGGCTGGGAGCCCTGCCGCTGGGATCGACGAAGCAGCCTCGAAGCTGCTCCAGCTTGGCGAGATCGCCTCGCTCACTGCAGTGACGCAGGTCCTGGTCGAACTCGACCGCTGGATCGTGCCGCTCGCTGGCCCCTTCCGGCAGATCGTGCTGGACGTCCTCGACGGAGTACGTCGCAGCACGCTGACGATCCTCGAGTCGCGCCTGCAAGACGATCCGCTCCTTCGCCGGGTTTGGCAGATCATTGACCTTACACTCGCGACACTACGCGGCTTCATCAGCTCCAGCCTTCTGACAGACCCTCGCGGGTTCGACGCCATTGACGACTATGACAGCCGAGAATGGCTTCGCATGAATGGCGCTTCTGACGGCTCGCTTCGAGCAGGCTATCTCGACGCACTTTACGACTTCGGCTTCTCCTACCAAGGCGGCAACCCAGAGGCAGCGGGGATCTCCGCCGGCCAAGCGTTGCGCAGCATGGTGCGAGCCTTCTTCTCCTACCGAGGCACCTTCTTTTGGCGCATGGAAGCAGGGATGGGCGACATCGTATTCGCTCCGTACTATGAGGTCCTATCCAAGCGCGGGGTTCGGTTCGAGTTCTTCCATCGCCTCGGCAACGTCGGCCTGGGCCGCGACGGCGATACGCAACACGTGGCGCACCTCGACTTCGACATCCAAGCCGAAGTCCGAGCGGGCACCAAGTACGAGCCTCTCTTCGACGTGAAGGGTCTCCCGTGCTGGCCCTCACAGCCCGACTATGCACAACTCGAAGATGGGCGACGAATACAGACTGAAGGATGGGACCTGGAGGCTCAGTTCGAAAGGCGGATCGCGGGCAAGAAGACGCTCCGGGTCGGAGAAGACTTCGATCTCGTCGTGCTCGGAATCGGCTTGGGGGCCGTGCCGTACCTGTGCCGCGAGATTGTCGATACGAACTCTCGCTGGCGAGACATGGTTCATCATGTACAGACCGTTGCCACCCAAGCATTCCAGCTGTGGCTCGACGCCGACATGGCAGAGTTCGGTCGCCCGGGCGATGCCCTCACGGTCTCCGGCTTTGTCGAGCCATTCGATACCTGGGCGGACATGAGCCACCTCGTGCCGAGGGAATCGTGGCAACGAGATCCCGAATCGCTCGCTTACTTCTGCAATGTGCTCCCCGACGAAGTCGCCCGCGGGGCTGATACGCCGGCGGCGACCGAGACGGTCCGACGCAACGCCATCCAGTTCCTCGAGAGGGAGCTCCGTAAGATCTGGCCGGGGCTTGGAGATGTCGATGGGTTCCCCTGGGAACGATTGGTCGACCCCGAAGAGGACGCGGGTGCCCCCCGCAGCCGCAGCGGCGTGGATCGCTTTCAGTCCCAGTTTTGGAAGGCGAACGTCCAACCTTCGGACCGCTATGCCCTGTCCGTACCGGGTTCCAGCAAATACCGGATCTCCCCACTCGATCGATCCTACGACAATCTGACCATCTGCGGCGATTGGACGGCGTGCAGCTTCAATGCGGGATGCGTCGAAGCGGCGACCATGTCCGGACGCCTCGCCGCTCACGCGATCTCGATGTCGCCGCGGCTCGATGAGATCATCGGATTTGACCACCCATGACCGCGCCGACGCCGGCGTGCCCGGAGATGCCACATGAGCGCTCGTGAGCGCGTCAAGCGTCCAATCCCAGATCGAACGGAGCCCCACCGATCGACGGCGAGCTTGTTTGGGGTCTCGTTCTCGCCTGAGACCGCGTCTGAACCTGGAAGCGAAGCGCTGGCCGCCCGAACCGTCGAAGGGTTCACCCGAGTCGTGGCCGACGCAATGAACGTGGGCGCGGCCACGGCAGCACAGTTCGCGGAGCTGCCCTGGACCGGGATCCCGAAGGGCGAAACGGCTGACCCCGCCCGGCAAATGGGGACGATGGTCGAAGAATTCATGGGCCTGTATGCGCAGTGGCTACGTGCGACAATGGGCGCCGCCGGGCCCATTGCCCAATGGCCGGTTCCCCCCCCGCGTCCAACCGAACCATCGGGCGTCGAGACCTCTGGCGCCGGCCGAAGCGCGATGTCAACTCCACTGGAACAGGGCCGTGTCAACATTGCGGTTGAGGCGCACGGCCGAACGGAGCTCACCGTCGATCTACGCCCCGGTCTCCCCGTGACCACGGCCACGCTGCACGAGCTGCGTCACGGCCAAGGGAAGCACCCACCGATCCCCGACGTGGGGCCCGGGCCGCGCGAAGAGAGCTCGGGACTCGCGTTCCGGATACGCGTACCCGACGACCAGCCCGCGGGGCTCTACAACGGAGCAATCGTCGACGACCAGACTGGAGCGCAGGTGGGGTTCATTACGCTATGCGTATGCCCGACGGACTGACCGCGGTTCCCGAGGCCGACGAGCTCGTCCCAGCGCTCCTGGACGAATACGGCGCCATCACGCGGGTCACGCTGAGCGATTATCTGGCGCCCCGAGAGCCGAAGCGACATCTCTACGACATCGTCGGAGACTACCCGCGGCGTGGCGGACGAATGCTCCGACCCACCCTATGCTTGGCAGCGACGAAGGCGTTCGGCGGCTCGCTCGAGGACGCGATGCCTGCCGCCGTCGCGCTCGAGCTTCTTCACAACGCGTTTCTCGTGCACGACGACGTCGAAGATGAGAGCGACGAGCGCCGCGGGCAGCCCACGCTCAACGCGCTCCACGGCGATGCGATCG
>JAJCZO010000273.1 GCA_029262355.1 Deltaproteobacteria bacterium
TCCGCGACGTCCTCGACCGCTACCTCGCGCTCACCTTCGACGAGATCTCGCGCTTCGAGGGCCTGGTGAATCAGCTCGCCGGCGACGGATTGATGGCACTCTTCGGAGCACCGATCGCGCACGAGGACGAGCCCGACCGCGCGGTACGCGCTGCACTCGGGATTCAAGATGCGCTGGTTGGCCTCTCCGCGACCCTCGAAGACGAACTCGGATTCCCCCTCGAGGCGCGTATCGGAATCCACACGGGGATCGTGGTCGCCGGCACCGTCGGGAACGATCTAAAGATGGACTACACCGCGATCGGCGACACGACGAATCTCGCATCACGACTGCAGGGGCTCGCGCGCCCGGGCACAGTACTGATCAGCGATGCGACCGCGCGGCTCGTCGAGGGACGATTTGAACTCAACCGACTGAGTCCGTTCGACGTGCGTGGCAAGACGGGCCGCGTCGTCGCGCACGAGGTCGTCGGCGCAGCCGACGCGGTTTCTCCAATGGACATTGCCCAGGCCCGCGGCCTCACTCCGTTCGTGGGCCGCGCCGCGGAACTCGATCAGCTCGAAGCGTGCTTTCAACGACTCGACCGAGGCCTCTTCCAGATCGTCGAGGTCGTTGGGCCGGCCGGGTCGGGCAAGTCGCGGCTCCTGTACGAGTTCCGCCGTCTCATCGAGCGCGAGAACCCGATCCTCTTCGAGGGGCGTTGCTCGGCGCTGGGACGCAGTACGCCCTTTGGCCTGTGGGAAGGCATGCTGCGAGCGTTCGTGGGCACGGTCCACGCCGACTCCGGCGACGAGATCCGCGCGAAGATCCGCGAACACGTCGTCACACCCGGCTACGCGAGGCCCGACGACGAGGCGTACTTGAGCCGCTTCCTCGGCGTCGCCAGCGAGGCGATCGCGGCCGAGGCCGGGAAGGTCACGGGAGGGAAAATCGCCCGGGCCTACCAGGGAATGTTGATCCGCGCCGCGTCGAAGGGACGCCTCGTCATTCTGCTCGAAGATCTCCAATGGATCGACGACGCGTCACGAGGCGGGATGAACGAGATTCTCTCATCGATCGAATCCGTCGGCGCGATGATCGTGGCGAGCCACCGGCCCGACTACGAACACGAGTGGCTCGTCAACGGCGCGGTGACTCAACTCCGACTTCGCCCCATGCCGGGCGACGAAGCAAGAGACATCGTCCGGGCCGTCGCCGGCGGCGATCTTCCGACCCCTCTCGAAGACCGGATCGTGCAGCGCGCCGAGGGGAACCCCTTCTTCCTCGAGGAGGTCACGCGAAAGCTCATCGAAGACGGTGCGATCGAGAACGAGGACGGCCGAGCCGTCGCCACGCGCTCGGTCGATGACATCGAGATCCCTGCGACCGTCCAGGAAGTGATGACCGCCCGCCTCGACCACCTGCGAACCCACGCCAAGCGCGTGGCGCAGGTTGCCGCGGTTCTCGGGCGGCAATTCGAAACGAACACCCTCTCGACCCTGCTCGCCAGTGAGAGAATAGACGTCGCGGGCGAGCTCGCCGAGTTGGAGCGAGCGGGAATCGTCCACCGCAAAAACACCGGTGGCGACGATGAATACCGCTTCGGTGAGAGCTTCACGCAGGAAGTCGCGTACGACAGCCTTCTGCTGCGCGAGCGCCGCCGCCTACACGACCTCGTCGGTGAGGCCTTACGCCACGCCGATGAGGGTCCGTTGGCGACACGCGACGCGCGGGTCGGACGACACTTCGCCCGTGGGAACGATCCCGAGCGTGGCATCGAAGCGCTTCTCACCGCCGGCGAGCAAGCCGAGGCGCTCCCCTCCTACGGCGACGCGATTCGCCTCTACCGCGAAGCCTGGGAGCTAGCCGAAACGGCCATTCAAGAAGCGGGCCGCGCCCCCACCGAGCTCCTTCGCTGGGCGCTACGCGCCGCCGTTCGTCTGAGCAACGCGACCGTCCTGTACGGCGCCTCCCAGGGCGCCGCAGACGATCGCGCGTCCCTGCGTGGCATCGAACTGGCCCGCGAGCTCGACGACACCGAGGCCCTGGCACGCCTGAACGGGAGCCACGGCATGTTCGTCATGAATCACGGCCGCGAGCGCTTCGGCGAAGGACTCGAGCTCATCCAAGAGGGCCTCGCCGTCGCCCGAGCCTCGGGGAACGACGATGCGGCCGCCAGCCTCAGACGATCCCTCGCCTTCGGCTACCTTCTCGACGGCCGCTTCGCCGACGCGCAGCGCGAGATCGACGAAACCCTCGCTGAACTCGACCGGTTGGGACACCAAGAAAACCTCTCGGACACCTACATGGGCGCGCGATTCTTTCGGCAGCGCGTGCTCTACGAATCCGACCAGTTCGCCGAAGCCGAATCGTACGGACTCGCGACCCACGAGCTCGCACTGAAGGCGGACAACCGCACCCTGCAGAGCGGCAGCGCGGCCGGGCTCGCGGCGCTGTACTTCATGTACGCACGCTACGGCGAAGCGATCGATTGGGCCACCAAGGCCGTCGACATCGCAACCGAGATCGAGAGCGTGGGCGCATCGCGTTCCGGCACTGCGACTCGCGTCCTCGCGCGCGCCGCCTTGGGCGATGGTACGAGCCGCCCAGGAGAACTCGACGCAATGCAGCGGGGTCTTCTGACGAGCGGCGACCTCGCGATCAACCTGGACCTGATCATCTCGGCGCTCGTCTCGAGCGGCGAGATCGACCGAGCCCGCAAGCTCGCCGAACTCGCGACGGAGAGAGCGGGCGGCCGACTGCGCGAGGCGCGCCACCAGATCGCCATGGCCGAGGCCGCGTTCGCCGGACACGACGGCGATCCCTGCCGCGCATACAGTTGCTACACCGATGCGCTCGCCCTTGCCCACGAGATCAGCTCACGATCGGTCACAGCCCGTGCTCATCTCGGCCTCGCGCACCTCGCTCTCTGCCGAGGCGACAGCGGCCTCGCTCGAGAAAACGCGACGGCCGCGCTCCTGGCCTGCGAACAAATCGGCCTCGAGCACTACGCACGAGCGGCCCGAAGCGTGCTCACCGCCGTTACCGACGACGACCCGGCGACGCTGCACGGCCCTACCGGCTGACCGCCAAGAGCAGCAGGTTCGTCCGCTGAGGCCGAAACTACGCAACCGTTCCATGGGAAGGGCTGCGACAACGGATTCATCAGCCCGAACGTACGTTCCGACGGACCGTCAAGCGACAAGAATCACTTCCCTGCCGAGCCAGTGTGCGATAGCGTACCCGCTCGATGTGCCCGACGATCGGTGTCTTCCTCGCGCTCCTCCTCCTGCTGCTGGCCCCGGCGGCGACGCACGCGACCCCCGAGAATGGCGACCAGGTATTGAAGGCCGCCCGCGAGGTCCTCGCCCCGATTCGCGACAAGTCCATGAAGGTCACGATGCGCGTCCTCGACCCTTCGGGTAGTGAGCGCGTGAAGCGGCTGCGGGGTTACGAGAAACGCGACGCCGACGCGCGCAAGGTCCTATGGATCTTCGAGTCGCCTCTCGAACTCCAGGGCACTGGGTTCCTCGCGTGGCAGAACGAGAGCGAAGCCGACTCACTGTGGGTGTACTTCCCCGGACAGCGACGAGTCCGTCGGGTCCCGCCGTCCCTGCGACGCGAGAACTTTCAGGGAAGCATGTTCACCTACGAGGACCTGATCGCGGTCTTCTTCCTCGACTACCACGGCAACCACGAACTCGAGGGCACGAGGACGTGCGGCGACGGCGAGTGCTTCGTCGTGATGAGTGAGCTCGAAGAGGACGCCTTCGCATACGACCGGCTCCGGAGCTGGATCGACACAGAGACCCTACTTCCGGTCCGCGTCGAGTTCTTCGCCGATGAGCTGCTCAAGGTGATGAACGTCACGGAGACGGAGAAGATCGAGGGCATCCCTTCGATCGTACGTGTAGAGATGGCAAGCCCGACCGACGGCTACATCACCCACGTCCATCTCGAACAGGTCGACTACAACGAGAACCTGCGCGAGAACATGTTCACGATCGAGTACCTGTCCCAGATGGGAAAGTAGGCCTCACAGGCCCGGCAAGGGCTCGTCGATCGCTGCGATCACATCGCGGTACATGTCGCGCTTGAGCGTGCCCATCGCCGGGTGGGCCTTCGCCGCCAACTCGGCGGCCATCGCCACAGCCGTCGACACGACCTCGGCCTCCGGCGCGGTGCGATCGACGATGTGGAGCGCGGCCGCTTCCTCGCCTCCGAAACGCTTGCCGGTCGCGATCACCTGATGAACCGTGCGCACGGGGAGGCGCGCCTGAAGAATGGCGGTCATGGCCGGATGGAGCGGCACCCGCATGTCGACTTCCGGCATACAGTAATATCCACGGTCCGAGCGCATCACCTGATAGTCGTGCGCCACGGCGATCTGCGCGCCGGCGCCGAACGCGTGCCCGTTCACGGCCGCGACGGTACTCATCGGAAAGGTAAGGACTCGCCCCACGACGCGCAGGACTCCGGCCACATACTCACCGACTTCGGGCGGCGTGAGGGTGCCCATGTGCTCGACGTCGAGGCCGTTCGAATAGAACTTCCCGGTGCCGGTCGTGACGAGTGCCGCTGGAGCCTCTGCCGCCGCGACGTCGTCAAGAACCTTCCCGAGCTCGGCCACGAGGCCAGGATCGAATCGGTTCTCGCCGTGATCGAAACGAAGGATGAAAACGGGTCCCTCTCGGGTCAGATCGAGCATGCAGTTCTCCTAGAAAAGTCCTCGTGCACTAGTTGAAGTGTGGGATGATCTGCGTGCCGATGGCGTCGGTCTGCTCGAGAAGTTCGTCGCCACCCGCGACAGGGAAGAGGACGAACTTGTCACACCCAGCATCGACATAGGCCTGCACTCGTTCGCGGACTTCGGTGACCGTCCCAATCGCCGAGCGCTCGCGAAAGGCGTCAGGCCCAATGGGCGCACGTTTGAGGAAGCGCTCGGCGACCTGGCGCGCCGCACTCGCATCGTTGCTCACGTGCGCGAGGATCAGCACGCCAGCCTCGTCCGCGTCGACCTTCCGGCCGGTCTCCGCGGTAAACCCCGCCAGCTTCTTCATGCCCTCGTCGAACTCTTCGGCCGTGATGAAGGACGGCATCCAGCCGTCGCCGTACCGGGCCACCCGCTTGAGCGCGAGATCACTATTCCCCCCGATCCAGACGTCGAGCGGGCCGCCGACCGGACGCGGCTCGATCGAAACGTTCTCGAAGTTATAAAAGCGCCCGTCGTGCGAGACGTCGGGCCCCGACCAGAGCTTTCGCATGACCTCGACGCCCTCCCGCATCCGCGCGCCGCGCTCCTTGCGAGGAATGCCCACCACGTCGCACTCGCGCGCATCCCCCCCGAGTCCGACCGCGCAGATGATTCGACGCCGCCCGCCCGTGAGATGATCGAGCGAGGCGTACACCTTCGCCATGTGAATGGGGTCGCGCGCCGGCATCGAGAGCACGCTCGGGCCCATCTTGACCCGCTTCGTTCGCCCGGCGAACAACGCCATGAGGCAGTGCACGTCGATGCTCGGCTGGCGCGAGACCGTGTGGTCGCTCGGCCAAATCGAGTCGATGCCGAGGTCCTCGACCCGGTCGGCGAAGGCGCAAATTTGATCGGCCGACGCCATGTTCGTACGCGTCATGCTGAAGCCGATGCCGATCTTGATTCCCATGCCTGCTCCTACTTCCCGGCCGCGGCCCGAACCCGCTGAAACTGCTTCCCCTCGTCCCACGACAGCGTCGTGTCGTAGGTCCAGTCGCCAACCGACCCGTCGGTCGGATTGAGGAGCGCAGGCTTCCCCGGCTCGCCGGCGAACGTGAAGCTCCCGCTCTCGAGCTCGGCGGTGGCCCCGAACGGAAGATCGAGCTGTTTCTGAATGTCCATGATCCGAATCCGCACGGGAGTGTCCGTGCCGAGAGTGACCGATCCGAAGACCGACTGCGCACCCACGCCAAACACCTGCCCCGGCCCGAAGAAGAAGACCAGATTCGCCCCCTCCGGACCACCGTCGGCGCGGTACGCGTCCGCAGTGACCGCGTGCATTCCCAGCATCTCGACGGTCATCGTACCGTGACCAATCCGGGCATCACGAAAGGTCCGCGCGCAGACCTCTCCCGCCTTCGGGCCGTGACCCTCTACGGTACACGTTCGCCGGAACGCCTCGGCGTCGACCTTCGCTCCCGGCGCAAGCCCGATCTCGATCATCCCCACCTTCTCAGCGGTACTGCCGGTCGCGCGAAACGAGAATGTGAGTTCCGTCGCCCGCCCGGCCTGCCCGTCCGAGAGAATGATGCTCGTCGCGTACGGGTCCGGCGCGGCACCCGCGTGAGCCCACCAGAACGCCACGACCGCAACCGCCAGAAAACCGACCCGTGCCATGGAATGAACCTAGCCGGCGAAGCGACCGGATTGCCAACTGTCGGACGAACACGTCACGGCGCAGCGACGACCCGGAGCGGCACGACGAGCGGCTCTACGCCTCAATCATCGAGCGGACCGTCGGCCGCCTGGGCGAGACCGACTCGTATTTCGAGCTCGCCTGCGAAGCGCGGAGCCCGCAGGAGCACCGCGGCCTGTACCGACGGCGTAGAGGAGATGGTTTCCCGCGGCCATCGGCAAGGGCCAAAGCCACCAGAGCGCAAGAAGCACGTAGGCACCGACCGCGGCGGATACCTCGGCGCGGCCAGGTTCCGGGCAAGACACGCGGCGGTACGTCCCAGGTTCGTCTCTAGGGAGGAAGACCCACCGCCCTTGTGAGAAATCTGCCTTTGCGACAAGGTCTCGGGACGATCGATGTCCGCGCCCCGCACCCCTGAGTCACATGGAAGCGAGCCCCGAGTCTCACTCGAGCTTCCCGTGGTCTTGCCCGAGGTCGACGACCACCACGACCAGTGCATCGAGCGACTGGTCGAGCGACTCGAAAGCCTGAGAGGCATCACCAGCGCCCACATCGAGAACGGAGAGGCCGACGAGGCGCACCTTTGCCTCCACTACGACCCGAACCTCGTGGCGCTGACGCAAGTGGAACGACTGGCCCAGGACGCCGGCGCCGAGCTCACGCAGCGTTACCGACACGAAACGCTGCTCATCACGAGCATGGATTGCGGCGACTGCGCCCAGAGCATCGAGCACGTCGTGCGTCGCATGGACGGCGTGCTTCAGGTGTCCGTCAGCTACGCTGCCGAGAAGATGCGCGTGGAGTTCGACTCCACGACCGTGAATCGCGAAGACATCTCCGCCCGCGTGGCCTCCATGGGCTTCGAAGTGCGCGATTCGGTCGAGGAGCCGAAGGGATGGCTCGCGCAGCACGCCGAGCTCGCCCGCTCGGTGGCTGCCGGCGCCGTACTCGGGATCGGGTTTGGGCTGGAGAAGGTGGGGGTGGGATTCGGCGTCGCTTTGGCCGTCTACGGGGCCTCCTATCTCCTGGGCGGCTACGACATCGCGCGCCACGGACTGAAGGCTCTCGCCAAGGGCCGCTTCACGATCGACCTTCTCATGACCGTCGCTGCGGGCGGCGCAGCCATCCTCGGCGAGTGGGCCGAGGGAGGACTGCTGCTCTTCCTCTTCAGCCTCGGACACGCTCTCGAAGAGGAGGCCATGGACCGCGCCCGCAGCGCGATTACCGCACTCGGCGACCTCTCCCCGAAGACGGCTCGCGTGCGACGCGACGGACAGACCTCCGAGGTCGGCGTGGAGACGCTCGAACGCGGTGACATCGTGGTGGTGCGAGCGGGCGAGCGCATTCCCGTGGACGGCACGGTGGAGGCCGGGCGGTCCTCGATCGACGAGAGCGCACTCACCGGCGAGAGTCTTCCGGTCGAGAAAGCAGCGGGAGACTCTGTCTTCGCCGGTGCGGTCAACGGCGACGGGACACTAGACGTCGAGGTGGCCAAGCTCGCCTCGGACTCCACGCTCGCACGCGTCGTCGCCTTGGTCTCCGAGGCCGAAACACAGAAGTCCCCGACCCAGATGCTCGTGGACCGCATCGCCGGCTTCTTCGTTCCGGCCACCCTGGTGACGGTCGGTGTCGTGTGGGTCGCCCCGCCGCTGCTGGGATGGCTCACCTGGTCCGACGCGTTCCTGCGGTCGATGGCGGTACTGGTCTCGGCGTCGCCCTGCGCGCTCGCGATCGCGACGCCGGCGGCCGTTCTGTCCGGGATCGCACGGGCCGCGAACCGCGGCGTGCTGATCAAAGGCGGCGTTCACCTCGAAAACCTCGGGCGTCTGCGGGCGGTCGCGTTCGACAAGACGGGCACGATCACACAGGGCGCACCTCAGGTGACGGCCCTCCAGCCGATGGGCGTCGCAACAGAACTCGACCTGCTCGGGACTGCGGCGGCGATCGAGCTGGGCTCGACCCACCCGCTCGCCCGCGCGATCGTGAGCGCCGCGCGCGAGCGCGGACTCGAGGTCGCCGAAGCGCAGGATGTCGAGACCGTCCCTGGAAAAGGGCTGCGCGCGACGCTCGAAGGCGAAAGCGTCGCGGTGGGCACACCCGCTCTCCTCGCGGGTGGACCGGGCGGCCCAACCCCCGAGCAGATTGCCGGTGCCGAGCGGCTCGAGGCCGACGGCAACACAGTCGTCCTCGTCCAGAGGTCGAACCAACTGCTCGGCACCATCGCCGTCGCCGACCGCCCACGCGAGAACGCCCGCGACACACTAGAGAGGTTGCGCGCCCTCGGCATCGCCGAGCTCGTCATGCTCACGGGAGACAACCCCCGGGTCGCCCAAGCGATCGCGACCGAGGTCGGGCTCGACGAGTTCCGGGCCGGCCTCCTCCCCGAAGACAAGCTGAAGGCCATCGAGGAGATCTCGGAGCGGATCGGCGCGGTCGGTATGCTCGGAGACGGCGTGAACGACGCGCCAGCGCTCGCCCGAGCGTCCGTCGGCATCGCCATGGGCGCCGCAGGCACCGACGTGGCCCTCGAGACCGCTGACGTCGCCCTCATGGCCGACGACCTGAGCGTCCTTCCGTTCGCGATCGGGCTTGGACGCCGCACCCGGCGTGTCATCGCGCAGAACCTGGTGATCGCGCTGGGTGTCGTCGCGGTCCTCGTTCCATCGTCGGTGCTGGGCGTTGCCGGCATCGGCACTGCCATCGTTCTGCACGAGGGAAGCACGCTCGTGGTCGTCGCCAACGCCCTGCGCCTACTACGCTACCGCGGCTGACGACCCTACTGCCCCCGCTGGCCGTCGCACTGAGGCACCTACGATGCTGCCGCGGCGGACCGGCGCTGGCTCCGCGTGCGAGCGGGCAGCGCTGCAAGCATGACATGGCACACGCGCGAAGCGCCCCCAAGCGGGCGGGGCTCTCCCAGAGATCTTGGGCCCAGTGGTGCGCCGGCCGGGGCTCCGCATGTGGCAGCGGAGCAAGGACTAGAGCTCCTGTGACCAGAACGCACGAAACGCGGCTGTCGGTCCTCGTCCCCCTGCGCCGGCAACGCTTGCCGCGTCCCTTCACGCCTGCGCGCAGCCCTCGCTGGCTACGAGGCGGGAACGACGCGACCCCGAGAACGCGAGCAAGCCCGGACACGATTCGCACGACAGAGGCGCACATCCGCAATCGCCTCATTGGACGATACGCCGCGCGCCCACGCCAGAGCTGCGCTCCTGCGCAAACGAAAGCGCCTTGCGTCGAGCGCCGCGCGCAGACGAGTCGTTGCGTTGTGCGCTAGCGAGGCGCAAGCAAGGCCGCCTCTCGCAATGGCACGGCGGTTGCGTTTGTCTACCGGCGTCATGCCGACACAAATTGAGACCACCCTCCTTGACCTCGTCAACACGATGACCGACCTCACCGAGAGCGAGACCGAAGTGCTCGCGACGGTGACCCACCTGGTCAACAGCGGCAAGGTCGTGCTGCGAGGGAACTTCGCGGGCCAGGCGATCCCCACGCGCTGATCCGTCGCCCCCCGGCCCTCCACCGGCGCCGCCGGTGCCGGCAGCCGTCGGCACCCGAAATCCAGCGGCCTCATCGTCGCGGCCGCGCCCCACAAGCCGCTGCAACAATCGCGGCGAGGCGAGTTCAGAAGACCTGGTACTCGAAAGGCGTGGTTTGGGGGGCGTCCGTGGCCACGAACAACCACACGGACACCGCCGCGTACACCAGCACCGAGACGATCAGATACCAGCGATACTTCTTGAGAAAGGCGATCATCGGCTCGCCCCCCCCGTTGCGATGAACTCGCGGCTCGCCGCGGCGATCCGACGGTGCGCCAGCGCGTTGGGATGTGCGTCGTCCGGGGAGACCCAGAGCGACTGGGGCTCGCTCACGTCCGCAAATGCTGGTGTGACATCGAGCACGGCGATCCGTTGGCTTCGTAGGAAATTGGCCACCTTCCGATACTCGCGTTCGAACGGGTATTCGTCCAGCGCGTGGAGTTCGGGGAGGAGAACCACCTTGAGCTCGATACCGTGGTCCCGACAGACCTCGGCCAGTCGGACGAACGCGGCCTGCGTCTCGAGCCACCCAGGTTGGTCGTCGTCGTAGAGAGCCGCGTAATACTCGCGAAATGTCTGTCCGGGGACGAGCCGGGCAGCCAACTGCTTCATCCTCGACCAGTAGAACGTCACGATCCGGAAGTTCGCGAGAAAGGCGAGGCGCGACTTCTTGGGAACGGGTTCGGCATCGTTGATGAAGTAGAATACGACAACCTTGTCCGGCTGATAGGCAAGGCCCTGCTCGACGAAGAGCTCTACCTCCTGTGTCGTGTTGTAGTTCCCCGTACCGAAGTTCAGGATTTCGGTGGGGCGCTCCTCGTCGAGCGACGTCTCGAGCAGGTGCGCAAAGCTGTCGTGCTGCTCGACACCCCACCCGAAGGTGAGCGAGTCGCCCAGAAACACCATGCGCCGCAGGTCGCTCCCATCCACCCGTCGCTCGTCGTCGCGGAACCCGGCCGAATTGATCGCCACGTCGACACCCATCAAATGGGCCGACGAGCCCGGCCGGTGGATATGCCCGATCCGGAGATTCGGCGACTCGATCTTGAGAAGCTGGGCGTATCGCGACATCTCCACGTCGTAGAAGATCCGCTGGGTCAGGTAGAGGCGCAGAACGACCTCGCCGAGGCCGAGAAACACCACGATTGGCAGGAGAACGAGCAACAGCCCGCGAAACACGCGCGAGAGACCCATGATCGCGCGTGGGATACCACGTCAGGGCGCGTCGGTCTCGGCGGCGCTTTCGGCGAGTTCCCCGCCCACCTCGTCCCCCGCTCGAGCCACCGTCGCTCCGATCGCGGTGAGGACGATCAGGCCCCCGACCAACTGGAGCCCGCTGAGCGTCTCTCCCAGGAAGAAATACGCGGCCACCGTCGAGACGATCGGCGCCGCCAGGAACATCATCGAGATGGAGAAAGCGGCCACGTGGGCGTGCGCCCAGTTCGTGAGGATGTGGCCGACCGTCCCGGGGAACACCGCCAGCGTCAGCATCGCCAGATACTCCCACCCCATGGGCGAGCCCAAGTCCGGCTGGGCGACGGCGACGGCCGCCGTCACGATGAGCCCCGATACGGTCGTCATCCCCACGACGTACTCCCAGGGCCCTACCCGCGCCCGGAAGTGCCGCGAAACGAGGAAGTAGCCGGTAAAAGCGAAGAGGTTCGCGAACGCGAGGACGTCACCCGCCCCGGAGACCGACGGAGCTCCGACCGAACCGACGACCACGAGCCCGGTGCCGGCCAGCGCCACCCCCGCCCACAAGACCGCGATCCGGCGAAGGTACTCGCCGAACATCGGCCCCGCTACCAGCAGCACCAGCACCGGTTGGAGCGCGCCGATGATCGTCACGTTCGCAACGCTGGTCATCTTGATCGCGTTGAAGAACAGGATCTGGTGCAGGCCGAAGCAGGAGCCTCCGGCCAGACACGCGAGAGCCCAGCTGCGGCCCAAGCGACGCCGCATCGAGGGCACCACGAGCGCCGACAGCCACAGAAGCGGAATCGCGAACCACAGCCGATAGAAGGCGACGACCAACCCGTCCGACGCGATGAGCTTGATCACGACGGCGCTGTAGCCCCACATCGCGATCGTCGTGGCCACCGCCGCATAAGCCAACCCGACTCGGCGACCCTCGTCCATGATCCCCCTCCCCTACCGCTTCCACCGGGGACAGGCCAGACGAACTGGGAGCGACGGCCGCCAGCCCATCGTGTACGGAGTGGCATCCGCTATGGAGGACATATGAAGCGAACGATTCGAACGGCCCTCGCCGTCGGGCTCGGACTCGTGGGAGCCCTTGCGCACGCCCCAGCCGCGCGTGGCGACGGGATGGCGAAACTCCTGGATGTGCAGTGGAACGCCGAAGGGCGCCTCCCCGCCGGAAGCCAGATCACCGAGGACGGCCATGTACTCACGACCGTTTTCCCCCCGGGGCCGGCGGATCTCGTCGCACACGCGACGCTCACCTACGACGTCTCCCGTGGGGACGACGGGATCCTCCAGTTCCTCTCCAGCCACTCCTGGATGAAGTGCGAGGCCCCCGACGGCCTCGTCGTCAGCGAGTCGGGCAAGGTGGCCGTCGTCTGCCACCCCGTGCCCGAGAAGCTCGCCCGAGTGAAGAAGAAAACCCGAGTCTATATCAAGGCCGATCCTCCCGGCGGCGGCCGCCATAAGAAACTCTACTGGGTCCTCGTGCCGAAGGCCGGCTGAGCTCGCAGTTCCGCTCCATTTTTTCTTCATCCCGCCACGCCGCCATGCCGATGTCCCTAGAGTAGGGGCGACCATCTGCGTCCACCCGAGAAACGGCCAATTCGAAGCGTGTGGGAAAAATTCATGGCCTGGGCCATTCCGGCTCGACTGCAAGGACAGGGGCCGGATACCGTCCGGCGGGCCCGACTACTGCTCAGCTGCACCGCCGTCATGATCGTTCTCGGGGTGACCGGCACCCTGTTCCAGCTGACGCTCGACCCAAACCCGCTGCGCGCACGATTGCTCGCCATCGCTCTGCCGACGTTGCTCGCCGGGGCGATTCCGCTGGTGCTGCGCTCGACCGGCTCGCTGGCCTGCGCCGGCAACCTCGGCGCGGCGATGGCCTTCTGCTCGACCGGATTCGTTGCGTTCCAGACCGGCGGCCTCGGCAGACCCATCATGGGCATTCAGGCTCTCGTCCCGTTGATCGCGGTGCTCGTCGCCGGGGTTCGGTGGGGGGTCTTCTGGACAGTTCTCGCCATCGTAGAGGCGGTGATCCTGTTCTACCTCACGCTCGAGAACTTCCAATTCCCGGCCCCCCCGCCGGCCGAGATGCAAGACCGAATCAACCTCGTACTGAGCACCATGCTCTTCGTGATGGTGCTGGTCCTCGGCTCCATCTACGAGTCGCTGAAGAACACGGCGCTTCAGTACTTTCAGCAAGCGAACCGCAAGCTTGAGAACGCAAGGGACGAGGCGCAGGCCGCGACACGGGTGGCGGAAGAAGCCAGCCGCGCGCGCTCCGCCTTTCTCGCAACGATGAGCCACGAGATCCGCACACCGATGAACGCGGTGATCGGAATGGCCGGACTGCTCGAGGGAACCGAACTCACCGACGAGCAACGCGACTTCGCACGCACGATCCGACAGAGCGGCGACTCGCTGCTCACCGTCCTGAACGACATCCTCGACTTCTCCAAGATCGAGTCTGGCAAGCTCGAGGTGGAATCGAACACCTTCGATCTCGAGACGACGATCGAGGAGGCCGTGGACGTCCTTTCGATCAAAGCGAAGCAAGCCGGGATCGAACTCCTCCACGAGTCGACGCCGGGGCTGCCCCGCAACATCGTCGGCGATACCACGCGCGTCCGTCAGATCCTGATCAATTTGCTCTCGAACGCGGTGAAATTCACGACGGAGGGCGAGGTTCATCTCACCGTCTGCGCGAAACGTCTCGAAACCGGGCCGTTCGAGATCCACTTCGCCATCCGAGACACCGGAATCGGAATCCCCAAGAACCGGACGGATCGCCTCTTCGAGTCGTTCTCCCAAGTCGACGCCTCGACCACTCGGAAGTATGGCGGCACCGGCCTGGGACTCGCAATCTCCAAACGTCTGGCAGAGCTGATGGGGGGCCGCATGTGGGTCGAGAGCGAAGAAGGCGCCGGCTCGACCTTCCACTTCACGATCGTCGCCAAGCGGGCTCCGGACCTGACCGCATTCACTGAAAAACAGGCGGCCAAGGTACTTCAGGACAAGAAGCTCCTGATCGTCGACGACAACGCGACGAACCGGGAGATCCTCAAGCGCGTGGCCGAGCCCTGGGGAATGAAACCCACGCTCTGCGAAAACGGCCGACAGGCATTGAAGCGGCTGCTTGGGCCCGCTGAGTTCGACGTCGCGATCCTCGACATGCTGATGCCGGAGATGGACGGCGGCGAACTCGCGCGGAAGATCCACGCGATGAAGAGGCGGGCCAAGCTTCCGCTCATCCTCCTCAGCTCCTCGGGTGCGATCCTCGAAGAGGCGGGCGAGACCGAGACGCGCGCCCACTTTGCCGCCACGCTCGCCAAGCCCGCGAAGCCGCGCCAACTCGCGACGGTCCTCTGCGAAATTTTCGGCGAGAAGAAGAAGGACCACAAGGCGAGCTCCAACCTCCCTACCGACATGGGCCAGAAGCACCCGCTACGGATCCTCCTCGCGGAGGACAACCGGATCAATCAGAAGGTCGCTCTGAAGATCCTCGAACGCATCGGCTACACTGCCGAAGTCGCCGAGAACGGCGCCGTGGCCCTCGAAGCGATAGAGCGTCACGTGTTCGACGTCGTATTGATGGATCTACAGATGCCGGAAGTCGACGGTATCGAGGCCACGCGCGAACTCTGCTCGAGATGGCCGACGGAGAAGCGGCCCCGAGTGATCGCGCTCACCGCGAACGTGTTCGAGGAGGAGCGCAGAGCGTGCCTCGAATCGGGCATGGACGACTTCCTCAGCAAACCGCTTGCCGTCCCCGCTCTGATCGCGGCGCTCCAGAAGTGCAGGCGTCGCCCCGAGGAGAATGCGGGCGCGAGCGTACGCGAGCCGGAGTCCAGCCCTGCGCCTGCCTGACGCCCCGTTCTACTCGTCGTCCTTCGGGAGGCGGAACTTCTTGTGGCAGGACTTGCAGCTCTTGAACATCTTGCGACTCGCCGCCTTCACGTCGCCACCATCGCGAGCCGCGATGGCGACCTCCGCCGCGGCATCTGTCAAGTAGGTCGAGAACGCCTCAAACTCGTCCCACGCCGCCCAGATGTTCTTCTTCGCGCGCGAGTCCGGACTCGTGCTTCCCTCCGGGAACAACGCGTCGAACTTCGGGATCAGCGCAACGATGTCGTCGGCCGGCGCCGCGGCGTCTGCGGGGGTTCCGGCCTTGAGCGCGTCATTGATCGCCTTGGCGTCGTCTCCAACCTTCTCCATCAACTCGATTCGATCACGAATCGGGCCCGGGGGAAGATTCTTCCACGCCTCGTCGGCGCGCGCCGCGGACTCAAGGGCGAAGCTGCCGGCGAGCAGAGCCGCCAGAACGAGAGCATTGGTTCGGATCGAGTTCTGCATTGTTCTCCTCACTGGTAAATCGTTTGATCACTGAGCCACGTCAGATTCGGGCTAGCAAACTCACTCCACGTAGCCCAGCGCCTTGAGCTTCTCGTGCCGCGTGGGATCGAGCTCGGCGGCCGCTCCGCGGCGCTCCGCGGCCTGACGGCGCTGCGTCGCGCATTGCGACGCGCGCCGGTCCAGCTCGGCCCGTAGGACGGCAACCTCGGCGGTCTCGGCACGCAGCCGCTCGGGAACCCCGCCGGCACCCAACGCGATCGGGCTCTTCTCTGCAGGATCGGCGCGGAGATCGAAGAGCACGTCCGTACTCGCGTCCTCGCCGCGGATGATCTTGAACCGCCCCGTGCGCGCAGAGCGCACGTTGCCCGGAGCCGTTTCCGCGTAGTACGTCCGCACGGCCCCCGCCGCTTTGCTGGGAGACCGGACGCGGGCCGCCTGGCTCGTGCCATCGAGGGCATCGGGCACCGGCAGGGCGACGAGTGCGAGCACCGTGGGCACCAGATCCACGAGCCCGACCGGATCCTCGACGACCCCGGGCGACGCGAGCCCCGGCGCCCACACGATGAACGGCACGCGCAATACTTCGCCGTGCACCGACCAGCCGTGCCCGTGATCTCCGTGCTCGAAGAACGCCTCACCGTGGTCCGACGTCAGAACGAGAAGAGTCTCGTCCGCGAGCCCAAGCTCCGAGACCTGGCGAACCAGTCCGCCGACGAGATCGTCGAGTTGGCGCACGAGCTGGTCGTATCGCCGAAGATCGTGAAAGGCCGGATCGAAGTCCGGGGCGCGATCGGGTGTCGGCGCGGGCTCCGCAAAGAGCGCCGCGTACCTACCATTCGGCCGCCGCGGGCCGTGCACCTGATAGGTATGAAGAAACAAGAAAAAGCGCTCCCCGGCGTGCTCCCGAAGCCACCGATCGGCGGCGGCAAAGGTCTTCGGGCCGTAGCCAGTGGGGGTGATCACACCGGGCGAGGGCGAGTTTCGGTCGGCGACCATCTGCTTCAGCTCGACGTACGAATCGAAGCCCCGAGCGAACCCGTACGGTGGAGACATGTAGGCGTTCTCCGTGATGGCCGCGGTCGTGTAGCCCTCCCGAGCGAAGATCTCGGCCAACGTGTCGATCTCATCCGACATCGTGTCCTCGAGGTGTACGCCCCATACGCCATGCCGGCAGGGAATCGTGCCGGTCAGCATCGTCATGTGTGACGGCGGTGTCGAGCTCGCGGGGGCGAGCGCGGTCTCGAAACGAACTCCCTCCGCCGCGATCGCGTCCATCTTGGGACTCGTGGGCCGTTCAGCACCGTACACCGACAGGCGATCCGCGCGGAGCGTATCGAGGGAAACGACGATCACGTTTCGTGCGGCCTTCTCAGGAGGACGCGACACGACGAACCGCGGCGCGCCCAGAAGCGGCAGCCCGCTGGCGCCATCGGTTGCCGCCTCGGCGGAGATCTCGACAGACACGACCTGTGAGGAGACCGGTCCAACGTTCAGCACGAGGCGATGCCACCCGTCCCCGTCGGCCGAACCGGGGTCCACGAGCAACACGCGCTCGACCTCCCGCGACGCTCCGCGCGCCCTGAGTGTGAACCGCCACGCGCCAGCCGGGCTTCCGGCCACGCCGACCCAGGCCTCCAGCCGCGCGTGCTCGGGCACTTCTACCCGCCGTGCCGTGACGGTTGCCGAACCGTCGGCGGCACGCGCAACGTCTCGCGCCACCGGCCTCGTGTCGTCGCTCAGCTCCGCGGGCGCCGTCGCAACGAGAAATGGCTTGGTTCTCTCAATCCGCGGCCGCTCGTCGGCACGACCCGGGACCGCCCACGTGAGCATGACGAGGACCAGCGCCAACCCCGGTCGCGTCATTCCTCGGTCGCGTCGAGTCGTGCGCGCGCTTTGTCCGCTTCAGGCGAGTCAGGGTACTGCTCGATGATCTTGCGATAGATCTTGTGCGCGTTCTCTCGGTTGTCCTGCACTTCTTCAAGCTGCGCCGTGTCGAGCATCTCCCGAGCACCGTTGCCGGGGCATCCCGTCAAAACCCCAGTGAGGGCAAGAACCGCCAGAAGGTGAATCGGTCTATTCATTCGTACAGACACGATCTCACACTAGAGCAACGTGCCGGCCAACAGCAACGATGCGACTGTGAAGTAAATGAGAATCCCGGTGACATCGACGAGCGTCGCCACGAACGGGGTCGATGACGCCGCGGGATCAGCCCCGAACCAGCGCAGAATGAACGGCAGCATCGAACCCGACAGGGTTCCGGTGAGAACGACCCCGACCAACGCGATACCGATCGTCATCCCCAGCGGCAGCCAGTGTTCGCCGTACGTGCCGAACATCTGCTGCCACAGGAAGACACGGGCCAGCCCGATCGTGCCCAGCAAGGTCCCGAGCGCGAGCCCCGACTGCAGCTCCCTCCAGAAGACTCGCTTCCAGTGATGCTGCTCGACTTCACCCAGCGCCATCGCGCGAATCACGAACGTCGCGGTCTGCGAGCCGCTATTGCCACCACTGGAGATGATCAACGGAATGAACAGCGCGAGAACCACAGCCTGCGCGAGCTGCGCCTCGTAGGCGGCAATCGCCGACGCGGTCAGCATCTCTCCGAGGAACAACAGTACGAGCCATCGCCCGCGCTTCTGGATCAAGCCCCACACCGGCACGTCGAGATACGGATCGTCGAGAGGCTCGGAACCACCGATTTTCTGAATGTCCTCGGTGGCCTCTTCCTCGGCGACGTCGAGGACGTCATCCACCGTTACGATGCCGATCAGGTTGCCCTCGGAATCGGTCACGGGCAACGCGATCCGATCGTATTCGCGGAAGATCTCGATCGCGTTCTCCTGATCGGCCGTCGCCTTCAGCGCAACGAACGAGCTGTCCGTGAGTTCGCTGATCTTGGTGTCCTTCGGCGCCAACAAGAGCTCGCGAATCCGCAGGTCGTCGATCAAGTGACCGTTGTCGTCGACCACGTAGATGACGTTCAATGTCTCTTTGTCTTGTCCGAAACGTCGGATGTGCTCGAGCACTCGCTCGACCGTCCAGTGCGGTTCGACCGAGACGTAGTCGGGTGTCATCAGACGACCGATGGAGTCTTCCGGATAACCGAGCAGCCACGACGCGACCTTCCGCTCCTCCGTCGTCAGGTTGTTCAGCAACTGGCGCGTGACGGTCGCAGGCAGCTCTTCGAGGAGCGCCGTACGATCATCCGGAGACATGTCGTTCAGGATCGCGGTGACCTGCTCCTCTGCGAGGCGAGCCACCAGCTCCTTTTGAGGCTCTGGCTCCAGATACTCGAACGTTTCCGTCGCGAGTGCACGCGGCAGGATGCGGAATACGAGGGCTTGCTGATCCGGTGGCAGCTCGCCAACCAGATCTGCGATCTCGGGCGTCTCGAGACGAGAGAGGGCTTCACGCAATCCCGCGAAGTCGCGGCGCGTTAGGTACTCCTCGATTTCGGGCGCAATCAGCTGGCCAAGCATGGCGGTTTCCGATGACGAGATCGCGCGAGAGGCGCGGAAAAGCTCCCTCCTGATACGAGAGCGCGAGCGGACATTCGAGAGGAGGCGGCGAAAAAAGCCGGGGAGGGCAGCGTCAGGACGGACCGTAGGTCCGTCGGGCGATGCCCTTGGGCTTGCGTTTGCGCAGCCGGGTCGCGGAGCGCAAGCGCTTCTCTGCTCGCTCGATCAGGACTTCCTGCGAGCCAAGCTCATCGGCCTTCTTGGGTGTCAGCTGCGTGTAGTTGCCTTCGGCATCCATCTCCCACGCGCTGCGCTGGTCGCCCAGCTGAAGGTCGAGAATCGACTGAATCTCCGCGCGGTGACGCGGATCATCCACCGGACACAGCACCTCGACGCGGCTCTCGAGGTTTCGCTTCATGCAGTCGGCGGAGCCAATCCAATACTCCGGCTCGCCCCCTCCCTCGAAATGCACGACCCGGGTGTGCTCCAAGAACCTCCCCACGATGCTCACGACCCGAACGTTCTCCGTGAGCCCGGGGAGGCCCGGGCGGAGCCGACACGTGTCGCGCACCAGGAGATCGATTTTCACCCCCACGAGAGCCGCCTCGTAGAGGGCACGAGTCACCTCGACGTCCTCCAGGGCGTTCATCTTCATCTGGACGCCGGCTGGGCGGCCCGCCTTGTGGTGCTCGACCTCCTTCTCGATGCGCGAGATGAGCCCCTGCTTGAGGGTCGTCGGCGCGAGCAGGAGGCGCTTGTACCGCCGGCGCGGCTTATAGCCGGTGGTGAGATAGTTGAAGAGCTCGGTGAGGTCTTCGCCGATCGCCTCGTCGCACGTGAGAAGTCCTAGGTCGGCATACATCCGCGCGGTCCCCGAGTGGTAGTTCCCGGTACCGATGTGGGCGTAACGTCGCAGCCCGGTATAATCTTGCCGGACGACGAGGATCGTCTTGCAGTGGGTCTTGAGCCCGACCACGCCGTAGGTGACGTGAATCCCGAATTCTTCGAGCCGGCTCGCCCACTGGATGTTGGACGACTCGTCGAACCGCGCCTTCAGCTCGACAACCACCGCGACCTGCTTGCCGTTGCGCGCCGCATCGATCAAGTAGTCGATCACCTTCGTCTCGGCCGACGTCCGATAGAGCGTCATCTTGATCGCGCGAACCTTCGGATCGTGGGCCGCCTCGTGGAGAAAGCGTTCGACCGAAGACGTGAAGGACTCATAGGGATGTTGCAGGAGGATCGAGCCGGCGTCTCGAATCACGTGAAAGATGCTTCGGTCCCGCGTGAGCTCGGGGTGATCGATCGGATGATGAGGCACGTCGTGTAACTCGGGGAGATCGAGGTTCGCGACTTCGAAGAAATCGGCAACGCCGAGCCGGCCCTTCACCTCGGTCACATCGGCTACGTCCAGTCCCAGCTCGGCCGCGAGCATACTGGTGTGTTGTGCCGACATTCCCTCCCCAACCTGCATCCGGACGACGGGTGCGAACTTCCGGTCCCGAAGCTCGGACTCGATCAGGGCGAGCAGATCGTCGGCCTCTTCCTCGTCGCGCTCGGTGTTCGCGTTGCGCGTGACTCTGAAGAGCTCGGACACCTCGGCCTCCATCCCGGGGAAGAGCAGATCGAGGTTGTCGCCCATCACGTCTTCGAGGGGAACGAACACGTCACGTCCGCCCACCCGAAGCATGCGGGGGATACCGCCCCCAACCGGCACTTTGACCCGCGCCAACGAGTGCACGGGCTCCTTCTGATAGCGCAACGTCACGAGTAGATTGAGCGACAAGTTCGACACGAACGGGAACGGATGTGCCGGGTCCATCGCCTGAGGTGTCACGAGCGGGTAGATCTCTTTCAAGTAGTGCTCGCGCAGCGCCGCCCGCTCCTTCTCCGACAGTTTGTCGACCGACGTGATTCGGATGCCGTGATCGCGCAGTACGCGACGCAACTCGTCGAGGACCTTGGAGCGCCGCCGATCGAGCCCACGCACGACGCGCCGGCAGGCGTCGATCTGCTCGGCCGGGGTCTGGCCGTCGACGGTAGGAAGGCGAACTCCCGCGGCGACCTGATGTTTCAGACCACCGATGCGCTTCATGTAGAACTCGTCGAGATTCGAACTCACGATCGCCAGGAACTTGAGACGCTCGAGTGGCAGATTGCGCTCGTCTTCGGCCTCGCAAAGCACTCGGGAGCAGAAGGAGAGCCACGTCAGCTCGCGGTTCAGGTAGAACTCGGGTGCCGACAGATCGACCCCGCCGAGCCCATCCGCCGCACCGTGCGTAGGCACGGGCGCCTTCGGGGTCGCTGCCCCCTGCTCGCCCCGAGCTTTCCGCTCAGCGGATGCGCGAGCCTGTGCCAGCAGTTCCACCGTAGTCATCGCCAAGTTCCTCCGAAGCGCGGACCGGGGCTCCGACCCGCACCGGCCAGTATCGAGGCCCGGCCGAGCGAAGTCGAGTCCCGCCGAATCTCCGGCCATGGGAAGACGGAAACTACCGCCGACACTCGACAATCCGCCCCCGCCCCGTAAGATGACCGAACGGTGACTGGTCTCGACGCGCACACCCCGAACCCCGGCCGCCGCTGGCACGCCGGCCGGGCCCTCCTGACCCTCATGGTCGCCCTTGGGCTCTCGATCGGCGGATGCTCCGCCAAGAAGCCTTCGCCCGAGCCCACCGACGGCCCCGACAAGGCGGAGCAGCACTTCCTGGCCGCCAAAGCGTTGTCCGCCGAGGGGCGTCACCTCGAGGCGATCGACGAGTATCGCGAGGTCGTCAAGCTCGAACCGGAGTGGGCGGAGGCCTGGTACAACGCGGGCAACGAGTTCTACCGCACGCGCGACATCGATCGCGCCGCGAAGTTCTACGAGCACGCGATCAAGGTCGATCCCACCCACCTGAAGTCGTACAACAACCTCGGCATCGTCCTGACCGACTTGGGACAGACGAAGAAAGCGATCAAAGTCCTGCAGAGGGTCACCGCGATCGACCCTGGCTACGTGAAGGCATGGATCAGTCTCGGCCTCGCCTACCACGCAGCCGAGCAGTATCCGAAGGCCGCGATGACCTTCAAAGAGGCGATTCGCATCAACCCGGAGACGGCCGACGCGTACGCGAACCTCGGCAACACGTACGCCGTCCAGGAGCTGTACGTCGAGGCGGTCGAAGCCTATCGGCGGGCCCTGCGGCTGAACGGCAGCGACGCCAACACGCACTACAATCTGGGGAGCACCTATACCCGCATGGGGCGTATGTCGGATGCCGCAGTACAGGTCGAAGCCCTGGAGATGCTCGACCCCCTGAGGGCAGACTCGCTACGACGTCGGATCAGCCTTGGACCTCCCCTCTGAGGGCCGTCCGCGTTCGGGCAGGACGATCCGAGCACCGCGCAACACAACGGCGATCCGAAACGCACGACTCGCCCTCGCCGCGATGACGCTCCTTTGGGCCGGAGTCGCACGAGCCGATCCACCGGGCTCCTCTCCCACACCCAGCGCCACACCAGATCCCACAGCGGAAATCGCGATCGAACGAGACGTCGTGTTCGCGGTCGTGGGGGGGCAGCCGCTGCACCTCGACATCTACCGACGCAAGGACACCGGCGACGAGAAGCATCCCGTCCTGCTCTTCTTTCACGGCGGCGGCTGGACATCCGGCGGGCGACGCGACGCCGTCCCGGAAGACGACCCCCGAATGCGGGGACGGGGGCCGGGCTGGGACAAGGCGTGGCCGAGCATGCTGCCCTACGTGCGGCGCGGAATGACCTTGGTCACGGCGGATTATCGGCTGGCCCCAAGAGCCCCGGAACCCGCCGCCATCGAGGATGCATTTCGCGCGCTCGCCTGGGTCGGCCGCAACGGAGCGGAGCATGGGCTGGACCCTGCCCGCGTCGTGCTGGCCGGCGTATCGGCCGGTGGGCATCTCGCCCTGATGCTCGGGCTGACCGAAGCGAGCGGCACGTTCTTTCCGGTCTCCGAGCTTGGCGATCCCCGCCCCTCGGTCCGCGGGGTGATCGACTTCTACGGGGTCAGTGACGTGACGGACCTCCTCGTTGGACCGAACGCGCGACCGTTCACGGCACAGTGGGTTCCGACCGCGAGCGCCCCGAGAGCGCGGCGCCTCTCGCCGCTCACCTACATCCATTCCGGCGCACCGCCGATTCTGATCGTGCACGGAGACGCCGACGGCGTCGTGCCGTACGACCAATCTCGACGACTCGCGCGTGCGCTTGAAGCGGCGGGCGACCGGGTCGAGTTCGTCACACTCCGCGGCGCAGACCACGGCTGGTTCGAGTCGGACGAGCTGGCGGAGATCGAAGCGGCGGTGCTCGGCTTCCTCGACGGCCTCGGTCTCCTCACCCGCGCGCCGAGCCCACCCCACAGCTGACCCGCGGGCGACGCATCGCCCCCCGCGCCGCGCTTCACCTCCGGGTGACCGCGGGATCTCCAGGTAACAGACGGAACGCGGCCTGCGCTTGATGAAACCCCTTCAGCGTGAGCTCGCCCGCTGCCTCCGTGCGGTGCCCGTCGCGCAGCTCACTGCGCACGCGGGCCGTGATGAGGATCTCGCCGGGCGCGGCCGCGTCGCTGAGGCGGGCCGCCAGGTTCGTCACGTTCCCGATCACTCCGTAGTCGCGTCGCCCCTCGTACCCAATGAAGCCGCACGTCGCGTAGCCGGAGTGGATCCCCATACCCACGTCGATGTCGTACCCCTTGCGGGTCCACTCCTCGCGCAGCCGGCGCACGTCCTCTTCGATGGCCAGAGCCATTCCCACCGCGCGCTCCGCGTGGTCGGGCTGTTCGACGGGGTCGTTGAAGAACACCATGATCCCGTCGCCGGTGAAGCGCTCGACCGTACCCGCGAACTCCGCGATTCGCCGCCCCGTCGCGGCGTGGAACTGACTCAGCGTCGCCATCACCTCCTCGGGCTCGACGCTCTCGGAGAACGAGGTGAAGCCCCGCAGATCGGCGAAGAAGACGGTGACGATCTTTCGTTGGCTGCGCAGCTCAGCCGCGCCACCCCGGGCCATGACCTGGTCGATGATCTGCGGCGGAAAGAAGCGCTTGAGATCTGCGAACTCCAGTTCACGAGCGTGCAGCATCTCGGTCGCCTGCACACGCAGGATCGCCTGAGACGCCTGGAAGGTCACGGCTCCCAGGGCGAGAATCTCGGCCATCTCGTACACGTCGCCCCGAGGACGCGGCCCCGGGCCCAGCGCGCCGATTACGCGCTGGTGGTGACGAATCGGCAGGAGAATGTCGACGCCCAGGCAGTCGAAGCCCTCGACGCATTCCGCCTGCACGCTCGCGTAATGGGGATCGACGGCTACGCGGTCCCGCACCACCTCCCGCCGAGTGGCCTTGAGCAACTCGATCAGAGGGTGATTCGCCATCGATGCCACGTCCGCCAAGACCGCGACGCCATTCGTTCGCAGAACCCCCGCGGGGGCGAGCGGTGCCCCGGGAAAGATCATGACGACGGCACCGGTCGCATCACACAGGCGGCGCGGGGCGTCGGCCAAGACGTCGAGCACTTCTTCCATGGTGGTCGACGCTTCGACCTCCCCGCCGAGCTCCCGGATGATCTCGGGGAACTGAGCGCGCTTCGGATACAGGCGCGCGCGAAGATAGGCGTCGAACTGGGGCCAAAAATACAGAACCGGAAAGATCAGGACGACGACCAGCCACGGATTTCCAGCCATGAGCACGGCGCCAATCGTCGTCAAGGCCATCACCGCGAGGGTGTAGAGGACCGCCTCCTGAACGGCGACACGCGCATTCATGATTTCGTGCCGCAACGTGATCCGCGACAGCGCAATCAAGAGGAAGCCCAGCGACCAGTAGGCATAGCGGCTGTCGAACGTCGCCGTGTCGAAGACCTCGCGCCCTAGTCCGAAGAGGGCTACGGGTGCGAGTCCAAAAAATGCACCGAGGAGGCAAATGCGCGCGCGCTGCGCGACCGCGGCATCGGCGCGAATCGCGAGAGCCGAGCTCCGCACGATCCAGAACGCGATCGCGCCGAGGAAGAGAACCGTCCCGACACCAGCAGAGATCCACATCAGGTCCGCGCTTCGCGAGAACCATGCGACCCAGCCGAGCGCGACCTTCGCGAACCCGAATGCGTAAAGAGCTCGGAGAACACCGCCCCGACCCCGAAGGAGAGGATGGACGACTGGGAAGGCGAGCGCGACGTGGACAGGTGCCACGTCCGACAAGCCGAACACCGTCGCTGCGTATAGATACAGTGAAGCCTTCTCTTCCAGGCCCGGCAGGAGCTGCGTGGTCAAGAGGCCTCCAGCCACCGACGACACGACGAGGAGAGCCCAACTCTCGGGCTCGTAGGGTCGCAGCAAGAAGGTGGTCAGGCCGAGCACGAGGAACAAGAGGGCGATCAGATCCGTGCCGCCCTCGGTAAAGGCGACGCCGGACCACGTCCAGCGCTCTACTTCAATCGAGACGGATGCCGGCCTGCCGCCCGGTCGCACGAAGTCGAGCGTATTCGTTCCGCCGAGCTCTCGATCGACGACGCCGGGCTCCGCGATCCGCGAAACGCCGACTCCATTGATCTTCACGAGCCGACCGCCACCGCGCAGTCCGGCATCCGAGGCCGCATGCGTCGTCGGTGACACCGCGGCGCGATCGAGACGCCAGCCTACGGTGGGCGCCCCTACCCTCTCGACCTTGTCCACAGCCGAGAGGGCGACGCCCACGGCATACATGCCGACGAGGAGAGCGAAGAGGGCCTTCTGGCCAAGGGTGCCGTCGCGGAACTGCATGAGAATCGCGCGCGTACTTGTATCACTATTGGCGTAGCGCGGCGATCGGGCTCACCAGGCCGGGTGTCGACGGCGGCTATACCCGCCCCCACGGCGCTCACGCTCGCGAGATCATCGAGGCGACGATCGCGTCGACGGCGCGCGCGGGGAGAAGTCGCGTCATCCAACGGGTCATCTTCGCGTCGTTGCCCACCTGGTATCGCAGCTTCGGGCGACGTCCCGTCAGTCCTCGATACACGGCGTCGGCCACCGCGTCGGCGGAGATCGCTCCAGCAGCTTGCTTCTCGACGAAGGACTCGACCCTGTCGAACATCTGGCCATAGAGCCCCACGGCTTCGGCCGGCAAGGCAGCACGTAACTCCTTCGTATGGGGACGGGCCTTGTCCCAAATTGGGGTGGCGATGGCACCGGGCTCGACAATCACGACCTGAATCCCCCACGGACGCAGCTCCCGGCGCAACGCATCGCTGATCGCCTCGAGGCCGAACTTCGAGGCGCAGTACGGAGCCATGAACGGCGTCGAGAGCAGGCCACTGTCGGAACTGATGTTCACGACCCGCCCGCCGGTGTGGCGAATCAGCGGCAAGAAGCCCTTCGTGACCGCCACGGCACCGACCAGGTTCACCTCGAGCTGATACCGGAGCTGCTCGATGTCGAGGAACTCGAGGACACCACCAACCGCGACACCCGCATTGTTCACCAAGCCCTGGAGGCCGTGCCCACCGGTCTCCGTCGAGACCTGCCCCACCGCGGCGGCGATGCTCGCCGCGTCGGTGACGTCGAGCAGCAGCGGCGTGAGCCGGGGCGAGGCGGTGTCCCGGAGCGCCTGCCCGTCGGCGAGCTTGCGAACGCCTGCGAAAACCCGGAAGCCTTCGCGATCGAGTCGAGAAGCCGCCGCGCGTCCGATGCCCGTCGAAGCTCCCGTTACGACCACAGCCGGATTCTCGGCGTTCAGACCGCTCCCCTTCGCCTCTTCCTTGCCCGAGCCACGCCAGAGCGCAACACGACCCGAAGAGGTCGGGCGACTGCTCAGCGTCCGGCGAGCTCTGGCAGTCGACGCGTTCGCCGGGCCCAGGCCGCAACGAGCGCGAACGCCGCGAACACGAGCCCGCTGGTCAAGCCGACCCACAGGCCGTCGACACCGAAGTCCAGCGTAAAGCACAAGACCCAGGCGAGCGGCAAGCCGATGACCCAGTATGCGACGATCGACGTGAGCATCGAAGTTCGCGTGTCGCCCGACCCACGCAAGACTCCGGTGGCCACGACCTGAACGCCGTCGAACAGCTGGAACGCCGCGGCGATCCGCAGCAATCCGACTCCCACCGCAATGACCGCGGCCTCGTCGGTGAACACGGCCAGGATCGCGCGAGGCACGGCGAGGAATGAGATCGCGGATACCGACATGATCGCGCCGCCCACAAAGAGTGCGGCCCATCCGGCGGCCCTCGCTGCGGCGGGGTCGGCGGCTCCGAGCGACTGTCCTACCCGCACCGCGCCGGCCGACGAGATGGCGAGCGGAACCATGAACGCGAAGGCAGCTCCCCCGAGCGCGATCTGGTGCGCAGCGAGCGCGATCGGATCGAGTCGGGCGGCGAGCAGCGTCGCGGCGGTGAAGACCCCCCCCTCGAGCGTGAGTTGCAGAGCAGCAGGAATCCCGAGGCGGACGATGCGCCGGAGCAGCACCACGTCGGGAGTCCACGAGACGAAGACGAGCCCCGACCCGCTGCGGCGCGCGCGCATCCAGGTGAAGCCCGCGAGCACCACGATCATGAACACGCGCGAGATCGTGGTCGCCCACGCGGAACCGACCGCACCCAACGCAGGCGCCCCGAGGTGCCCGAAGATCAGGACCCAGTTCGCGAAAGCATTCACCACGTTCGCGATGAGCACCACGACCATCACGGGGCGAACGACGCCCATCGCCTGCAGGTAACGGCGCACGGCTGCGAACAACAGCAGCGGGATGATCCCCCACGTGACGACGTCCAGGTACCCCGTGGCCTCGGGCAAGACCGCCGCATCGATGCCCAGCAGCGCGAGGTGGCGGTTGCCCCACCACAAGAACGCCATCAGTGCGGCCCCCAGTGCGGAGGCCAAGAAGACGCCCTGCACGAGCCCGCGGTGGGCCTCCTCTCGTCGCCCCGCTCCCCAAGCCTGCGACACCAGAGGATCGAGGCCCAGAAGCACTCCCATCCCGAACATCGCCGCGACGAAATAGGTGTGCGAGCCGACCGAAACGGCGCCGATCGCCTCGGGGCTCACCCGACCAACCATCGCCGTGTCGACGAGCCCCATCGCCATCCACCCGAGCTCCGCGACGATCACCGGTCCGGCGAGTGCGAGCAGCGGTCGAAGCTCAGCCCGGAGGCGCGCCACCGTCAGGCGTGACACGACTCGTCCGGGAGCGGGACTCGGATTCGACACGGTGCAGTCTAGTGTACCGTCAGCGATAGAGCGTCAATGGATGGCGTCGATCTTCGCTCGTTCACCAGGCAACGTCGACCCAGAGATATCGACAACCTTCGCAAGCAGACGAGAGACAGCGACGAGTGTCGAGGGGCAGCACGGCGGTGATTCTCGCTCGCTGATGGTGCACTGGGCCGCAGGCACGACGGTCCACCAACGTGGAATGTCAGAAGCTCGAGCCGGGCCCTTTCAAGAACTCGATCTCGTCTGCCGTGCACTCACGATCCAGTACGTCGTTGCGATGAGGGAACCTTCCGAAACGCTCGATGATCACCTTGTGCTTCTCCGCCCACTCGGGCCCCGGCATGCCCGGCTGGGCGAACAACTCGCACGCGCGCGCCTGATCCTCGAGACTCTCGGAATGCACGAAGGGCATGTACAGAAACTGTCGCTGCTTCGCGTCGAGCGACTGATCGAAACCCGCGTCGATCGCGCGCCTCGACACCAGCACCGCAAGCTCGTCCGTAGAGAAGGACCGCCGGTCGCCCCTGAACATGTTGCGCGGAAACTGGTCGAGGACGATCACCAGCGCCACGGCAGCCTCGGGCCCCGCTTCCCACTGCGCACAGCCGCCACCTTGCGCGGCCTCCCACAGCAAACCGAAGTCCTTGCGAAGCTTCTCGTCGAAGGCGGCATCCTGCTTGAACCAGAAGGGGCGCGTACGGTCGGAGAACCAGAATTCGAGAACGTCCTCAGGGCCTTTCGCCGGCATCCTCCCTTCGTCGCCCGTGGGACACGGGGCGTCAAGCCCACACGAGGGAGTCGAACGAGTGTTCCAGATTCGTCGAGCTCGGCAGTGGAATGTTGCTGCCGCTCCGGACACGGCGGTGATAGCTTCCGCCATAGGAGGACCCCCATGAAACTACGCAGTCCGCTCACGCTCGCGACGGCCCCCGCCGCCGGCCTACTGCTCGGCGCCGCAGCCGCGGAGACCGACGAACGCGGTCGTGCTTGATCGACTGGGGATCCGGCCGTGAGTCCCGGACTCGGTGCCGCCATCACCGGACTCGCTTGGGCGTCGGGCCTGGGCCTGCCGCTGTTGATGCTCGCGCTTCTGCTGGCGTTCGGCGAGGATGAGCCCAACGGCCAGCTGATTGGGCTCGCGGTGTTCGGAATCCTCGTGGGCGGCATCATGGCCTTCCAAGCCGCGACCCGTATCCGCGCGCTCGTGAACGATACCCGCGCCGAAGTATTGGCCCGTTTGCGCCATGCCCGCTCGCCCGACGAAGCTCGGCAGGCGGTACGCGTCGCCGCAGTATTCGCAGGCGACCCGACCTACTCGGATCAGGCCGACAATCTTTCAGACGAAGACATCCTCGCTCTGTGCGAAGAGATCGTCGACAAGAACGACGTGGTCTCCGAGTTCGGCCCCTACTCCCGAACCCCACCGACCTCGCACTGATCTAGAACGCCCCTCACTACGAGTCCGATTCCAGTGCACCGCCGTTGGACGCGGCTAGAACTGCATCGGATTCACGCCGAACAGCCAGGCGTGCGCAGCCAGGAGTGACGCGTAGACCACGCACGCCGCAGCAGGTCGCCAGACGCCGATCTCCGACAGCACCAGACGATTCCGTCCCTGCAGGATCGCGGCGAACGGCAACACCGACGTCGCTCGAGCGAAAGGCTCCCAACGCGCGCCGAATCGAAGCTGCCGCTTGCGGTCGATCAGCCCCGGTCCGACGACTCCAAGGACCAGCATCGCACCGAAGAGAATCGTTCCGGCGGCGTCTCCCGAAGCGACGAGGTGCGTGAGCCCCCAGAGCGCGACGCCCATCAAGAAGGGATGGCGGGTGATCCTCAGGATCCCGGTAGCGGGCTCGGCTCCGTCGAGAACCCCCTCGCCGCCGGTCGCCGTCGGGCTCGGCGTCGCGAGTCCGACCACGACGAGCAGGCCCGCAACGAGAACCAGCAACAGCGCTACGGGCCGGAACCCTATGGGCGATGCCCACAACACGATCGCTGGCGCTGCCGCGTAGGAACGCGCGAGCCAGATGATTCCTATGAGGGACAGCACGGAGAACAGGCCCAGAAACCCCTGCTCGCCCGTGCGCCGCACGATGCGATCGCGCAAAGGGCTCCCCGACACGAAGATGTGGATCGCCAAGAAGTAAAGGGCCGCGAGCGCCAGTGACGCCATGCGGCCCTTATACTACAGATTCGACGGACTCGTCAGCCCAGGGTAGCGACTGCACCCAGACAGGAGTCAGCTCGGCGTGAAGACTTGGAGCCCATCTGCGACCGAGAGTGTCCCCTTGCGGCCGACGCCCTCCTTCGAGACGAGATCCTTCAAGAGACCCTTGTCCCCCGGGGCGTTCGCGACGAAGCGTCTCCCGTCGTCGCTCTTGCCGACGATGATCCCGCGCGCCGGGTCGCCCTCGCGATCGTACACCGCCGTGTAGGTCTCGATCGTCCCACCGCCGGTGCAGTCTTCGGACACGTCGAGCGGCGTGGTGGCCAGGCCTTCCGAGGCGCGCTGCTCGGGCATCTGCGCGGTGGGCAAAGCACCGGGCTTCGGCTCGCTCGACCACACGCTCGCCGAATGCTTGGTCAGATACCAACCATTGCCGGTGACGAGCCCCTTCTTGCCGGGCGTCTCGCGCAGACGATCGGCCATCGTGGCAACCGAGTGCAACGTATAGCCGCTCGCCGGCCCACCGCCGTACGGCAGGCCACCGGTCACCGTGAATCCGCGGGGGTCGTCTTCGGAGATGTTCAGATTCTTCAGTGCCATCTCGACCGCAATGGGAAAGCAGCTGTAGAAGTCGAAACGGTCGATGTCGTCGACGGTGACGCCGGCGTTGGCGAGTGCCGCGGTATGCGTGTCGAGCATGGCCGGACACTCATCGAAGTTCGGACGCGAGGTCGGATACCAGGCCTCCTCCTGCGACTTGGCCCCACCCCACCAGTACAACCAACGGTCGGGCGAGATACCAAGTGACTTCGCAGCCTCGACGGACATCAGAAAGTAGCCGGCTGCCTGGTCGGTGTTGAGAACCGCGTTCAAGTACTTGGTGTAGGGGAACGCGATCATCCGGTTGGTCGGCGTCGCCGTGGTGAGTTCCTCCGAACTGCGAGCGGTCGGGAACCACGCATAGGGGTTCGCTGCGGCGACATCAGTGAACTTCGTGAACAGGTCGCCCATCGACTTCTTGTGCGTCTCGAGGTCGAGGCCGCGCGAGGCACGCATGGCGTTTTCGAACATCGGGTAAATGTCCGGAGGCATGACCATACCGTACTTACCCTCGAGGTCGGAGCTCCCGTTCTTGGGAACACCGATCATCTCGGGATCGCTCGTGCCGCCGACCGTCCAGTTCAGGTCGACTCCGGCGCTGCCGGCCTTCATCAACGTGCGCATGTTGTTCGCGCCGCAGATGTAGGAGACCCTCGTCTCACCCTTCGTGATTCGTTCGGCGATCAGGTTCGTGGCCGTCACGCCGATCTGGCCGCCCATCTCCGAGGTGTAGGTCTTGGTGGGTGTCGAGCAGAGCTTCTCCGCAACGACCTCTGCGGCGTTCCTGGCCTGCCATCCAGCGACGTTCAGAACGGCACACGTGTCGATCGAGCGCAGCAGAGCGTCGCTGGCGCCGGCATCCTCCGCCGCCGCTTTCGCACACTTCTCGAGCATCAAAAGCGGCTCGGTGGCCTCTCTCGGGTCTACGTTGCGCTCCACGAGCTGTCCGGTGCCAACCAGAACGGGTGTACGATCGTCACTCACGTCGAAATCTCCTTGCAAGGGGGGGGGGCCGTGCCCGAATCCTGATTCCTAACCATTAGAGGAGATTCCTGCAGCCCCCGCGATCAGAGCGGGCGGTTGATTTGGGCGGCTTCAGACTCTACGCGCCCGGGGGAACGAAGCGCCAGCGCCGGGAAGTGGCCTAGACCGACGGCGGCATCAACCGTTACAGTCCACGCGTGCGAGAGAACGTCGAATGGCTCGTGGCGCGGGCCGCCTTTCCGCTCTCCGTGATCGCGGCACTCTGGAGTGCGATCCTCCTGATGGATCGCGGCGGCCTACCCGACGCGGTCGCCGGGCAGGTGATCTTCGTAGCGTACGTCTTCATCGCCATCCTCGAACGCCTCGTCCCCCTTCACCCGGAATGGCAACGCGACAAGGGAGACCGAAAGGCCGACATCGGCCTCGGTGTCACGAACGCGGTGGCGAACGGCGTCGCACAACCGCTCACCTTCGCGGCGTCGGTCGCCGTCGCCGGGTGGATCTCGGCGCGATACGGAGCAACGCTGTGGCCCACGCAGTGGCCCTTGGTCCTGCAACTGATCCCGGCCCTCATCCTCGCCGAGCTCGTCGAATACACCTGGCACCGCAGCATGCACGAGATCCCGTGGCTCTGGCGACTCCATGCGCCACATCACAGCGCGAACCGCCTGTACTGGTTCAACGCGCTGCGCTTCCATCCGATCGACATTCTCGTCGCCGGCCCCGGCAAGCTAATCCCGATCGGGATTCTTGGCGCGGACGCCCCCGTCCTCGCTCTGGTCGGCGTGTTCTCCGCAGTCCACGGCGTCTATCAGCACGCGAACATCCCGTGCCGGCTGGGGCCGCTCAACTGGGTCTTCAGCATGGCCGAGCTCCATCGGTGGCATCACTCGCCCAACATGGAAGAGGCGAACCACAACTACGGCGGCAACCTGATCTTCTGGGACATCGTGTTCGGGACGCGCTTCCTACCAAAGGATCGCCAGCCTCCGGTCCAGATCGGCATCGGCGACATGCCGAGCTTCCCTCAGGGCTACGGAGCGCTGATGCTGTCTCCGTTTCGCTGGGATAAGGTCGTGGCGGAATCCCAGCCGAAAGCGTCGGCGGCCACGTCCCACAACTGAGGAAACGAGGCGCCTTCCGAACGCTGGCCCCCCGCCGCTGATCGCGAGTATGCTCATACCGATGAGCGCCCCCGCTCCGACTGGGTTCGCCGAGTTCTTCCAGCTGGCCGAGACCGGCTCAGGCCTCTTCACCGCCCGCCTCGAGGACCACGGCGGCCTCGCGTTCGGCGGCGAGACGTTCGGGCTCGCAACTCTCGCCGCTGCGCGCACCTGTGCAGATCGGCCAGTGCACTCGCTCCACATGCACTACATGCGCCCGGTCCCGTCCTCGGTTCCGGTCGAGTTCGTCGTCGAGCGTACGCGCGACGGCCGACGGATCGCCCACCGCAGAGTCGAGGTTCGGCGCGAGGGCCGGCTCCTCGCCCAGCTCGTCGCGAGCTTCGCTACGCCAAGCGAGGGTCCCGACTTCGAGACGGCGGCGTTCGATCCGCCTGTGGTGCCCGAGACACTCCGCTCCGAGGCCGAGCTCGCCCGCGAAGAAGGTTGGGAGAACTGGGAGCCCGGGGCCATCGAGTGGCGCTGGCCAGAGCGCCCGTGGGATGTTCCCGCGGGTACGCCGTCGCAGTACCAGGGTTGGGCGCGTCCGACGACGCCATTGCGTGACGACAAAGGCCTACGGGGCGCGGCACTCGCGTTCCTGAGCGACTACCATTCGCACCTGCCGGTCGCGCGCGTACTCGGAAGGGGGTTTGAACCCGTCGGTTTCTCGAGCCTCGACATCGTCGTTTGGCTTCACCGCGACCTGCCATGGGAGGACTTCTGGCTGGCAACGAGCGTGGCGGACATCGCCCACGGTGGCCGCGCCCTGACCAGGCGCCACGTTCACGACCGGGACGGTCGACTCGTCGCAACGATGATGCAAGAAGCCCTGATCCCTCCCGAGTGAGTGCGTGAGTGCGGTCCTCCGACCGAGCCCCTGTGCGGAGGAATCCGGTGGGAGGCGCGATCAGCTTGCGGCGGCCCGTCGCCGCACCATCAGCCGGCGAGCAGCAAAGACGCCGCCCCCGATCACCAGGACAAGTGCGACGACCGGGAGGAACAGCGCCAGCACGACCACGAGGACGGCAGTGCCGGACTCGAGCAAACTGACGATCGGATTCGCGAGGCCGCCGGTGCCAACGGTCGAGCCCAGGCGCGCAAGAGCGGTCGCACCCTGAAAGACTCCGGCGATCCCGCCACCGGCAACCAGCGCCAGGCCCCAGCGCAGGCTCGGATCCAGGGCGGAGATGGTCGATGCGCTCAGGAGGACCCCGGCAATCACCGCAGCGGGCGACGCGACCGAATCGAGTACGTTGTCGACCCACGGGACTTGATAGGCCAACAGCTCTACAACCGTCGCGACCGCAAAGGCGACCAGTGCCGGGTCCGACGTGATCCAATGAAAGTCCGGCGCCAGCGACACCAGGCCCGACCGAGCCGCGAGACTCACGGCAAGAAAGGGCACAAAGACCCGAAAACCGCATGCGGCCGCGAGCCCTACTCCGAGACACACGCCGAGGAAGGGCTCCATCGTCAGCCCCCGCCCCGCCGAGCCGTGCGCATACGCTCCACCGCGAAGCGCGGGTTCCAGATCAGACGAAGATTGCTCGGCCCTTCGATCCGAGGGCGGTCGGCGACGTGCGCATAGTCTTCTTCCCAGGAGCTGGGCAGCGTCCGGAAAACCCGATCCCAAATGCGCGTCGTGACTCCACAGTACGCATTGGGATCTCGGAAGTGGTGCGCAAGATGGTGACTGCGAAGCATCCGTTCACGGGCAGTGCGCGGCTCTCGAAAGTGAATCCGCCAATGGAAGTACTCGTAACGCGCAAAGCCGAGCAGCAACCCCAGGATGAGCGCGAGCCCCGCGACCGGTCCGATCGCGAACGCGAGAAACCCGTACGCGAGCGACGTCACGGGAATCCATGCGAGCGGCGCGGTAAAAACGGCCCGCGGCTCGCGGTGATGCATCCAGTGAAGCGGCGATACGAAGGTATCGAAGCGGTGCGACAACAGCCCGTGAATTCCGTATTCCACGAAGCTCCACGTGGCGAAGCCTACGCCGAACAGCAACACCAGGCCGATGATCGCTCCGAGTTCCACGTACGACAGGATTCCCCACCGCGCCCCGTTCGGTCAACTCGACGGAGGAGAAGAGACCTGCGCGACGACCAAGATATCCGAGAGAGTCTCCACCGTGTGGGTCGGCTGCGGGCCGTCCACCGGAGCCTCCGGCATGCCCTCTTCCCGAAGGTAGATCGTCGTCATGCCGAGCAGGTTTGCGCCGGCGACGTCCGCCTCCAACGCATCGCCCACGAACAACGAGTCCCATGGAGCGCAATCGGCCTTGTCGAGGGCCGTGCGAAAGATCTTCTCGTGCGGCTTGCACGAGCCGGCCTCCTCCGAGCTCGTCCAGGCGTGCAGAACGTCGTGAAGCCCGACGCGCTCGATCATCGGATGCAGGTAATCGTCATCGATGTTCGAGACGATGGCCACGTGGAGGCCGGCGTCGCGCAAGGTGCGTAGCGTATCGAAGCAGTCACTGCGCAGCTCGAAGTTCGCGATCACCCGGGCGCACTGCTGTTCGTGACACCAACGCAACAGATCGGCGCCGGGCTCCTCGCCCGTGATCTCGACTGCGAAGCGACGGTACGTGTCCTCGAACAGATCGCGGTGGAGGTAGAAGTTTCGCGACATGTGAGCCGCGTACGCGTCGCGACTCGCCGCGCGAAACGCATCACGTACGCGACCGGGCTCGGGAGAGGCGCCCAACTCGGCGAGAAGCGCGGTCAAGACATCTCGCAGCCCCAACCCCTTGCTCCGGTAGCTGTAGAGGGTTCCCCCGAAATCGAAGAAGACGGCCTTGTACGGGCTTTCCATGACTCGGCACGATAGCGGATACGGGCGAAGCCCGAGAGCCCCGGCGGCCGATCCCCGTGCGAGGCATTTCCGCCATGGCGACGGCCCAGAGCCCTACGACCGACGGCGTCGTCGCGCCCTCCCGCGGCGAGTCCGGCGCGCGTCGCACGGCAGCCGGGCTCATTGGCAACGTGATGGAGTGGTTCGACTTCGCGGTGTACGGCGACTTCGCGCCGGTCATTGGGCAACAGTTCTTCCCGGGCGACGACGAGGTCGCCTCTCTGCTCGCCGCGTTCGGCGTATTCGCCTCGGGCTTTCTCGCGCGTCCGAGCGGCGCCGCGTTCTTCGGACACCTCGGAGATCGACACGGCCGACACCTCGTCCTCAAGCTCTCTGTACTCCTGATGCCGTTCGCAGCGCCTCGACGACGGATGAGGTCTCGCCGTCCTGGCCGGGGTGATCCTGACCGCGAACGTCGGCTACTACTGGATGGGCATGGCGCTCGTCACGACTGTGGTCCTGTTGCCCATCCGTGAAACGGCCTGGGATGACCTCGAATAGCGCCGTCAGGCGCCTTCGAATGGGAACGGGGTAAAGCGAACCTGCCGGCGGACGTAGTCCGACGGCGTCATGGCAAGCCCCGTCAACAAGGGCTCGCTGCGACCGAATGCCTCTTGCGCGTGATCGAGATTCATCAGAAGTGACGGCTCTTGGGAATCCCAATTGGAAAACCGGTGCTCGACTTCGCTAGGAGGAGCCCATGACCGACGTGACGTTCCCCGTCTTCGACGCCGACAATCACTACTACGAGGCACTCGATGCCTTCACCCGCCACCTCCCACCGCGGGTCGGCCCCCGAACGGTGCAGTGGGCCGAGATCGACGGCCGGCGCTACCACGTGGTCGGCGGACGGGTAAGTCGCGCGGTCGTGAATCCGACGTTCAATCCGATCGCCCGGGCGGGCGCGCTACACGACTACTTCCGGGGAAATCCGGATCAAAAGAACCCGATCGAGTTCTTGAAAGAACGCGAGCCCATTCGGCCAGAGTATCGTGACCGCGATGCGCGCATCAACGTCATGGACCAGCAAAACCTCGAGGCCATCTGGCTCTTCCCCACACTCGGCGTCCTGTACGAAGAGCTTCTCAAGGAAGACCCCGAAGCCGTTCAGATCACCTTCCGGGCGTTCAACCGGTGGCTCGAAGAAGACTGGGGCTTCGCCTATCAGAACCGGATCTTCGCAGCTCCATACATCGCCCTCGGTCGGATCGACGATGCGGTGGCCGAGCTCGAGTGGGCCTTGGAACGGGGCGCGCACCTCGTGTGCATTCGCCCTGCCGCCATCTGGACGGAGACGGGTCCAAAGCCACCCACCGACCCGATGTTCGATCCCTTCTGGGCGCGCGCGAACGAAGCCGGCATCACCGTGATCGTCCACGCCGGCGATAGCGGGTACACGACGCACGGCTACTCCAACGACGGGTTCGGGGCAAAGTTCGACGGCGGATGGCAGCCATCGATCAAGGCATTCAACATCGAGCGCGCGGCCTACGACTTTCTGATCACGCTGGCGTACGGAAAGCTCTTCGAGCGCTTCCCAAACCTCCGCATCGCGTCGGTCGAGAACGGCTCCGAGTTCCTACGCGACCTCTTCAACAAGCTTCGCTCGAGCCAGCGCCGGACGCCGGGCTACTACCGCGACGATCCCGCCGAGAGCTTCAAGCAGCACGTCTGGATGAACCCCTTCTGGGAGGACGACGTAGCCGAGGTCGTCGAACTCATGGGCGCCGACCGTGTCATCTTCGGCTCCGACTGGCCCCACATCGAGGGCATGCCGCAACCGCTCGACTACGCATCCGAGCTCCGAGACTTCGACGAGGCCGCGCGCACGAGGATTCTGCGCGACAACACTCGAGAGCTGAACGCGCTCCGCCCTCTGTGACCGGCGCACTCGTGTCCGCCCGTATGCGGCGGACCTACTCGTGCATCGTCAGCCCTCGGCGTCGGCGAGCTCGATCTGAACCATCGCCCCTTCGACTCCGAGAAGCTGCACCTGGGCGTCCGTCAGTCCACTGTTCGGGTCGTACTCGATCGCGAATTGACGCCCGAGCCATGGCATCCGACGAAACGTGCGCTCGACGTTCTTGCGGAACTCGAAGGACTCCGGCTGCACGACCCAGCCTTGGCCCCGCAGCGTGCGGCCCGCGACCACGAGCCCGACCGGTGCCGGATCGATGTAGTTCCGCCACCAGTTCTTCCGGCGAGCCTTGGAAACCAGTACGATGAAACGCTCGCCGTCGCGCTGGTAGCCTACCGGGATCGAGTACTGACGACCCGTCCGGCGGCCGGTCACGGTCAATACCAGCAGCCCGGAACTCATGAGGCCGTGAAGAGGAGACCGAAGAATCGCCACGATGAGGGGATTCACACGCGTCATGATCCGATCGAAGTCCATGCGGGCGACGTACGACGCCAGCTCGGAATCGACAAGTGGCCCGACATCCGGCCACCCGCCGGATCATGCTCTCCGCCGCGGCGACGCACGACGACGGTGGCACACTTCGTGTGTCAACGCCGCTCGTGTCGTGTGCCACGAACGGATCAGAGACCGTCGGGGCCGTGTGGGCGCACGCGGCGGCCGACACGCGCACTCCGCACGCAGACTCCCTAGCAGCGCGCCAATGCCGCTGGAACGCTGAGCCTTTCGCGATCGCCTCATTGCCCCGCCCATTGCGGCATCTCCGTTGCTCCAGAGAGCCGCTGGGGAAAGAGAGGTCGATATGAAGTCTCTACTGCGTGTCGAAACGCTTGCCGTCACCGTCGTCGGTCTGGCGGCATGGACGTCGGCCCTGGCGTCCGCACAGGAAGTGCTCCTTGTTGCGATTTGCCGCTAGCTGGCTCCGCCCGGGCGGCCGTGAGAGAAGCCCGCATGGACTTGAAGCTCACGGGCAAGACGGCACTGGTCACGGGAAGCTATCGCGGAACAGGAGCCGGCATTGCGAAGACTCTTGGCGCAGAGGGAGCTTTCGTCGTGATCCACGGCCTCGAACCACGCCAGCCGGAGCCCGTATCCGCGGAGATCCGTGACGCGGGCGGCCGCGTGTCGACCGTCACCGGCGATCCGCGGTCCGAGGCGGGCGCCGACGATCTGTCGAAGCAGCTGCTGGCGCTCGACCGGCCGATCGACATCCTGATCAACAACTACGGCGCCGCCGCAGGCGGCGGCTGGCTCGACGGCCCGTCGGAAGACTGGACGTCGATGTACGAGACGAATGTTCTATCCGGCGTGCGCCTCGTCCAACGGGTCGCCCCCGGCATGAAGTCCCGCGGCTGGGGCAGGATTCTGTTCGTAGGAACGGTCGGGAGCGCACGTCCACGCGCGCAGACACCCGGGTACTACGCTGCCAAGGCCTCCCTGCCCGCAATGACGGTCAGCCTGAGCAAGGAGCTCGCGGGCACCGGCGTGACCGTGAACCTCATTAGCCCGGGACTCATCGCGACCGCCGAGGTCCGCGCGATGATGGAGAGACGCGCCAAGAAGAAGGGTTGGGGCACCGACTGGGCGGAAATCGAGAAGCGCGCCGCGAGCGACTTCATGCCAACACCCAGCGGACGCATTGCACGCCCCGAAGAAGTAGGCGCACTCGCCGCGTTCGTCTGCAGCGCCTGGGCCGACTCGATCAACGGCGCCGACCTACGCATCGACGGGGGCTCAGCCGACTGCGTGTGAGTCAGACATCCGCTCCGGTCTCGGTCGAGGCGGGGCCCGGGCGGCCTACGAGCCCGACTTCTCGTCTCCGACGCGACGTTCGTACAGCTCCACCGCATCGCGATTTCCGATGATGAGCGGCACGCGCTGGTGCAGGCCGTCCGGCTCGATGTCGAGAATCGCGTCGTGGCCCGTCGAGGCGTACCCACCGGCGTGCTTCGCGATGAACGCGAGTGGAGCGGCCTCGTAGAGGAGGCGGAGCTTACCCTCGCCGGTCTCCGCGTCGGCGGGGTACAGGAAGATGCCGCCCTTCAAGAGATTGCGATGGAAGTCCGCAACCAGCGAGCCGATGTAACGCGACTTCATACCGCTGAGCGCCCCGGCATCCGGCGCCTTCACGTGCTCGACGAACTTCTGCGTCGCCGGCGTCCATTTGCTGCTGTTCCCCTCGTTCACACTGTAGGTACCGCACTTCTCCGGGATCGTGATGTCCTCGTGCGACAGCAGGAACTCACCGATCGAAGGATCGAGCGTGAATCCGTGGACGCCGTGGCCCGTCGAGTAGACCAGCATCGTCGACGAGCCGTAGATGATGTAGCCCGCAGCGGCGAGCTCACTGCCTGGCCGAAGTAGGTCGTCTGCCTTCCCTCGTGTCCCGTACGGATCGCGCCGACGGTGGATCGAGAAGATCGTGCCGATGTTCACGTTCACGTCGATATTCGACGAGCCATCGAGCGGGTCGAAGGCGATCGCGTACTTGCCGGGATAGTGCGGCGCGGGAACATCGATCGGATCGTCGACCTCCTCGGACGCCATGATGCAGACGTGCCCCGAGCGGCGTAGGACCTCGACGAGTGTATTGTTGGCGAAGACGTCGAGCTTCATCACCTCTTCGCCCTGAACGTTGGTTCGCCCAGCAACGCCGAGGATATCGGCCAGCCCAGCCATGTTGACCTCGGCCGAGATGATCTTACCCGCCACCGCGATTTGATTCAGGAGTTCGCTGAAGTCACCCGCGGGCTGCTCGCCGGTTCGCTTGGCGTGCGCGCGCTGGCTGACGAGGGCGTGGTGGGTGAGCGTCGTGCCGACTTGTGACTTTTCCATGAGCCGAAAAGCCTACTATTCGCGCCCACCTGGGGCTACTCCCCGGACCCGCCGCCCGGACCGGGGGCAAACCTGAGGGAGCGGGCACCGGGGCCCGAGGCGTTCCGGTTCCCATTGTTCTTGGCTTTTTCGTCGGGAACCTCGTTGATCAGCACGAGAGTCTCGGCGACATACCGATTCCCCTTGCAGGAGGGCAACTTTCGAGCCTGTCGAGTACCCCGTCAACGCTCACCCCCATGGAGGACGCTCCCCTTGCGACACACCACCTCACGAAGGTGGTCGACCTAGGCGTGCGGCCCGGGTAGTGAAAACGCATGCCCCCCGGCTACCGCCTCGCCTTCCTTGCCCTCCCGCTCTTGCTGGTCACGGCCGCCGCAAACGCGCCCGCCGCGGATCCGAAGCGCCAGGCCCCCAAGGTCGACCAGAACGCGCTCGAACGGCTGGAACGGGGGGCCGGACCGGAAGCGCGCGTCCGCGCCCGTCGTGGCACGAATGTCGCCGGCTTCGTCCGAGCCGGACGGGCACGCGATCTCCTGCCGGGCAGCCGAAGCCGTGGGCCGCGAGCCAAGGCCGACGAATTCCTGCGCGACCACGGTGACCTATTCGGCTTGAGTCGGCCTGGGGAACAGCTCGAAGTGATCGGCGAATCCAGTGACCGCCTCGGAACGAGCAAGGTGCGCTATCGCCAGCTCGTCGACGGTGTCGAGGTCTTCGGCGGTGAGCTGCGCGCGCACTTCGGCCCCGGACTCGCACTCAAGTCCGTCGGCGGCACCGTGGTCCCCGTAAAGGGCCCTCTCTCGACGATCCCGAGCCTCCCCGGCGCCGAGGCCGATGCCATCGCGGCCACGCCCAACGGTGTCGACGCGATCGCACACCGACTCGTCGTCTACGACACCGGGCTGCTTCGTGGCGTTCCCGGCACGGCGCACCTCGCGTGGGAAGTCGAAATTGGCGACGCCGACCTCACCGTCCACGAATGGGTATTCGTCGACGCCGCATCGGGCGACGTCCTCGATCGCATCTCGGGCGTGAAGGAGCTGCTCCATCGTCGCGCGGCCGAGAGCAGCTTCTCGAACGTCGCGTGGGACGAGGGCCTCGGCCATCCCGACCCCATCACCCCCGGCTGGGCCGGGGGCACCGCCGCACAGGTCGCGGCCTGGAACGACGAAATCGACGGCGCGAAGGAGACGTACAACCTGTTCGGCAGCATGACCAACGGTGCCTACCTCAGTTACGATGGCGCCGATGCGGTCATGCACACGGTCAACAACGACCCCGGGATCAGCTGCCCCAACGCCGCCTGGAACGGTATCTCGACGAATTACTGCAACGGCGTAACCGGCGACGACACCGTCGCCCACGAATGGATGCACGCGTACACGGATCTCACGCACGGCCTCATCTACGCATGGCAGTCCGGCGCGCTGAACGAATCCTACTCCGACATCTTCGGTGAGGTCGTCGACTTCCTGAACGGACGCGGCACCGATTCGCCTCTGAGCCTGCGCACGGCCGATGGCTCAGCCTGCTCTACCTTCGGTTCGGGCTCTCCGTCCACGGACCCGAGCTACCGTTGGTTGTCGGGCGAGGACGACCCCGCGTTCGGCGGAGCGATCCGCGATCTGTGGCAACCCCTCTGCTACGGCGACCCCGACAAGGTCAGCTCCGCCGCCTACGCCTGCAGTAGCGCCGACAGCGGCGGCGTGCACACCAACTCCGGCGTTCCGAACCATGCGTTCGCCCTGCTCGTCGACGGAGGCACGTACAGCGGACAGACGATCACCGCGATCGGTGTCGAGAAGGCGGCCCACATCTACTGGCGCGCCGCCACGATCTACCAAGTGCCTGCGAGCGACTTCGAGGACCACGCCGATGCGATCGAATCGAGCTGCACGGATCTGATCGGCGCTCCGCTCTTCGTGCCCCTCACGACCGGTCCGGGGACGTGGGGCGCAACGCTTGGCTCCACCATCAGCGCGGCCGACTGCGGCGAAGTGTCCGACGCGATCGCGGCCGTCGAACTTCGCACCGACCCCACGCAGTGCAGCTTCTCGTCGCTCCTCGACCCCAGCGCCCCCGCACTCTGCGGCGGTGGCACCGCCGACACGATCCACAGCCACGACTGGGAGAGTGGGCTCGGCTCGTGGACGGTCGGCACCCACTCCGTAGCCAACGCCGGGACATTCGATACGGCCGACTGGGGCGTGGTCGGCAGTCTTCCCGGCGGCCAGGCCGGCTCCGCCGCCTTCGTCGCCGACGACCCCACTCTCGGCAACTGCCTCGGCGACACCGAAGCCGGTGTCCTCTTCCTGCAGAGCCCGATCATCGCGATCCCCGCCGGCATCGCGAAGCTCCGGCTCGCTTTCGACCACTGGCATTCGACGGAAGAAGGCTGGGACGGCGGCAACCTCAAGATCAGCGTCAACGGTGGCGCGTACCAGCTCGTTCCCGCGTCCGCGTTCGGATTCAACGGATACAACGACCTCCTCAACGGTGGGAGCAATGACAACCCGCTCGCCGGAGAAGAAGCCTTCACCGGGTCCAACGAAGGAACGCTGAGTGGCAGCTGGGGCCAGTCTCAGGTCGACCTCTCCGCATTTGCCGACGAAGACGACACGATCGAGCTGCGCTTCGAGCTGGGCCTCGACGGCTGCAACGGACGACTCGGTTGGTACATCGACGACGTGCGCGTCTACTCGTGTCCCGACGAGGTTCTTTGTGCCGCCACACCCGATGTCGGCTGCCGGCTGAGTCTGCCATTCGGCTCGATCCTGACCATGGCCGACGCCGCCAAGGACAGATTCGTTTGGAGAATGAATCGCGGCGACGCGACGACCACGGCCGATTTCCTCGACCCAACGCAAAGCGGGCGCAATCTGAGCTTCTGCATCTACGACGACTCGGGCGCCTCGCAACCCATTTTCGAATCCAACGTCGCCAGCGCCGGCCAGTGCAAGGGCAAGGACTGCTGGAAGGACCTAAACGGCAAGGGGTACAAGTACAAGAATGCCACCGGCGCGAGCGCGGACGGCGTCACCTTGATGAAGTTCAAGGCCGGCGATGCCGGCAAGACCAAGATCCTCGTGAAGGGCAAGGGCAGCTTCTTGACTCTACCGAGCCTGCCTCTGACCACGACCGTGACCGGTCAGTTGGTCATCGGCGACGGCGTCTCGCGGGAATGCTGGCAGAGCACGTTCCCGCTTTCGCTCGTGAACGACGGCACGAAGTTCAAGGCCAAGGGGTCTTGATCACCCGACCGGCAGCGGGTGCTGCGCCTCACGTCGCACCCAGCGGTACCAAGGTATGCCTCCCGGGTCCCGCGCGCTCTCGCGCGCGCCTTCATTGCGAGCCCGCTCGGCATCACACGGATCGAGCACCCGGCCACGCGGATTCGGGTGACAGCGCTTAGGTCACTCCGCCGGCCCGACACGTTCATGGAGACGATGACGCCTCCGATCTCTGGCTTCTTCACCGAGCCGGCGCTAAATGTCCGCGCGTGATCCCGCCGTGCCGAGAGCAGTTCGATATCCCGAACGACGTCGCGTACTTGAACTGCGCGTACATGTCGCCGCTGCCCCGAGCGGCTCGCGTGGCGGGCGAGGAAGGCATCCGTCTCAAGTCGTCTCCGTGGGAGCTCACGTCCGACTCCTTCTTTGCCACGACCGAGCGAACACGCAGCCTGTTCGCTCAGCTCGCCCACGCGACTGCCGATGACATCGCGATCATACCAGCGGTCAGCTACGGCACGGCCGTCGCGGCCGCGAATCTGCCCGTGGCGCGAGGACAGAACATCGTCGTGCTGGCCGAACAATTTCCATCGAACATCTATCCCTGGGTCGACCGGGCGCGCGACGTGGGGGCGGAGGTCGACTACGTCCCCCGGCCCGCAGACCACGACTGGACGGCGGCCGTGCTCGAACGCATCCGAGCGAAGACCGCGATCGTGTCCCTGCCCGCCGTCCACTGGGCCGACGGGACGGCGATCGACCTGGTGGCCGTACGACGTCGGACCGACGAAGTGGGTGCGGCGCTCGTGCTCGACCTGGCCCAGTCGCTAGGCGCCATGCCGTTCGACGTGCGCGAGGTTCGCCCGGACTTCATGGTCGCGCCGACCTACAAATGGCTCCTCGGCCCGTACTCGATGGGCTTTCTGTACGTCGATCCAAAATGGCACGGCGGCCGGCCCCTCGAGCAAAGCTGGATCGCGCGCGCCGGGAGCGAGGACTTCGCCGGCCTCGTCGAGTACCGGGACGAATACCAGCCCGGCGCCCGGCGCTACGACATGGGAGAGCGCTCGAACTTCGCACTCATGCCGGTGGTCGAAACCGCTCTACAGCAGATTCTCGACTGGGGCATCCCTGAAATCTACGCGGCCCTGGGCGACCGCAACCGTGCGCTGGTGGAGAGGACCGAGCCGTTCGGCTTCGAGGTGGTCCCCGAACGGTTTCGCGGAGCGCACTATCTCGGGCTCCGTCGACCGGCCGGACTCCCCGACGATCTCGTACCCCAACTGGCGGCCAAAGGCGTGTACGTCAGCCGACGCGGAGCCTGCCTGCGCATCACACAACACCTCTACAATACCGACGCCGACGCCGACCGGCTCCTCGACGCACTGCGAACCACGTCGCTGCCCTGACGACTCAGCCCATCGCAACCACGAGGAGCCAACCGACGAACACGAGCGGCGCTGCTGCGATGAGAAGCGACGCGACGAAGAGTGGCATCGCGAGCACACACCACGCGAGAAGTTCGAACCGGTCCCGCGGCCCGGGCTCGGGAAGCGGCCGATCGAGATCCAATCGGTTTCGAAGCTCGCCCACACGGAGGTCGAGAACGCCCTCGTCGAAGTCTCCGTGATAGAGGTTCTTCGTCTTCCTCCCCCACGCGAACCCGCGAAGAACGGCGGCCGGCGCGATCAGCACTCCGATGAGAAGCGCCTGCAAGTTCAGAATCCATGCGGCGGCGAACCGCCCACAGCCCGACGCGATCTCCCAACCGCCGATCTCGGCCTCTCCGGCCCACGTCGTCTCGTACCCGGTGACGACGTGATGAACGTCGTGCAGTCGCACCGCGGCCACCCGCGCCGCGCTGTTGGGGAAGAACAGCGGCACCGGTCCCACCATGAGCTTCACCCAGCGCTCTCCGTATCCCCCGTCACCGAACCCGTTCTCCTCGAAGTACTTCTGGCGCGCTTCGCGCACGGTCAAGACATCCGCGTAGCGAGTTCGGCTCTCCGACACGACATCGAGTATAGCGGACGGCATGCAGAGTCCCGCCCCAAAAGAAGAGCGCCGTGCGACGCCTCCTTCTTCGGGGCGAGGACCTTACGAACCAGAGCCAGGAACTGCTAGGCGGAGTCAGATGATCTCGTCAGACACCAGACGCTGGGTCGCCCGCGTTTGCGCGATGCTGCTCATCGCATTCGCCGGGTGTGAACAGGCCCGGGGTCGGCTTCAGATCACGATCGTCGATGAAACCGGCACCCTCACACCAGCCCGCGTCACACTGCTGGATTCTCGCGGGAAGGCATGGATCGCAGACGATGCCCTAGCCACGCACCCCGACTGCGCGGAGGGTTGGCCGCCTCCCACGGGCCCCTCGGCCGTGTTGCCCACCGACGGGAAGGCCGTCTGGGATCCCTACACCGATACGATCCAGTTCTACGCCGACGGGCGCGTGACAGCCGACCTGCCGCCCGGCGATTACGAGATCACGGTTCGAAAGGGCCCCGAGTACGAAGTGCAGAGGGCGCAGGTTGTCATCGCGAGACACGGTACCGCGCAAGCTCGCCTCGAGCTGAAACGCTGGATCGACATGACGGCGGAAGGATGGCTCAGCGCGGACGACCATCTCCACATCAGCCGCACCTCCGCGTCGGGAGACCCGCCGCTCGCAACCTGGATGCGCGCGGAGGACCTCGGCGTGGCGAACCTTCTCGCAATGGGAACCCCCGACGGCATTCGTGCAGCCCCGCAGGCCGCGTACGGGCGCGCATCCGTCTTCACTCAAGGGGAAGCGCAGCTCGTGTCCGGACAAGAAAACCCCCGCAGCAACAACTTCGGGCACGTGGTCATTCTCGGCGCGCCAACCTACATCGACTTCCCTACGCGCTACCTCGTCTACAACGAGTTCATGCGCGTAGCCGCCCGCGAGGGTGGCCTATCAGGCTACGCCCACTTCGGGGCGACCGGCGCACGAAATGGGCTCGCACTCGACACCCCTACGGGACTCGTCGACTTTCTCGAGGTTCTGCAAACTCGGAAACTCGAAACCGCCGTACTGTACGAGATGTGGAATCTCGGCGTTCGCCTGACCCCCACGGCGGGCACCGACTACCCGTGCGGTGGGATCGCAAGTCTCCCCGGCCAGGAGCGCTTCTACACCCAGATGAGCGGGGCCCCCTCGTTCGATGGCTGGCTCGAGGGGCTCCGCGCCGGTCGCACGTTCGTGACGAACGGGCCGATGCTGACCTTCGACGTCGACGGACAGACGATGGGCGACACGATCGCGCTCGACGCACCCGGAACGATCGACGTCCGCGCCGAGGTTCGGTTCGATCCCGCGCGAGAGGACGTCGAGGCGCTCGAGCTGGTGCAGAATGGCGAGGTCATCGAACGCGTCTCGGAACAGAAGGAGCCTGGTCGCATCGAGATGATCGTGTCGCCGCGCATCGAGCGCTCCTCGTGGCTCGCGCTGCGAACCAGCGGCGGGCAGATGCGGGCCCGTGTCGATGGCATCGCGCCCGACGCGATCGCGCACACGGCAACGATCGAGATCGTGGTCTCCGCCACCCCGTCCGTCGCCGAGCAGGCCGCGGGCCAACAAGCCGCTCAGGCCGCGCTCGAGCGGGTCAATGGGCTCGAGCCCTTCATCCGGAAGGCGAAGATTCCGCAATCCGACCGCGAAGGGCTCCTCGCGGCGATTGCCGCGGCCCAGGAGGTGTATCGGGCTCGGGTAGGGAACGATTAGAATGAATAACTCAGCTCGCCACCGAACGTGAGCGGGGATTCGTAGAACCTCGAGACGCCGCCGAAGGTCGTCACGTAGGCGAACGTCTGGTTGAAGTACGCCGACTCGAGGAGGTTCTTTGCCCAGACCGCGACCTGGGCGCGGTCGTCGAAGAAATCGTACGAGAGGCGAGCGTTGAGCAAGTTGTATCCCGACTGCCAGCCCTGTGGGACTTCGGGGGCGACCGTATGGGAGCGACCGCGGTACGCCCATTCCAGCCGCGGGGTGAGCCAACCGTTCAGAGGCGAGTCGGTGGCGACGTCGAGTCCGAACGAGTACTGCGCCGAAACGAACGACTGAATGTTCGGGGACTGATCGAACGTCTCGCCGGAACGATCGATCGGCTCGGAGGTCATCTGCGATTCCGAATCGGGATAGCTGTCGTACTCCGTATCGAGGTACCCGAGCGAACCCGTGATGATGAAGCCGTCGACCGGTTGGGTCCAAAGCTCGACCTCGACCCCTTGAATCGTCGCCTTCGCGGCGTTCTGCGTCACACGCTGCGAGACGATCATACCCTCCTCGTCGAGGGACGTCAGAAACTGTGAGACCTGAATGTCATCGTACTTCCCGTGGAAGAGAGCGAGGTTCACCGTGAGGAGTTGGTCGAGCGCGATCGTCTTGAGACCGACCTCGAAGTTGTCCAGGGTCTCGGGGTCGAAGGGTATCGGGCTGAGAGCGCCGACCTGCGACTGCAGCACGGCATTGAAGCCACCTCCTTTGAAGCCCCGAGAATACGTAAGATACCCCATGAGGTGATCGATCGACGTCTCGTCGAGCCACTCTTGGGGCGTGAGTAGAGAAATCGTGGCCGTCGGCGTCCACGAGGTGTAGGTGCCCGAGTCGGCCCCGGTCGCCGGCGGCACGTCAGGAGTACGTGGATCGTATGCCTCCTGCGTGAACGACTTTCGGTCCGACGTGTACCGGAGCCCAGCCGTGAGCGAGAGCCAGTCCGTCGCATCCACGGTTCCCTGTCCGAAGACGGCCCAGGTAAAGTTGTCGGTCGTGATACGATTCGCCGTCGCGGTCACGAACGCATCCGTCTCCGCGCGAACGATCATCGGCGCCGTGACGTTCTCCCAGTATGCGAAGAATCCGCTCACGAAGTTGATGCGACCGTCCCAGGCGGAGCCGTTGAACTGCAGCTCCTGCTGAACCTGTTCTTGGTCCGACGGATCACCGTCGAAGAGCGCGCCGCCGCCGATGTTCGAGAGCTGGATCGCTGGATACGAGGTGGCGTCGAGATCGAACCGCTGCCCCGAGGTTTGCTGCCGCCACGACGAGATGGACTTCACGAGCACGTCGTCGAGGAGACTGAAGCCGCCCGGCGACCAATCGACGACTCCCCACACCCCGCTGCTCGTCACGCTGTTCACCTGCGCGACGGCCTCATTTGTGATGAACGGGCCCGCGACCTCCTCGCAGGCGGGCTTGAACCCCGGAGTCAGACCCTCCAAGGCCCCGGGCGCCGAGTAGACACACTCGCCACCGCGCGCATTGTTGTGAGCGTTCGCATACTGCCCGCTCACGTCGATGTTCAGACCGTCGATCAGTGCCAGGCGCACCGATCCGAGGAAGTCGACCGAGCCTAGCCCCGAGGTGTATTCGTCGCGGAGCTGGTTGTAGACGTAGCCACGGCTATTCTTGGACGACATCGCAAACCGCGTCATGATCTTGTCCTCGAACACGGGAAGATTGATCATTGCGCGCGTAATGATCGAGCCGTAGTTGCCCGGCCGGAGGAAGACGAACCCCTCCACCTCGGGCTTCGGCTTCACCGTGGTCACGCTCACCGCACCACCCACCGTGTTCTTGCCGAACAGCGTCCCTTGCGGGCCGCGCAACACCTCGATCTGCTGAATGTCGATCGTGTCGAGAAGCTGACCGATGGAGCGCGCCAGGAAGACTCCGTCGACGTATACTCCCACACCGGGATCGAACGCCGGCTCTACCGTCGTCGTCCCCACCCCGCGAATGCGGATCTGGGGAGCTTGACCGGCCAGCCCCTGGGCGAACGTCATGTTCGGCACGAGGTCCTGAATCTGGTTGATGCTCGTGATGCCCGACTGCCGCAGCGCCGTCTCACCAAGAACGGTGACGGCGACGGGCGTGTCCTCGAGTAACTCCGCCCGCTTCCGAGCCGAGACTACGATCTCCTCGATCCGTTCGCGCGCCGGCCGATCGAGCCCTGGCGTCGCCCGGCCGTCTTCGACGGCCGCGGCCTGCGCGGCGCCTGCATCCACTTCGTCTTCCTCACCGATTGTCTCGGCGGGCGCGTCGATCGCGCGCTGAAAACCGGACGGAGCTTCGACGTTCTGAGCATCCGCTCCCGAGGTTGGTACCACCAGGAGGGCAAGAAGAAAGACCAGTGCGGCGCATCTCATACGTCGAGACGTGGTTCCACGCCGACTCGAAAAACGCAAAGGGGCTCGGCCCGAGCGCTCGAGACGCCGCGGTCACCACCGCTCCGTCCAGGGTCGCAGGTCGGCCTCGAACGTCCACGCGCTGCGACGCTGCGCGTGCAACGCCCAGTACGTCTCCGCGATGTCGTCGGGAGCCAAAATCGAATCCGCCGGGCGAGCTTCCAGGGCGTCTCCCATCAGCTCTCGAATGAAGGCACCGTCGATCCCGCCGTCGATCACGATATGTCCGACGTGGATGCCTTTCGGCCCAAGCTCGCGCGCCATGGTTTGCGCAACCGAGCGGAGGCCGGCCTTGGCGCTCGCGAAGGCGGCAAAGCCGGCGCCCCCGCGCACGCTTGCGGTCGCACCTGTGAAAAGAATGGTCCCTTCACTGCGCGGCAGCATGCGACGGGCCGCCTCGCGCCCGACGAGGAATCCGGCAAAACACGCCATCTCCCAAACCTTCGTGAAGACACGAGTGGTCGTCTCCTCGATGGGGAAAGTCACGTTCGCACCGGGATTGAACACGACGACCCCGAGTCGACCAATCTCCTTCTCGACGCGATCGAACAGAGCAATCACCGCGTCTTCCTTGCGCATGTCGGTCGCGAAACCATGCGCCTCGCCCCCAGCATCGGTGATCTCCCGACAGAGCTCGTCGAGCTCGTCCGCGTGGCGCCGGCGCACGCCACAAACGACGAAGCCTTCTCGGCCAAAGCGACGGCAGATGGAAGCCCCGAGGCCCGGTCCCGCGCCAACGACCAGAGCTACACGCTTTTCACTCATCCTGTCGTCCCCTCTCAGCTCAGCGCCCCATGTCTCGGAGGATCATGGAGGTCGCATCCAAGCCGAGCAGCATCCGCGCCGCATCCTCGATCAGGGGACGGGCCACGGTGAGATGTTGTCCGACTACGAGCACGTCGCGCAGGGACCGCTCCAGAACGGTGCCGGCTCGGTTCGCATCCGTCCCCGCGGCCCGATGCACTTCGGTCACGGCCCGCGCCGAAGCCTCGACGGCGTGGCTACATGCGATCTGCAAGCGCGCGCGTAGCTCGGGCGGGATGATGTCCCCCCGGGTGGCGCGATCCCAGAGTGCCCCGACCTGCTCGAACACGAAGGCCCGCGCGGCGCCCAGTTCCGCCTCGGCGGTCCCCAGAGCCACGTGGGCGAAAGAACGCTCGCGCAGGGTCGTGCCGCTGAAGCGTGGCGTCTTGGACCGCGCGAGTTCCACAAAGGAGTCGATCGCCGCGCGCGCGATCCCGAGCGCGACTCCGGTCTTGTTATACGCCAGGCGCGACCCAATCGGGATGCGAACCAGGGGGCTGAGCTCTTCGTCCGCAGACGCACGGAGGCTCTGCTGCGCGCGAATCACGCGCACCTCCGGAACGAAGACATCGGCCAGCTCGACGTCGTGGCTCCCGCTCCCGCGCATGCCCGTCGTCTTCCAGGTGTCGTGGATCGTCGCGTCGACCATTGGCACGATCGCCCATCCGATCGCGCCGTCGGAGGGCTCGCCGATCTGGCAGAGACCGCTGAACCAGGTCGCATTGTGGCAGCCGCTCGCGAACGGCCATCGACCACGCACGCGGACACCGCCTTCCCCCACCGTCGCCTGCCCAAACGTCGCCGTCGAGCCGCACAGGATCGCCGCCGGGTCGCGGTAGAGTTCCTCGGCGCAATCGGGAGCAAACGCAACGAGGCTCGACGTCTCGATTCCGATCATCAGATTCCACCCGGCAGCCCCGTCGGCCATCGAGATGGTTTCGATCACCCGGATCTGAGTCGCGGGATCAGCACCAAGCCCACCGAGAGACGTCGGGATGGCCAATCGGTACAGCCCGGCCTCCGCCATGGCGCGCGCGACGCGGGCCGGCAGATGCCGGTCACGATCGCCCTCGGGTGCCGCCTCCCGCACGAGGCCATGCAGCGCCGCCGCTCGAGCGACGGGATCGGGAGCATCGTCGCCAGCCACCCGATCGGTGTATCAGATTCGAGCGCCCGGGGGCGACTCGGAATACCCCGCCAAGGATCGTGCCCCGTCGCCGCGGTCTCGCGAGTGAGCGCCGCGGCTACGCAATCCTCGCCACCGCGCGCAAGGCGTCGTCGGTGACCGCCAGCTCGACTGGTGCCTCGGCAAGCCCGGCCGCGTCGAACACCGTCATGAATGATTGCGCAAACAACGCCGTGAACGCGCTCAGGTCGGGGACGAGCTCGTAGTCGGCGTTCAGTCCGACATGCAGGTTGCCGTCGTAAGAGAACAGTGCGACGCCGAGCCCCGTACCGTCGAGAAGAGGGACGAGAGGATGTAGCTCGAGAAGGCGTGCGCCTAGGATGTAGAGCGGGAACGGCGGTCCGGGGACGTTCGTCACGATCATGTTGATCGGAGCTGACGCCATCCGCGCTCCGAGCGCCAACACGGACGAAGGAACATACTCCGCCATGCTCATCATTAGATCCAACGCGAGCGCCTGGCGCGTCTCCTTGAGCTCCTGGGTGCCCTGATTCACACGGCGAACCCATGCGAGCGGGTCGCTCTCGTCGACAGGCAGACGGAGAATCCAGGTCGACACCCGGTTCCCCATGCGATCGCGGTCATCGTCTCTGCGTACACTCACCGGCGCGGCGATCCGAAAGTCGATCTTGTCGGGAGAAACGCCGCGGCGAATCAGATACTGTCGCACGGCGCCGGTCACCGTCGCGAGGACCACGTCGTTGACCGTACACCCGAGTACCCGACGAACCGCCTTCACATCCTCGAGCGGCAAGGTGAGCCAGTCGAGCCGCCGGTGCGGACCGAGCCGTCCGTTCATCGGCGTCCCCGACGACGGCGCAAGCACCGTCCGGGCGAGGTCCGCGACGGCTCGGGCGCGCGCGCCAATCTCCCCGCGGAGGTCGGGCGACGAGCGGGCGAACGCGCCCAAGCTTCCGACCGCCTCGACTGGAGACAGGAGTAGACGCTTCGCTGCGTCGAAGGTCAGCTCCGTGTCGCTCGGCGCGGGCCGAGGGATGAAGGGACGCGGCTCACCGACTTCGTGTTCCGGCGTCGGCGACATCAGGATCTGGGCAACGTCGGCGCCGGCCTGGCCATCGATCATGCAGTGATGGATCTTGGTCACTGTCGCAAACCGGTCGCCCGAGAGGCCCTCGATGATCCACATCTCCCAGAGCGGCCGGGTGCGGTCGAGGGGCCGGGTCGTGATGCGCCCTGCGAGCTTCTTCAGCTCCTCGATGTCCCCCGGCTTGGGCAGGGCCGCGTGCCGCACGTGATAATCGATGTTGAAGTGCGGATCATCGACCCAGATCGGCCGGCCTTCGACCGGCACATACTGGAGCTTCTCCCGGTAGCGGGGAATCCTGTGGAGCTGTGCCTCCAGTGCCCTCTTGAATTTGCGGATGTCGACACCGCCGACCTCAGACATGAGGTCCCCGAGTTCGTAGATCCCCACCGCCGCCACGTGCAGAGGCACGTTGGGCTGCTCCGAGACCAGGAAGCTGTTGTCCTGCGCCGATAGGCGCTCGTACATGTACTTGGGCACCGCTCTCTCCTCTCCCCCGTGGCAAGACACGGGAACTGCCCCGCGTGCAGCGCACGTGCCAAGGTGACGGACGAGCAGTTCCGGTCGTTCATTCAACACCCCACCTCCAGACCGGCGGCAGGTTGCGAGATTCCTACGCAGTCGCCCAAGGATCGGGCAGCCAACGGCGTTGCGGCGGGAGGCGTCTCCGTGACATCGGTCAGCGAGGAGAATCCACGATGAACGTAACCCGAATCTACACCGGCGACGATGGCGAGTCGCACTTCGAGAATGTGGCAATCGAGCTGCTCGACCGTGGGGCGATCGGCGCCATCTCGAAGCCGTTGGACGCCAAGGCGATCCTTTTCCGCCAGACCGAGCGAGACTACGACTATCAGTGGCATAACGCCCCGCAGCGCCAGTTCGTAATCATGCTCTCCGGTGGCGGCGTCGAGATCGAGGTCGGCGACGGCACCACGCGGCGCCTTTTCGCCGGCGACGTGCTCCTGGCCGAGGACACCACCGGGCGCGGCCACATCAGCCGGGCCATCGACGACGAGCCGCGGATCTCGATCTTCGTCCCTCTCGCCTGATGGTTGGTCCCATGATCGTAACCATCCATGGATTGTCGTACGCCTACCCTGACACCGCGCAGCGGGTTCTCTGCGGGCTCGACTTCGCGATCGAAGAGGGCGAGGTGTTTGGCTTTCTCGGCCCAAACGGGTCGGGCAAGAGCACGACGCAGAAGCTCCTCACACGGATTCTCCATGGCTACGCCGGGAGGGTCGAGATCTTCGGACGCGACCTCGCGACCCAGGGGCCCGATTACCACCAACGGATCGGCGTCTCCTTCGAGATCCCGAACCTCTACGGGAAGCTCACGGCCGAGGAGAACCTCGACTTCTACGCGTCGTTCTTCGACGGTGCGTGCGAGCGCAGCGCGGACCTACTGGCCGAGCTCGACCTTCCCTCGAACGACCCCCGCCGGGTCGACCAGTATTCGAAGGGGATGAAGATGCGTGTGGTGCTCGCGCGCTCACTCGTGAACCGTCCCGAGCTCTGGTTTCTCGACGAGCCGACCAGTGGCCAGGACCCCGAGCACGCGAAGAAGATCCGCGAGCTCATTCGAAGCCGCGCGGCAGCCGGGACCACGGTGTTCCTCACGACCCACGACATGACGCTCGCCGACGACCTTTGCGACCGAATCGCGCTGCTGGCCGATGGGGACATCGCCGCCATCGGCAACCCCGAAGAGTTGAAACTCGCGCAGGCCACCGGTGTCGTGCGGGTGGAGGTACGCGAGGAGAACGGACTCGCGCCGCACGACTTCCCTCTGGCCGACGACGTAGGCAAGCGCGCCTTCCTCGACTTCGTGGCACGCAACGACGTCGTGACGATCCACACGCAGGAGCCCTCGCTCGAGGACGTGTTTCTGCAGATCACCGGAAAGGGGCTCCTCGGATGATTCGCAGAGTGCTGCGCGCAACGAGGCTCAGCCTGCGGCTTCAGACCCGCGCGCGCTTTCCCCAGATCTACCTCATACTCACGGTGCCGACCGTTCTGGTCTTCCTGTTTGCCGTTCCGGCCTCGGCCGTGGCTTGGGCGCTGCCCCTGTTCTTGTTCGCCGAGCCGGGTTTGCTCGGCACGAACATGGTCGGCGCGTTTCGCTACATGGAGAAGGAAGACGGCACCGCGTCCGCCCTCATGGTGACGCCTCTGCGCCCCGTGGAGCATCTGATCGGCCTGGCCCTGGCGTCGGCAATCGTCGGCACGGCCTTCGGAACTCTGACCTCCATCGCGATCACGTTCGACGTCGCGCGCGGCGGCCTCGTGGCCGTTGCCTTGTCCGGCTTCTGCTTCCTCTCTTCGCTGGTCGGCTTCGCGCTCTCGATGCGGTTCAGCGACTTCTCGCGGTTCATCCTCGGAGCGGTCCCCTGGGTGTTGGCCTGGCAGCTCCCGTTGCTTGCGTACCTCGGAGTCGTCCCCTGGCCGGCGGTCGGATGGATCCCGTCGAGCGCGGGAATCCTCGCACTGAGCGACACCATGGCCACAGAACCGAACGTGCCGTGGATCCTCGCCCTGTCCGCGCTCATGATCGTGGCCTGCGTTCCCGCCACCGTGTGGGTCGCGCGGACGCACGAACACCGCATCCGCACCCGGGCAGAGTTCGCATGATCGGCCAACCCACTCGCGCCTTGCTGGTCCGCGACATCCGCGCCGTCGTTCGCGATCCGTTCCTCCTCTTCCTCATTGCTTACGGAGCGCTCCTCGCCCTCATCGCTCGGCTGGCGGGGCCGTACATCCCCATCACCGACATCGAGCTCTACCTGGCGCCAGCGGTGGTGATCCTCGCGGCCTTGCTTGGCGGAGCGGTCCTCGGTTTTTCGCTCGTCGAGGAGCGCGAGCAGCAGACGTGGCTCCTGTTCCGCGTCCTGCCCGCTGGAGGAACGACCTTCGCGCTCTACCTCATCACGACGACGCTCTTGGTGGCTCTCGTCTGTGCCGCCCTCGCCGCCGCCGTCTACGGCCGCCCCGTCGCGAACGCTGGAATCTTTGCCGTCTCCCTCCTCGCCGCCGCGGCCGGAGCCCCCGTGTACCTCCTGTTCCTCGGCTCGTTCGCGTCGAACAAGATCGAGGCGATGGCGATGGCGATGTACAAAATCGGCGGTTCGGCCAGCGCGATCCCGTTCCTGATCTTCCTGATTCCCGCCAACGCGCAGTGGGCCTTGTGGTGGAACCCCTGGTACTGGACGTATCTCGGGCTGCTGCAGGGCTACGCCAGCCCTGTCGACCTTCGTGCCGCCGGCATCCCGATCCTCGTCGACGCCGCGTGGCCATACTCGGTCGTTCCCATCCTTCTGTGTGCCGCAGCGTCCGCAGTATTCGCCCGCCGCTACCGAAGACTCGTGCCGTAGGGACACGGGCGCCAACGGTGATCCGTGCAGCTACGACTTCATCGACCCGACCCCCTCCAGCCGTCAAGGAGCGGCGGAGAGGTCGCGCTCGAGCCGCTCGCGGAGAGCGCGCTTCGCCAGCGGCCGAATCGGACCCGTGCGCTCGTAGATCGAGACCTCCGTTCCATCCTGGAGCGTGAACGCGTGCGGGAGCAAGCGGAATGCCTTCCCGATTCCTGCACCGTCGAGAATCTGCTGGGCCGGCACCACGATGACCTCTTGCTCGGTGGGGCGCAGATGCACGCGCGGCGGATTCGTTACCACCGCGTAGTCCGCCTGCATCAGCCGGTGAGGGAATCCCTCCTTGCGGTCGATGTGCGCCGATAGGAGCACCCGGCTCGCGATGTCCGGCGCGTCCGTCGTGAGATGCGCATTCCTCAGGATGTCCTCGTTGAGGAGCCAGTAGCTCGAGAGGACGTACACCTGCCCGCCATCGGCGCGGGTCAGCTCATCGAGGGTGCCGGAGAGCTTCACGATCTCCGCGAGATCATCGCGCGATTGCGGCTCGAAGCGTGGCTTCGCGAAGAGCGCCCAGGGGTCGTCGAGACGACGCCCCATCGGCCCATAGAAGGCCGCAACGAAGCCCACGGCCAGAATCGCGAGGCAGCCGGCGCGGACCACCCGCGGACCGGTCGCGTCGCGCGCACGACGGGTGAGCTCGATCAGCAACACCCCCGAAAAGACCGCCACCTGGGGGGCAATCAGGTAGTAATGATGTCGGTCGAACGGCTGCGCCCGCAGGAAGATCAGCAACGTCGCCGCGGTCTGCCACGCGAGCGCGCGAGCGAGACTTCGCGTCGCCGGATTTCGCAACGCGATCACCAACCCCGCCGCGGCGAACGCCAGCGTCGTTACGCCGAAGCGCCCCACCACTTTGCCGAGGCCATCGAGGTAGAAGTGGGCCGCCCTGTAAGCGGCGCGACTCGCAGCCGGATCCGTCGTGAGCATGCGAAGCGCGATGGGGGTGGCCACCACGAGTAGAACGACACCGACCAGGGCCGCGACAGCCGCAACGACGCGAAGCCCTCGGTATCGATCGCGCCCGCCCGAACCTTCGATCAAAGCCTCGATGCCGAGCGCAATGACCCAGCTCACAACCCAGAAGCCATACCACCGGCGAAAGAGGATGAGCGCAGCCAGCAGCACGCCCCAGAGCACGACCCGTCGAGTGGTCACTTCGCGCAGCGGGAAGACGCACGACAGCCAGACGACGACCGCGAGCGTGACACCGCCGATTCCGACCGAACCGCGTAACAGGGGGGCCCACAACGCGGGCAGGAGAACCGCCGCGGAGACCGCCACCGCAGGCGCGCCACGGACGTCGACGCCGTCGCCTAACCGTACCGCGGCGAAACCGAGCGCCACCAACGCCGGCAACCCGTAGACGATCAAAACCGTCAGCACCCAGCCCGTTCGGTCATGATCGAACAGCCGGCTGATCGGCGCGAGCGGCACGGCCGGCAACAGATTGTATTTCTGGTTGCGGACGGACTCGACGAGCGCCGAGAGCGCCTGGGCTGGATCGTCCAGCAGATCACCGAGCCGAATCGTCGCGATCCAATAGCCTGAGAAATCCCAGTAGTAGATGAACTGCTCCGAGGCGACGAAGCTCCCGACGACGAGCGCGAGAAACACCACACCGGCGAGGGCGGCCCCGGCGACTGCCGCTCTCGTAGGGTTAGAGCCCATCGAGCCCCTTCCCTAGCAGCTTCTCGTCGGGAGAGTGGACCGCTCGCCCAAAGGCGTCCGCAACCGCTCGCTCGACGCTCAGGCGGCCCCGTGGCAGCATCATGCGGCTCGAGCCGACCGCTCGCCTGCCCGTGCTCGCAGAGCCGGGAGTGGAAAGGGCCGGCCGAGGGTGCAAGGATGCCCCCATCATGGCCACGAAGATGCCCGAAGGATTCGACTGGAAGTCGTTCACGCCGGACGACTCTCCCCGGACGCCGGACGACCTGTTCGCAGACCCGAAAGTCGTCGATCTGTCGAGCGCCACGGTCGAAGAACACGGGCCGGCGTTCGATTTCGCGCTTCCCGTCTTCGACTTCAGCGACGGCACGAAGCGGGAGACCGGTCACGCCTTTCACCTCTCGGAGGTGACCGCGAACCGTCCGGTGGCGCTGATCTTCGGCTCCTATACTTGACCGCCTTTTCGCGTCCAGTTGGGGCGCCTTCACGAGTTGCATGGAACCTACCGTGACCGAGTCGACTTCCTCGTCGTGTACATCCGCGAGGCCCATCCCGAGGAGGGCTGGGTGATCACGATGAATCGCGACGAGGACATCCGGGTGCAAGATCCGACGAGCGACGCCGAGCGCGAGGAAGTCGCATCCTCTTGTGCTCTCCGACTGCGGATCAAGATGCCAGTCGTCATCGACCCCATCGACGACCGCCTGGCAAGCGCCTACGGAGGCCTGCCCGATCGACTCTATTTGATCGGCCGCGGCGGCAACATCGCGTTCCAGGGAGAGCCTGGTCCGTGGGGCTTCGATCCGGAAACGCTCGCCACCGCGATCGACGAGGAGTTGGCCCGCTGAAACGTCTCGCTGTTCTCCTGCTGTTGGTCGTAGCGACGGTTGGCTGTCCCAAACAGCCACCGATGCGGATCCATACGGAAACGAATCCACAGGTCGACCTCTCGCTCTACCACACCTACGAGTGGTCGGCGCCCCGCGCGCCGCAACGAACGGGCTACGTCGACGACTTCGCGCCCCCCGCGGAACCCACGACGCAGCCGGCAGGCTCCAGCCGATGGGCGGCAGAGCGATTCGACCAGCAGATTCGCGGCCGCGCGGACTCCGAGCTCACACAGCGAGGGTACACCCGCGACCGAAAGCCGCAGATGCTCTTCTCCTGGCACATCTCGACGCAGCACAAACAGATCCAGGATACTTGGGGCGACTTCGCACGATACCGAGCCGAGGGGGGCATCGAAGGTGCCGGGGACGCGTGGATCGACGGCTACGAGGAAGGCTCGCTCGTGATCGAGGCTCGCGACAGCCGCAACCGCGCGCTCCTCTGGTACGGGACCGCAACCGCGGTCGTGAATCCGAAGCTTCGCGAGAAGAGAATTCCGGAGGCGGTGGCCGAGATTTTCGCCCAGTGGCCCGCGCGGTCGGCCCCGCGCTGAGAGTCATGCACGGACTGAAGGACTTTCGGGTCGTCGATTTCACCTCCGAGATCGCAGGTCCCTACGCGACAAAGCTCTTCGTCGACGCCGGCGCGGACGTGCTGAAGATCGAGCCGGCCGGCGGCGACCCGCTCCGTCACTGGTCCGCCACTGGCGCCGACCTGGGCGGCGAAGACGGCGCCCTCTTCCGTTTCCTGAACGCCGGCAAACGATCGATCGTAGGCACACCGAACGACGCGCATGTGGCGGGACTCGTCGCCGGCGCCGATCTCGTGGTGGAGGACTTCTCACCAGGCTCGTTCGACGCCGCTGCCATCCGCAAGGCCCATCCGCACGTCGTCGTGCTCTCCATCACGCCGTACGGGCAGTCCGGGCCCTACGTCGGTCGGCCATGGACCGAGTTCATCCTGCAGGCGGAGAGCGGCTCGATCGCGCTCCGTGGACGCCCCGAACAAGAGCCGTACCAGGCCGGCGGACGGATCACCGAGTGGGTCTCTGGCGCGTTCGGAGCCGTGGGAGCCATCGCCGCCGTGCTCCGCGCCCGCGCCACGGGACACGGCGAGCACGTGGACCTCGCCATGCTCGACACGATGAACCTTTCGAGTACCATCTTCATGGACCTGATCTACCGATTGATGGGACTCCACGAGGCTCCGTGGCCAGCCCGTACGACCGAAACCCCGTCCATCGAACCGACCGCCGACGGCTGGGTCGGCTTCAACACGAACTCGGCTCAGCAGTTCGCCGACTTCCTCGTCTTGATCGAGCGCCCCGACCTCGAAGGCCAGGGACTCGACAACGTCGCCGGCCGCACGGCACGATTCGACGAGTGGCAGGAGGCAGTGCGCGCGTGGACCACCCGACACACGACGGCCGAGATCGTCGAGCGCGCGAGCGCGCTCCGCATCCCAGTCGCTCCGGTCAACGATGGACGCGCCGTCTTGAAGCACGAGCACTTCGTCGCCCGCGAGGTCTTCGTGACTTCGAACGACGGACGCTTCAAGCATCCCCGCCCCCCCTTTCGAATTGGTGGTGAAGCACCCGACGCGCCACGAGCCGCACCGAAGCTCGGGGAGCACACGGGCGACGTCGAACCCCGAACGACCCAACCCCCCGCAGCGCAAGGACAGCCCGCCCTCCCGTTTGCCGGCCTACGTGTCCTCGACATGACGAATTGGTGGGCGGGGCCTGCCGCCACGCACATGTTCGCATCTCTGGGCGCTGACGTGATCCATGTGGAGTCGACGCGCCGTCCCGACGGCGTGCGCTACACCGGTGGCATCGTAAAGGGCCAGATCGAGCAGTGGTGGGAATGCTCGGCCTTCTTCCTCGCGGCCGACTCCAACAAGCGAGACCTGTGCGTCGACCTCAGCGGCCCACGCGGCAAGCAGATCCTGGAGTCGCTGATCACCAAATGCGACCTCCTCGTCGAGAACTACAGCCCACGCGTGCTCGACGGCTTCGGCTTCGGCTGGGAGCGCCTGCATGAACTCAACCCCCGCCTCTCCCTCGTCCGCATGCCCGCGTTCGGACTCGACGGCCCGTGGCGCGACAATGTCGGCTTCGCGCAAACCATGGACCAGATCTCGGGCCTCGCCTGGGTCACGAGCCACCTCGACGATCAGCCGCGGATTCAGCGTGGCCCCTGCGACCCGCTCGCGGGCATGGTCGCTGCCTTCGCGTCGATGGTCGCGCTCGTCCAACGCGAGCACACGGGCAGCGGCGTGCATGTCGAGAGCCCGATGGTCGAGGGCGCGCTGAACGCCGCCGCGGAACAGGTGATCGAGTACACAGCGTACGGAAACGTCATGCAGCGTATGGGCAACCGGGCGCCAGGCGCTGCACCGCAAGGGATCTATCCGTGCGAGGGCCACGCGCCCGAGCGGGAGCAATGGCTTGCGCTCTCCGTGGCGAGCGATACGCAGTGGACGGCATTGGTCTCGGCGCTGGGTACGCCCGGCTGGGCAACGGCACCCGGTCTCTCTACCGCCGACGGCCGACGTGCGGCCCACGACCGGATCGACGAAGAGCTGCGCGCGCTCTTCGCGCAGCGCGACCTCGACGCGACGGTCGAAGCCCTCATCACCGCCGGCGTACCGGCGGGCCGCGTCTGGGACGCGCGACGGGGCAGTGACCACCCACAACTCGTCGCCCGCGGCTTCTTCGAGTCGGTGACGCACTCGATCGCGGGGACTCATCCCACGCCGACGCTCCCGTTCCGCTATGCGAGCCTGGAGCGTTGGGTGCGCACGCCGGCGCCGACTCTAGGGCAGGACAACCACGACATCCTATGCGATCTCCTCGGGCTGAGCGAGGACGAATACGCCGCACTCGAGAGCGACGACGTGATCGGCACCCGCCCGGCCGGCGCCTGAGCCGCGCCCCCTCGTCCCCATTCCGCGGCGAATCCCGGCGCTTCACGAACGCTCAGTCGCAGGTCTCGCCATCCTCGTAACGATCCGCCCAGACATTGAACGCTTGGGCGTACGTATCCGCGTGCGGGGCCGGGCTCCGGTTGTTCCTCTGGCCATTCCCCGCCACCGGATCGAATGCCCAGAGCACCAGGTGGTCGGTCACGACGTGGCTGGCGATGCCGGCGAAGCTCCTGCCGCCATTCGTGTTCGGATTGGCGATCGCAGCAATGACCTCGTCGGGATTCTTGTCGGTCCAGTGCATTCCCACATCCGCGGGAGCGTGCCACACGGGTTGGCCTTCCCCGGGCCACGGAGCTGCCGTGGAGCCCGAATTGTGGCAAGCGGCGCAATTCGTCCCCGCCTGGAGATCGTGAGAAACCTGGTTGTTGAATCGGGTGACCTCGGTAACGCCCGCGTGACAGTTTCGGCACCGCGGATGATCGACCACGTCGCGGATGATGTCACACGCATCATCGAAGGACATCTCGACCGGATCGACTCCGCCCGGCAACGTCATCGTTCCGAAGTAGAAGACCCCTTCGAGCTGCGCCGGGCGGTTGAAGAAGTACGGAAAGCGACTGCACTCGAGATCTCCAGAGATCGTCTTGCAGGCCTCGACGTACCAATGCACGGTGGCCCCGAGGTTCGCCGGAATGGGGTCCGACTCCGGCACCGGGAAGCGCAACAGCGGAATTCCTCCAGAACTGCCGGCGGGAATACCTGAAGTATCGTAGTGCTTGAACATGCCGTCCTCCCACGGGGGGTTCGGCGCGGGGAGAGGGGATGGACCGACCGTGACCCGGTAACTCTCGACCTCGGGATCCGGGATCAGCGATCCGTCGTCATCCCGAATCATGAGGCTGTACCACGCGAGGTTCGGCGTCCGGTTGGGGGCGGTGTAGCCCGGCGCTGGAGAGCTCAGCCGCGCGCCTGGAAGCGTGAACCGAATCCTCCGGTTGCCCGAGTATTCGCAGCCGCCGAGATTGCAAGCCAAGACCGCCCAGTAATATCTCTCGCCCCGGTACGGCTCCCGGTACGCGAAGCTATCGACCATGAACTTCTTCTGGGCCGCGTTCGCCGGAGGCACCGGGAACAAGTCCTCGCACTCGGGGTCGCTGGTCGACGCGCGCAAGCACACGGAGTACGACGTGGTCGCGGGATTTCCGTCGGTCCAACGCAAGGCCGAGAACCCTGGGAACACCGGAATGTCATCCTGAGTCGGGCTCAACAGCGGCGTGCTCGGTGGCTCCGCGGCCATGTTGAAGGCCACGCTCACCACGTCCGTCTGGCCGTACGCCTGAATCCCCGTGAGAGCCGACATCGAGAGCGCGTGATCTTCCATCCACCGTTTGGGCACATACCAATAGCCACCGTCGCCCACGCACGGCCCCCACGAGTTTTTGACGACGAAGTAGCCGCCCCCGGCGGCGGACGGAGTGTTCTTCGGGAGATCCTCGTTACGCACGTAGCCCTCGATCATGGCGACGTGCCACCCGCGCAGCGGATCCCCGCCGCCCTTCTTCGACTTGTTCTTGCTGATGGGCCGCACCCATCCGTCGTCGGCCCCGTCGAGGAAGCTCTGCGTCACCTGGAACGACGCGACCACGGGCATGCCCAGCGCCAGGAATATGGGTGCAACGTCGATCGATCGACCCGCGCTCTGCACGTCGAAGAACGTGTTGTAGGCAAGCACCTTGATCTCATCCTTCGACGGCTGAATCTGGGCGCTGTAGCCACACGTCTTCGCACCCTTCGCGCACAGGTACTGGCCTTGGTGATTCGTCTCCGAGCACGGCCTGTCTTCGTAGCCCACGCACGAGCTCGAGTAGCCATTGACGACCTCGCCTCTCGGCGTCTGGTACGTGTCCTCGGTTCGTTGAGGAGACAGGTTGTAGGTCCACGCCGACTCCTCGCGGAACTCGTAGTCGCCGACCATCATGCCGAGCACCGATCCGGGTGCGTTGAGGTCGTCGCCGAAGTTCGGCGGAATCGGGAACCAGTGGTTCTTCTGTTGGTAGTGGAGGTGCTGCTCGGAAAGGTCAGGGCACGTGTCGTGCTCACGACGAACCGCGGCCTCGACGGCCGCGCTGATCGCAAAGGCCACGCCGGAACCCCGTGTACCGCCCTGATCCTTCACACACGTCGAAGCGCGTTTGAGGCGCCAGTCAGCGGTTGCCCAGAGTCCATCCTTCGACCTCTCATAACAGGCGGCTGCAGCCTCCCCGCCGGCGAGAACTCGGGGCGAAACGACTTTGTTGCAGTTCACCGAGCAGTCCTTCTTGCCAAGGATCGGTGGGATCTTCGTCGGCGGTTTCTTCATCCACCGATTCACGATGTCTCGCAGGAGCTTCGAGGGGTCCTTCTTCCCGAGCTCCCCGGGGGCGGGCATCCCCTTGAGAAGCCCGGCCAGGCGGTCGGGATCCTTCTCGAGCGCCTGGCGGACCCCCTCGTAGACGACCGCGTAGTTGAACTCGGCGTTGGTTGGGCCACCAAGCTCACTGAGCGTTTCCGAAAGGTCACGCACGGCGAAGCTCGAACCGAGGAGAACGACCGGCGTGGCCCGCCCATCTCTCGTCCGAAGGCGCGTGACGTAGTTTCCGGCATCGGTCCTGGCGAAGGCCTTGTCATCGCCCGCCGGTACCGCGGTGTAGCGGTCGAGAAGCTTCGTCTTGCCCCGGAACTGCTTCGCCAGCATCCCTCCCAATGCTTCGTCGAGGTCTCGGCTTTCGCGCGCGCCTTCGGCATCGCCGGCCGCGCTCGTCCTGACCAGAACCCCCTGCTTCTCGAGGTTCTGGAACGACTTCTTGGTAACGCTGACAGCCCTCGGCGGCGGAGGCCCAGTAGGCTTGCCCGTACCGCGTGTGCGGCTCTCGGGCTTCGGTGCCGGTTTCGGTGCGGGCTTTGGTGCCGACGTCGGTGCGGGTTTGGGCTCGAGCCGTGGCGCCGCCTTGGGCTCGAGCTTGGAGCCGCCGGACGTCGACGCGCCCGACTTCGTGAGCGCGCCCGTATCCTTATCCGCACCGATCGCGTCCGAGGGAACGGCGAGCGCCACGGCCAGTGCCACCAACCACCCAAGAACGGTCGTGGTGAAACTCGCGAACCTGCCACACGAATTCGTCATTGATCAGCCTCCTGCCCGCACCGCTTTTCTGGGGTTCGCCGCAAATCCTGCCCCGAACTCCCGAACAATGTCATCCCACGATGGGGGGATAGCAGGGCGAGCGCCTGGCGCGGCCACGCCATTGCGTTACGACAGAGGGGATGAGCCTTCCCGACGGACACCCGCTGAAGACGCGCCTCACCGAGATGCTCGGCATGCCGACTCCGATCATCCAGACGGGGATGGGCTGGGTCGCCACGCCCGAACTCGTCGCCGGGGCCTGCAACGCCGGCGCATTCGGCTTCCTGGCCGCCGCCGCCCTGCCGCTGCCGGACGTCGAGAAGGCGATCGCGCGTACCAAAGAGCTCACGGATCGCCCGTTCGGCGTGAACTTCCTGATGGATGCGCCCGGCGCGGAAGAGATCGTGCAGATGATTCTCGCAAACAGGGTGCGCGCTGCGGGCTACAACCGGGCGCCCAGCCCCGCGCTGATCACGAAGCTGAAGGACGGCGGCGTCCTCTGCATTCCCACCTGCGGTGCTCCTCGCCACGTCCAGAAGGCTGAGAAGCTCGGGGCCGACGCCGTCGTGGTCCAAGGCGGTGAAGGCGGTGGCCACACCGGCGCGATCGCGACTTCACTTCAGATCTCGGCGTGTGCGGACGCCGTAAAGATCCCGGTGATCGCGGCCGGCGGTTTCAAGGACGGCCGCGGCCTCGTCGCCGCCATCGCCCGCGGCGCAGCCGGCATCGCGATGGGAACGCGCTTTCTCATGACCGCCGAAAGCCCCGTTCCCGAGTCGACGACCGAGCGCTACGTTTCCGCCGGATTGAACGACGTCATCGTCACGTCCGAAATCGACGGCCTTCCCCAGCGCGTGATCATGAACGAGCTGGTCCGAGACCTCGAAGGCAAGAGCGGCCTCGCGCAGCTTCTGTTCGCCTTCCAGAACGCGATGGAGTTTCGCAAGATTTCCGGCGCCTCGCTCCTCGACCTCTTGAGGTCCGGGCTTGCAATGCGAAGGAAGGAGAAGCTCACCCGCTCCCAGATGCTGCTCGCCGCGAACGCGCCGATGCTCGCGAAGCGTGCAATGCGCGACGGCGACCCGGTGGGTGGCTACCTGCCCAGTGGTTCAGTCGCTGGCGTGATCGACGATCGGCCCACATGCGAGGAACTCGTGTCGCGGATCATGGAAGAGGCCCAGGAGGCACTACAGCGCCTCCAACTCCGGTGACCCCGACGTGCGGACACGCATCCTCGCCGTGTTGGCCGGCTTCCTCCTCCTCGCCAGCATGGGGATATACGCGCTCGGGCGAGGCGCCTTCGGCTCACACGAGGGGCCCGGCGAGATCACGTCGGTTCCGATCCCGGCCGGCGTCATCGAACGCCGCGCGACAAAGAACGCCGAGGCGGCGCCCGGTGGGACAGCCAAGCAGATCCTGTTCGGAGACCTCCACGTCCACACCACGTTCTCCTCAGACGCCTTCGTGATGAGCCTGCCCCTCGTCTCGGGGGAGGGCGCACACCCGCCCGCCGACGCGTGCGATTTCGCGCGCTTCTGTTCCGCTCTCGACTTCTGGTCGATCAACGACCACGCCGAGTCCCTCACTCCAGAGCACTGGAGGGAGACGATCGAGAGCATCCGGCAATGCAATGCCGTCGCCTCGCCAGACGATCCCGACGTCACCGCGTTTCTCGGCTGGGAATGGTCCCAAGACGGGACAACCGCGAAGAACCACTTCGGTCACAAGAACGTCGTATTGAGGGACCTCGACGATGCGGGCATTTTCGCGCGCCCGATCGCGTCGGCGCACCCGGGCGGAGGCGACATCGTCGACGTCCCGCCGCTCGCTCGCGCCGGATTGGCGCTCCTGCTCCGCGACCAGCGCACGATGGACTTCGCGCGATTCCTGCACGAAACGTCGACCGTGCCGCCCTGTGCCTCCGGCGTCCCGGTGCGAGATCTTTCGGCGTCGTGCAAAGAGACGACCGAAACGCCTCGCGACCTCTTCGCAAAGCTCGACGACTGGGACTTCGAGTCGATCGTGATTCCCCACGGGACATCCTGGGGAAACACCTCTCCGCCCGGCTCGACGTGGGATGCGCAGATCGGTCCAACGAACAACGACCCCAATCGCCAGACGCTCGTCGAGGTGTACTCCGGCCACGGCAGCTCGGAGGAGTATCGCGACTTCCTCGACGTCGAAATCGACCAGAACGGCGACGAGGTCTGTCCGGCGCCTCGATCGGGTCTCGCGGGGTACCTGCCGAACTGCTGGCGAGCGGGCCAGATCATCCTCGACCGATGCCTCGCATCAGGAGAAGAGACGGACGAGTGCGAGCAGCGCGCCCTCGTCGCGCGTCAGAACCACGTCGCCGGCAGCAAGACCGGGTTTCGCACCGTGCAGGGCACTTCGGTCCAGGACTGGCTCGACTCGGGCCAGTGTCGGGACTGCTTTCTGCCCGCATTCGACTACCGACCGCGCATGTCGGCGCAGTACATGCTCGTTCGCAAGAACTTCGAGGGCGATGCCCCCGTCGCCACGCGGATGGGCTTCATCGCCTCGAGCGACAACCACACCGCGCGCCCAGGCACCGGCTACAAGGAGTTGAACCGCAGCGAGATGACGGAGAGCAAGGGTACTCGAGCCGACGCGCCCGATCTCCTGAACAACGAGAATCCGCCGGTGCCCTGCTCCGTGTCGCTCGACGAACAGCCCCAAGTGCCGTTTGCCACGCGCGACGTCGAGCGGATGTCGTCGTTCTTCACGACGGGTGGACTCGTCGCCGTCCACGCGACCGGTCGCGGAAGAAGCGAGATCTGGCACGGGCTCAAACGCCGCGAGGTGTACGGAACGAGCGGCGACCGGATCCTGCTGTGGTTCGATCTCCTCACGAACCAGGGCGACGTCCTCCCAATGGGGTCCGAGGTGCTCCTCCACGAGACGCCGCGGTTCCGGGTGCGCGCCGTCGGCGCGCTCGACCAGAAGCCCGGTTGCCCAGACTTTGCTGTCGACGCGCTGGGCGACGAGCGGCTCTACGATCTTTGCCGCAACGAGTGCTATCATCCGGCCGATGAGCGCAAGCAGATCACCCGCATCGAAGTGGTGCGCATGCGCCCCCAAGTGCGAGACGACGAGCCGATCCGACAGCTCATCGAAGACCCGTGGCTGACCGTACCGTGTGAAGGCGCCCCCGACGGCTGCGTCGCCGAGTTCCACGACCCCGATTTCGTCGCGAGCGCACGCGACGCGATCTACTACGTGCGCGCAATCCAGGAACCCAGCCCCGCGGTGAACGGCGGAGCACTGCGCTGTACCTACGACTCGGACGGGAACTGCATCTCGCTCGACCCGTGCCACGGCGAAGACGAGAAGACGGACTACCAGGACGATTGCCTGAGCGACGTCGAAGAACGCGCCTGGTCGTCGCCCATATGGGTCGACCAGCCCGTTTCGGTTGGCCTCGAGCGCACTGCTGGCTAAGCATGGGGCCATGCGGATCTGGATCGACACCGACGTCGGCACCGATGTCGACGACGCCCTCACTCTGGCCTACGCGCTGCGCCACCCCGACCTCGAGCTCGTGGGAGTCTCAACCGTCTTCGGCGACGTCGAGCTCCGCAGCGACATCGCTCGGGGCGTGCTGAAGGCGGCGGACGTCACCGACGTACCGATCCTCAGTGGCCTCGGCGTTCCGATCACCGAGGGACGCATCGGCCTCATGTTCGGCCACGAGGGCAAGGGAATGCTGGACGGCCGCGAGCCGCGGATGCAGACGCGCGAGGACACGGATGCCGACACCCGAATCGCGGCACTCGGCGAGGGGATCGAGGCGGCCAAGCCCGACGTTCTCGTAGCCATCGGCCCCCTGTCGAATCTCGGCGCGCTCGTGCGTGCTGGCGTCACGCTTCCCCCGCTTGCGATCATGGGCGGCAAGCTCTCGGACGTCATGCTCGACGGCATGGTTGCGGGAATCTCTGAATGGAACTGGTACTGCGACCCGCTGGCCGCCCAGACCGTGATCAACGCCGACCACACGACGCTTCCGAGGATCGTGCCGGCGGAGGTCACGTTCCGGACCGCGCTTGCGCCGGGCGACGTCGATGCGCTCGCTCGAGGCGACGCGCTGGCTCGACAGATCTCGGCGCTCAGCACCGAATGGCTCGGCTTCCTGCGCGAGCGCCTTGGGCGCAGCGAGCCCCGCATCGCCCTTCACGACCCACTGACCGCAGCGGTACTCGTCCACGACGGGCTATGCCCCTTCGAGGAGCGACGTATTCGAGTGGATGACGACGCGGTCGCAGAAACCGTCGACGGCCCGCCCAACATCACCGTTGCAACCGATGTCGACGTCGACGCACTGCGTGACCATCTGATGGAGACCTGGCTTTGAACGAGACACAGAGACTCACCGACCAACAGATCGAAGTCTTCCAACGCGACGGATTCCTCGTCGTCGAGAACGTATTGTCGCCTGCGGAACTCGCGACCTTCGGCGGCGCCTTGGACTCGGCCGTCGCGGCCCGTGCGTCGATCGACTCCCGCCGGCTCGAAGAAAAGACCGTCTACGAGCAGAGCTTCATACAGTGCATCAACCTCTGGGAGGACACCGTCGACGTCCGTCGGCTCACTTTCGACCCGCGGCTCGGCGAGATGGCGGCTCGGCTTCTCGGCGCGGACGCGGTCCGCATCTGGCACGACCAGGCCCTGTACAAAGAGCCCGGCGGCCGCGAGACCGACGCGCACCAGGATCGGCCGTTCTGGCCGATCGAACCGGCGAATCAGGTGACGGCCTGGATCCCGTTCGATGGCTCGTATCTCGGACGCGGCGCGATGGCCTACCTTCCCGGCTCGCACCGCAAAGGGATCGAGCGGTTCTGTGACATCTCACACGTCTTCCAGGAGCCCTACGACATCGTGAACGACCCAGCCCTCGCCGGGATCGAGCCGGTCTGGGTCGAGGTCGAGCCCGGGTCCGTGGTGTTTCACCATTCGCTCACCGTCCATCTCGCCGAGGCCAACGCGAGCAGCAGTACGCGGCGCGTGTACTGCATCATCTACTTCGCTGACGGGTGCGTGCGACGTTCGTCCATACCGCACATCGTTCCGGACCGGCAGGGCATCGAGGTCGGGGCGCCGATCGCCGGCGACGTGTCGCCGATCGTGTGGCCTCGAAACGAGCGCGACTTGCCACCGACGCCACCGGGACGGCCACCCCGTCTCGGCTACGCCTGAGCAGCCAACCGCGCTCCACCGCTCGGCAGTCGATCGACCACCGGGCGAATCTACCGATTCGTGATCGGAGGCGTCGGCGGAGACCCCACTTCCAGCGGCGCCACGACGATGCGGGTCCGCAACGGCGGAATCTCGTCGAAGGCCCTCCCTCCGACCTGCCGAAGGGAGATGCGCAGCTCGTACTCGCCCGGAACTTCGGGAGCCGCCAGTTCCATCCAGTTGTGCTGACTCTCCCCGGCGAGGACATCTCGCATGAGCCGCGAGCTCCCGGTGCTCGCGACCCGCCCCCCCCCATTGACCCACTCGCTTTGCAGAACGACCAACCCCTCCTCGGAGCTCCTCTCGGGCGCGAGCGCGGGCCACGCCGCGTTTCCCTCGTTGCGGGCCAGCACGTGAAGCGACAGAGGTGCAGAGGGCGCGATCGATTCGGGCCCGGCGACGAGGTCGAGGGCCCCCGCGACGTCGACCGACGAGAGCAGCCCGCGGCTCGTACCGAGAATCGTCGTGCCCTCATCGGCGATGCCTCCGCGCAGGCGAGCTTCCCACGGCCGACTCGGGTCCGGATCGAGGCGAACGCGGACGAGAAGATGATCGTCGGTCTCCTCGACCTTCTCGAGAGCAGCGTGCGTGACAACACCCTGCCGCCAGCGCTCCCACTCGGTCGATCCCACCTTCGTACGATGCACCAAGATGTATTTCAGCGCCGTCGAATCGACCACCGCCGTCAGGGCCGAGGGGTCGTCGGGGATGAGGTAGATCTCTCGACGCAGCCACGCGTACCACCACGGGGGATAGCCGGTGTGGCCGTTCAATAGAGGGCGCCAGTGGCTGGCGCTCTGGATCATGAAGTCCGCCTGGACCAGCTTGCGCCCCAACGCCATCGCACTCCACGGCCCGGGCACCTCCAAGAGCGGTCCGGGCTCACCCTCTGCGAGTCGTTCGTACACCGTGGGTGCATCACGCCCGATAGCCAGGTGCGTGAACGGCGTCTGCACGAGGAGGATCGAGCGCGGCACGAGAACCGCGAGGAGCGCGATCGCCGCCGCCCCCACGTAGGCGAGGCTTCCCGCCCGCGCGTGGACCCACTGCAGAGCCAGGGTCGCGCCACGCGCCGCGAGGCCCGCGAGTCCCAGATGGGCGAGGATGAAGAAGCGCGGGAACGCGCGGAGCGCCCGAAGAGGCGTGTCGAGCAGCAGCCCGTACGGCAACGGCACCCGCGCGCTTCCGATCGACAGGCTCGGGCCGGCGGCAAAGACCATCCCGACAAACAGGAGCAGGACCCAGCGCCACCAGGCCACCGTCGGCTCGCCCCGACGCAGGAGCGGCTCGAACGAGCCGAGCAATGCAAGGCCGGCGATCGCCCACCCCACACCAACGATCGGGTGCGAGGGATTCAGATAGGCTGGCTGGAAGATCTGCGCCACGATCTCGAACGTGGGCAGCAGCTCCACCGGCGCCGTACCGGCCTCACCGCCACGCGCCAACCAGGGCACCGCCAGCAGCCCGAGGACCAACAAGCCGGGCACCGTGGCCAGAGCGAGGCGCAGGGCACGCGGCACGCCTGCGAAAAATGCAACGAGAGCGACCTCTACACCGACGAGCAACATCACCATCGCGGCCATGTAGAAGGACGCGAAGAGCCCAAAGAGAATCGCGAGGCTTGCGAGCCACCAGCCACCTCGCCCCAGGCGCTCTGCGCGAAAGCACCCGAGAAGGACGAGAGGCAGAATCCAGCTCGGGTACTGCAGCGTGTGCACGTCTGCTGGGACCCGAAAGGGACCGAGGGCGACCGCGATGCCGGCAAGGAGGCTCGCCACCGGCCCACTCCCCGTCCGCCGGACGACGGCGTACGTGAGAAGAACACAAAGGCCGTAGCCGGCGACCGTCACGCAGTTGGCCGCGAGAAGAGCGTTCCCCGTCAACCAATATACGGGTGCCGCCAAGGCCGCAGCGGACAAGAACGTGTCGGAGCCGGTGAGCATACCGCGGCTGGGGTAGAAGATGTTCGCATCGAAGAACGCGAGCGGCTGCGTCAAGAGTGCATGCGCCTCCCAGGCCATCGCCCAGACCACGATGCGTGCATCAGCACCGTCCACCACCCGACCCGACAGAGCGCCGTCGGGGAGAACGCTCGCCAAGTCGGGCAACCAACGGATCGTCCAAATCACGGTGAGGACGGCGGTCGCCGCGAGGACAACGCACCTCTCCAGCCGGCCGGGCGCGCTCACTGCCCACTCCAAAGGGTCATCGCTTTCGATGATCGGTGATTTACTGCAGGCTCGTGGCGGAAAGCAAAGGCACCCTCGGGCCGCCCCTACCCGTCTCGGTGACGCCGACCACCACGCACACGCAGTGTTGCCCGGGTCTACGAGGCCTGCGCCAGAATCTCGGCCGCCTGAGTGACGCGTTCCCCGTGCCGAGTCTCCTCACGCCCGTTCTGGCGAAGAAGGGTTGCGACCTCCTCGTTGGGCTCCGCTTCGGCCCAGGTCTGATAGTAGCGATCGCCGTCGAACTCCGCGCTCTTGAAGGCGTCGAGGAGATCGGACGTCACCGCCGGGAAGGCGGGTGGCGTGGAGTACGGGTTCTCCTCCTTCGACGGGATCTCATACGCCGATCCCGTGAGGATCTCGATCGCCTTCTTCAACCGGTGGGCGTGGGCGGTTTCCTCGCGGCCATTCTTGCGCAGCAGCTCTGCTGCTTCCTCGACCGGCGTGGCGTCGGCGAGGCTACCGTAGAGGCCGTCGCCCGCACACTCGACGAGCACCATCAGCTTCAGATCCTCGACCTCGAGACGCGACTTGGCGGTGAGGGCTTGGAAGGCCGAGAAAAAATCGGGCGGCAACTCGCGGGGCAGATTCGACATGGGACATTCTTCTCCCGAAGGCGGGCCGGCGGCAAGCCGGGGCGTCTGGCGCCCTACCCGCGGCGCGCTCGACTGGGCTCAGTCGAGCGAGGCGAGCCATGCGTCGTCGGACTCTTCGGAGATGTCGTCGAACAAGTAGGTCGAGAGATAGCGCTCGCCGGTATCCGGCAGCATCGCCAGCACCGTCGAACCCGCGGGCGCAGACTCGGCGACCTTCAAGGCCGTTGCGAACGTCGCTCCCGCCGAGAGGCCGACGAAGAGCCCCTCCTCGCACGCCAAGCGACGCGCCATCGTCTTCCCGTCCTCATCATCGACCGGCACGACCTCGTCGATGACCTCACGGTTGAGAACATCCGGCACGAAGTCGGGAGTCCACCCTTGGATCTTGTGTGGCGTCCATTCTCCACCAGCCAGCAGGGCGGCGCCCGCCGGCTCGGTGGCGATGATCTTCACGTCGGGCCGGGCCGCTTTGATGATCTCGCCCGCGCCGGTGAGCGTCCCGCCGGTGCCCCAACCGGTCACCCAATAATCGAGACGGCGATTCGCAAAGTCACTCAGGATCTCCGGGCCGGTGGTGTTTCGGTGATAGGCGGGGTTCGCGGGGTTCTCGAACTGCCGCGACTGAAACCAGCCGTACTTCGCGGCGAGCTCCTCGGCCCTCTTCACCATTCCGGTGCCCTTCTCGGCGGCCGGCGTCAGGATCACGCGCGCGCCGAGCCCCTTCATGATCTTTCGCCGTTCGATCGAGAACGACTCGACCATCGTCGCAACGAAAGGGTAGCCCTTCGCCGCGCAGACCATGGCCAGCGCGATGCCCGTGTTCCCCGAGGTCGCCTCGATCACCGTCTGTCCCGGCTCGATCGCGCCGGTACGCTCCGCGTCCTCGATGACTGCCAGGGCGAGCCTATCCTTCACCGACCCCATCGGGTTGAAGGCCTCGACCTTCACGAACATATCGACACCGGCGGGTGCCATTCGGTTGATTCGCACCACCGGCGTGCGGCCGATCGTCTCGAGAATGCTGTCGTAGATCATGAGCGATTCTACCCTGCAGATGGGCCAGCGCACCAACCGTACCTCCGGCCCTCTCTCCTACTGGCATATCGTATGCCAATAGGGCATGATGGCCGCATGGCTATCGACACTCCGCTTTGGATGATGGGCGCGCCCGGCTCCCCGTACACGCGCAAGATGCGCGCCCTCATGCGCTACCGGCACATCCCGTACCGGATGATCCAGCAGGGAAGCGACGCGCACGCGGCGCGGCCACAGGCGAAGGTCGGGCTCCTCCCCACGTTCTACCTCGCCGACGAGTCTGGCACCGAAGTCGCTGTCACCGATTCGACGCCGCTCATCCGACGGTTCGAGAACGAGTTCGCCGACCGCGCTGCCGTCCCGCCCGACCCGGTCGTCTGCTTTCTGGACGCACTGCTCGAAGACTTCGCCGACGAGTGGCTCACGAAGCCCATGTTCCACTACCGCTGGTACTACCAAGCAGACGTCGACAAGGCCGCGTCGATCCTGCCGCTGTGGCGCAGAGTCGACGTCTCCGATGAGGAAGTGAAGCCGTTGCGCGAGTTCATCGCGAAACGACAGATCGACCGTCTCTGGGTCGTCGGTTCGAATGACACGACCGCGCCCGTGATCGAAGGCAGCTACAGGCGCATCCTGAAGCTGTTCGACGCACACCTCCAGACCCAACCCTTCCTGATGGGACGGCGTCCGGGATCGAGTGACTTCGGCTTCCTCGGCCAGCTCACGTGCCTCGTCCTCTTCGATCCCACGCCCAGCGCGATCGCGGTAGCGGAGGCCCCGCGCGTGTACGCCTGGGTCGAGATGACCGAAGAGCTCTCGGGCCTCGAGCCGACTGAAGCCGACTGGATGCAGCGCGACGCCATCCCGCCAACCATCATGGCCCTGCTCGGCGAGGTCGGCCGAGTGTACACGCCATTCCTGCTCGCAAACGCGGAGGCGACCGAGAAGGGGCACGAGAAGGTCCAGACGACGATCGACGGGTTGCCGTGGACACAAAAGCCGTTTCCCTACCAGGCGAAGTGCCTCCGTTGGCTCCGCGAACATCACGCCGGGCTCGGCGCGGACGATCGCGCAAAGGTCGACCAGATTCTTTCGGGCACCGGCTGCGAAGCTCTGTTTTCCTAGGCAGGATGCACACCGATCCACGCGCGCCCATCCTGGTCGGAGCAGGCCAGATTCTTCAGCGGCTCGACTCAGACATCGGCGCGCTCGACCCGCTCGACCTGATGGAGCAGGCGGCCCGGCGAGCCGCCGGCGACGCGCGCTGCCGTGCGCTGCTGTCCCGACTCGACTCGATCCGCGTACCCAAGGGCCTTTGGCCTTACGCGAACCCGGCTCACGCTCTCCGCGATCGCCTCGGTGCACCCGGCGCCGAGACCGCACTGTCGCCCATAAGCGGGAACATGGTCCAGCGAATGATCAGCGACGGCGCCCGCGAGATCACCGCCGGCGTGCGCGACGCGGTGCTGATCGTCGGCGCGGAAGCCGAGCGAACCAAGCGACAGGCGAAGCGGGCCGGCCGCGATCTCGCGTGGAGCGACCACCAACCAACCTCCCCCGACCGCAGCTTCGGTGAGACCGCCCCGGGCGTCACTCGCGAGGAGATCGACGTCGGTGTGGCCCAGCCCGCGGCGATCTTCTCCCTTTACGAAAACGCGATGCGGCACGCCCGCGGCGAGAGCCTCGAGGAGAATCGCGACCGGATCGCGCGTCTCTGGCACCGGTTTGCGAAAGTGGCCGAGAGCAATCCGTGCGCGTGGACCCGCGAGGCTCCAAGCGTCGAGACCATCCGCGACGAAACGCCAGACAACCGGATGATCTCGCACCCGTACACCAAGAGACTGTGCGCGAACATGGTCGTGGATCTCGGCGCCGCAGTGATTCTGTGTTCGGCCGAGCTCGCCGAAAGCCTCGGCGTCGCTCGCGACCGCTGGGTTTTCCTTCAGGCCGCCACCGATTGCATGGCCACGCCACCCCTCTCGAATCGGATGGACTTCTTAGGCGTCCCCGCTCTCGAGCTCGCCGGCGGTCGCGCACTCGAGCTCTCCGGCCGGGCGCCGTCGGAGTTCGACTTCGTCGATCTCTACAGCTGCTTTCCTGCCGCGGTGCAGGTTGCCGCCCAGACACTGGGCTTCTCGCTCGACGATCCACTCACCGTCACCGGCGGCCTCGCCTACGCCGGCGCACCGCTCAACAGCTACGTGCTCCACGCGATCGCGACCATGATGGACCGGCTCCGCGCACAGCCGGGCACCGCCGGCTTCGTCAGCTCCGTCGGTGGAACGTTCGATAAACATGCCTTCGGCATCTACTCGACCGAACCGTCGGCAGCGGGCTTCCAGTACGCTGATCTCGACACAGATGCCGAGAAGCTGCCGCGGCGCGAATCGATGTCGGGCCACGACGGAATCGCCACGGTCGAGAGTTACGTCCTTCGCTATGACAAGGAAGCGCCGTCAAAGACCGGGCTCGCGTGCCTTCTCGACGACGGGCGTCGCACGTGGGCGAAGAGCGAGAATCCGGCGGTGCTCACCAAGATGCTAGTCCGGGAGACGTGCGGGCGCCGCGCACGCCTGAGGGCCGGCGTACTTCTCGGCTTCGAAGACTGACCTTCACGCAGCCGGCGCGAGCCCCGGGTCGACCCCGGTCAGGCGGATCGAGAGATCCCACAGCTTCCGCGCGACCTCCTCGTCGTGGCTCGCGGCGATCGGCTGAACGAGCACCGGAGGCCCGTAGAGCTCGAACATGTTCGCCGGGCCGAAGTACTGACCACCCTCCACCGCCGTGTCGGTCGCGGCACGAAGGGTCGGCAGCGCGGCCTCGGGCGGGTCGTGCGAGATCATCTGAAGAATCGGCGAGAACCACATCACCCAGCTCGGCACGTACCGCGCGAGCTCCGTGTCGGAGACTCCGGGGTGGCACGCAACCGCGATCGTCTGGGCACCGACAGCCGCGAGGCGCCTCTGCAGCTCGTGGGTGAACAGCAGGTTCGCCAGCTTGCTCATGTTGTAGCGCCCCACGCGGCTGTAGGACTTCTGCGCGTGCACATCGTCGAAATCGATCGAGCCACCCTTGTGCGCATTGCTGCTGACCGAGACGACGCGCGAGCCGGCCGTCTCCCGAACCTTATCGATGAGTAGACCCGTCAGCGCGAAGTGGCCGAGATGGTTCACCCCGAACTGCGATTCGAAACCGTCTGCGGTCTCTTCGCGCGGCGGGATCATGATGCCCGCGTTGTTGATCAGGAGATCCACGCGCGGCTCCTGCCTCACACGCGCGGCCGCCTCACGCACCGACGCGAGGTTGCCGAGATCGAGAGGGACGATCTCTACCTCAGCGTTCGAATGAAGGTCGAGGATCCGATCGCGAGCCGCCGTGGCACGCTCCGCCGAGCGACAGCCGATCAGGACGCGCGCACCGCGCTCCGCCAAAACCCGTGCGGCTTCGAACCCAATGCCGCTATTCGCGCCGGTAATGAAGGCCGTTCGGCCCGTCTGCTGTGGAACGGAGGCTTCGGTGAAGGGCTTTGCCATGACCGGAGGCCTACGGGATCAGGCACCCGGCGTCGAACGATGCCCGGGCGCCTGCCCATAGAGGACCGAGGGGCGAACCGCGATTCGCCAATGCACCGCCGTCGACATAACGTCAACGCCTTGCTGCCCCTCGACGTCCGTCGCGGCGTCTCGTCTCCTCGCGAAGATTGCCGATATCCCTGCGTCGCCGTTCCGTGCGACGAACGCCGATCGACGCCAACTCGTCAACGCTATGCCGACGGCGGCGCGCTAGTCGCAGCGTAGGAAGTCCGGATCGAAGGGATCGAAGCCGCTACAAACCTGCGCCGAACCGACCGCCGTCGTGATGCACGTGCTGCCATTGCACGCGCCAAAGAGGAAATCGCAGCCCGGCACCGCAGCCTCGCAGTCGATCTCGAAATCGCAGTCGTCGTCACTCTCGCAAGGGCACGCGCACGAAGACGCATCGAACGTGCAATCGGAATTGCACCGAAGCGTACCCGTGCAGATCTCGAGACCGCCCACCAGGAAGTCACAGTCCTCGCCGTCGAGGTCCGCGCCGTCACACTCTTCGTCGAAGCCATCCACCACGCCGTTGCCACAGAGCTCCCCGTCAGCTGGGGTCGGGGTCGGCGCCGGAGTCGCGGTCGGCACGACGGTCACGGTCGGAGCGGGCGTCGGCACTGGAACATCGCCGTCCGGAAGGAAGAACGACTCCGCGAGCGTCACGGAGGCAAGCGAGGACCACAGGTCTCCCGGGCACGGCGCGGCCGCGCAGACGTCTGAGCCGAAGCAGTCGAACTCCAGATCGGTTCCGTCGGTGCCCGTTTGCTCACAGTAGACGAACAACGGATCCCCGCCCGAAGGGAAGAACACGTTGCCCGTCACGGACCCGTCCTCGAGGTTCCGAGTGATTGCCCACCGCTCGGTACCGACATCCTTGCTGAGGACCGTCCGCTTCTCGTCGGGGGTGACCTGGAGCCCGGACTCTCGCACCACCTGCGACGCCGACTCGAGCGCCGCAGTGACCGGAGCGAAGGCCTCGCTCACGACACCGGCGTCCGCCGCGGCGGGCGGCAGGGAGAACGTCTCGGGGGGCGACACGTCGGCCAGCGGCGGCCCCTGATCTCCACCGCACGGTGC